>CAIYDY010000202.1 GCA_903925015.1 uncultured Acidobacteriia bacterium
CGCCACTGGATGACGAACCACGAGGCCGACATCCATCTCTTCGACCAGAGCAAGAAGAGCAATACGGTCGGCAACCTGTTCTACGGGTCGAAGGGTTATCTGGCTATCGACGGCTACACCAAGTACTACACGTATTTGGGCGAAAACGCTGAGCCCGGTCCCGGACGCACCGCCGATGGCGACCACTTCGCCAACTTCATTACCGCAGTCCGCAGCCGCAGCCGCGGGGAACTGACGGCGGAAATCGAGGAGGGTGCCATTTCCACGACCCTCGTCCACTTGGCCAACATCTCCTACCGGCTGGGCCGGTCAGTCCATTTCGATGCCGACAAGTGGAATTGCGGCACCGACAAGGAAGCCAACGCCATGTTCCACCGCGATTACCGCAAGGGGTACGTGGTCCCGACGTTCGCCTAAGTCAAGCCTTTTGCTGAATTGGAAAGGGCCCCGATGCTTCGGCATCGGGGCCCTTCCCGCGTTTGCGCCCTTCGCTTAGTACTTCGTGTAGATGAAGCCGGAGTACTGGGAGTTGCCCGAACCCACCGTGATCGAGACGCTGGTCTGTCCCGGCACGATCTCATTGGGGATGATGCACTGGATCGAGACGTTGTCGGTCAAGCTTCCCGCAACACCGGAGGTGGTGACGAAGTTGGCCGGCAGGCCGCCGATGTAGACCCAAACCGGCATGGAGACCGAGACTGCAGTTGTCTCCTGAATCGCGCCAGTCTTGGAGGCCGGAGTTGTCTGGCCCGCACCTGTGGTGAAAATCGAGAGCGGCTGGCCGAGACGGGCCGGGTTCTTGGCGGAATTGACCGAGCCGTCGCTGTTCATGGCGAGCAACTGGCCGAGGCCCGAACCGTTGGAGGTGACCAAGCCGGGGGCGCTGGGGTCCACCGGGACGGTGAGTGCAGCGGTCGTCTGGCCCGCGAAGCTCAGGACGATGCTGGCGGACGACGACGTTCCCACTTCGTAGGGAACCTGGAACGTGGTCGCGGTGGAGCCCGTGGAAATGATCGGGGCGGCTGTGCCGTTCACCATGACCGTGGTTCCGGCCAGTGTGGTTGCCACGCTGCCGGTCTTCGGAATCGTGGCCGCGATGGCTGGCGAGGGCCCAACCGAGGAACCTTGGATGGTGACGATCTCACCGGGGGCGATCGGACCCGGCAACAGGCTGGCGGCATTCAGGACCTGCGTGAGGGCGGCGGGAGGAGCGAGGGAGCCCAGCAAGCCGCGGGCAACCTTGGAGCCGTTGGGGACACCGGCGGTGAAATACAGCGTGTTGGAGTCGCCACCGCGCCCGCCGTTGCCGAAGATGAGGCCCCAGAGGCCGGAGATGGAAATGGTGGCACCGGACGCGTCCTGCATTGCGCCGAGGACCTTGTTCGTTTTCAGGTCATAGGCGTTGATCTTGCCGTCGCCAAAATTGCCGACCAGTAAGGCACCGCCGAATGCGCCCCAGTTGGCCGGAGCAATGGCCAAGCCCCACGGCGAGTTCAACGCGCCGCCGGAGGCAATGTGCGCGACCAGCTTGCCGTTCAGATCGAAGGCCGCGACGTAACCGTTGCCCGCACCGGCAACATCCAGATACTTTGCCGCGTCCTGCTTGGCATAGGCGACGTACAACTGGCCGCCGAGAGTCCAGATGTTGAACGGGGCAAACCCGGCCGGAACAGCAGGATCACTGAAGGTTCCAGCGAGCTTCAGCGGATTGTACTTGGAATCAAACACGTCGATGTTGCCGGACCGGAAGTTGGCAGCATATAGCGTGGCCCCGGCGGCACTGTTGCCGATCGCGAGCCCCTTGTACACGGCGGAATCGACCTTTTGGGTCAGGATGGCACCGGTGGAGGAAATCGAATTGTCCACCATCACTTGGGCGAGCGAGCCCGAGCCGCCATTCCAACCGGAGATGGTGCCGTCCTCAGTGGCGAAAATGAATGAGGCCGCACTGCCGTTGCCCGGCTTGGGGAGCAGGAACGCAGTCGCGGTGCCGTTCCAAACCTGCCCAGTGGGACGACCGGCCACCTTGCCGGAACCGGCTCCCGCAGGTACGGCGACCACGGTGGGGGTGATCACGCCGGAGCCGTTGTAGAGCGTGGAGTTACCAGCCAAGTGGTTGGAAACCCAGAAGGGGCTGCCAGCGGTGCTGCTGGAAATTCCCCAGGGATCGACCAAGTTCGCATCGGTTACCGCTGCCGCACCGGCAACGTTGGAGACAAGGTTCGTGGTGAAGTACGAGTTGGCGGTGGAGGTGGCAGCCGGCGCGGCGACGACTGTGAGGGTGCCGCCCTTCGACGTCAGGGATACGGTGGCAGGGACCGTGGGCGTGCTGCCATAGTTGCCCGTGCTGGTGAACGTTGCGGTTTCCACCAAGGTGCCTGTTGCGCCGGCGAAAGCCCCCGTACCGGTGGCGATCTTGTAGGTGACGGTAGCGGTGTTGGGACCGGAGATCTGGGTGGTCACCGTGCCCATGAAGACTCCGGCCGGAAACGAGAACATGGCCACGGCCCCGGAACCGCTCACCGGGAAACCGGTCTTGAGGTCGTAGGTGGTGAAATCATTGGTCACCGAGATGGTGCCGTTCCCGAACTGGGGCGAAACAATTTGCGCGAAGAAGCTGTCGCGGGCCGGATTCTTGACAAAAGGGTTGTCGATGAATGTCAAGACACCGTCGGCACCCTGTGCCGTGGCGAAGTCTATGGAAACGACGGCAGCGTCTGCCGGCACGGCTAGGCCAGTGCCGAAAGCGAGCGCGGCCATGGCGCTTGCCCTGCCGGTCCGGCTCATGTTTTTCAATAACCTGGTGATCATGTTTTCCTTTTTGCTCCTACCAGAGCGATATCAATACTAACCAGTCTGCCACAACTTTGCAAGGTGATGGTTACGGGGGGCTACTGCCCTCGTTGGCGCGCCGGGACGTTCGGTTATGGCCGCCTGAAAGGCGGCTGCAGCCAAGATTGGCTGCCCCACACAGCAGCTACGCGGACGGATTTTCCGGGAGGATGCGGACCTTGCGGCCTTCGATCACCAGGCGGTTTTCGGCGATCAACTGGATCGCGCTGGAGTATGTCGCGTGCTCCTGGGCGAGAATTCTGGCGGAAAGCGATTCCACCGTATCGTCGTCCAAGACGGGGACGGCGGCTTGCAGGACGATGGGGCCCGAGTCGAGGAACTCGTCCACGAAATGGACGGTGCATCCAGCGATCTTGACGCCGTAGTCCAAGGCCTGCTTCTGGCCGTCGAGGCCCGGAAAGGCGGGCAACAACGACGGGTGGATGTTCAGAACCCGGTCTGGAAATGCCTTGACGAAGTTGGCGCTGAGCAGGCGCATGAAGCCTGCAAGGCAGACCAATTCCACGTCATGTGCGCGCAATTCGTCGATCAACAGTTTGTCATACTGTTCGCGGTCCAATCCGCGCGACGGAATCACCTTGGCGGGAATGCCCCGCTCCCGTGCGATCACCAAGCCCCCGGCACCGGGCTTGTTTGCGATCACAATGGCGATCTCGGCGTCGAGCTTGCCGCGCGAAATGCTGTTGGCGATGGCCTCGAAGTTCGAGCCACGTCCGGAAATCAGGATTCCGAGACGCACTAGCCGCGGTACTCCACGCGCTCGCCGTCGCGCTTCTGGGGGATGATTTCCCCAATGATCCAAGTCTTTTCGCCGAGCCGCTTCAAAGCCTTGCGCGCGTCGTCGACCTTCTTGGCAGGGACGACGAAAATCATGCCGACGCCGAGGTTGAAGGTCCGGCGCCAGTCGTCGACGGGCACGTGGCCAATCTCCCGCATGAGTTCGAAGAGCGGCGGGATAGTCCAGGAACCGGTTTCAATGGATGCCGCCAAGCCCTCCGGGAGGACGCGGGGGAGGTTGTCAGTGATGCCGCCACCGGTGATGTGGGCGGCAGCGCCAATGGCCTTCGCCTTCACCAAAGCCTGGAGGGGCTTCAGGTAGCTGCGGTGGACCTGCAGCAGTTCGTCGGCCAGCAAAGTTCCGGTCTCGGCAATGTGGCCGTCGAGCGGGTACTTGGCGACCTCCAGCAGGATCTTCCGGGCGAGGGAGTAGCCGTTGGTGTGGAGTCCCGTGGACGGAAGCGCGAGCAGTGCGTCTCCCGCTTTGACCTTTTTGCCGGTTAACATGGAGTCGCGTTCGACTACGCCGACGATGGTGCCGGCGAGATCGTATTCGCCATCCAGGTACATTCCTGGCATCTCGGCGGTCTCACCGCCGATGAGTGCGCAGCCGTTCGCCTTGCAGCCGCGCGCCATACCGGAAACCACCTGCGCGGCCACTCCAGCGTCAAGCTTGCCGACGGCAAGGTAGTCTAGAAAGAACAACGGTGTCGCGCCTTGGACCGCGATATCGTTGACACAATGGTTTACGAGGTCCTCGCCGACCGTGTCATGCCTCCCCGTCGCGAAGGCGATTTTCAACTTTGTTCCGACCCCGTCCACGGAACTGACCAGAACAGGCTTTTTCATCTTCGGCAGCGCAAAGCAGCCTCCGAAGGAACCGATGTCGGTGAGAACACCCTTGGTGAACGTGGCTTGGGCCATCTTCCGGATGGAGGAGACAGCGCGGTCGGCCTCGTCGATGTTCACTCCCGCGTCGCGGTACGAAACTGTTGTTGCCATTTTGTAAGGAACATACCAGTATATTAGGTTGGGCCGATTTTCGACCCAGCACGGTTTGAGACCAGACTTAGTAAGGAGCCTATGAAACAGCGGCATGGAATTGCCTTGGCCGGACTCGCGCTGACCTGCGCGGGGACATTCGGCCTGCAGGCGCAATCGAAGGGATCCTGGGCGTTGAAAGACGCCAAGATCGTCCGGGTGTCCGGCCCGGTGATTGAGCATGGAACGGTGGTGGTGCGGGACGGCCTGATCGAGGCGGTCGGCGACGCGAGCACGGCAGTTCCGGCAGACGCGTGGGTGGTCGACTGCAAGGGGATGACCGTTTACCCCGGCTTGATCGACGGCTTGAGCAACTGGGGATTGACGAACACCCCGGCAGGGACGGCAACTGCAGTCGCCGGCGGCAGGGGCGGCGGTGGACGGGCGGCGGTAGCTGCGACGCCCACACCGGCACCCACTGCGCCGACGACCCCGGTGGCAACGACTCCGTCGCGCGGTCCAGAGGACCGGCCCTCCAACGTGGCCTACATCAAAGCTGCGGACCAGATCTTCCCGAACGACCGGGCGTTGGAAACACAGCGCAACGGCGGATTCACCTCGGCGGTAACCTTCCCGAACGGCAACATCTTCTCGGGCCAGGGGAGCGTGATCAACCTGTTTGGCGAACGCGCCGGGGACTTGGTGATTGAACCGAACGTGGGCCAGTTCCTGACGCTGGGCAGCGGCGGGCGTGGCGGCGGCGGTCGGGGCTATCCCGGTTCGCTGATGGGCGTAATCGCCTACATCCGGCAGATCTACATGGACGCGGAACACTACAAGGTTGCCCAGGCAATCTACGCCAAGCACCCGCAGGGACTGCAACGCCCAGCGTACGACCGTACGTTGGAAGGTGTACTCTCCAGCCCGCGAGTGCTGATTCCGGCCACCCGCGAAGTGGAAATCGAGCGCATGCTGGCATTCGCCAAGGAAATGAAGTTGAATGCGGTGCTCTACGGGGCGCACGAGGCGTGGCGGGCGACCGACGCGCTGAAGAAATCGGGCACACCGGTTTTGGTGAGCCTGAAGTATCCGGAACGTGCTGCGGATTCCGATCCGACGATGGAGGAACCGATGCGGACGCTGATTCTGCGGGACAAGGCCCCGAGTGCGGCAGGCGCGCTGGCGAAGGCGGGCGTGAAATTCGCCTTCTATTCGGACGGCGTGGCGACACCCCGCGAAATCAAGGCGGCAGTCAAGAAGGCGATTGACGCCGGTCTGGACCCGATGGCCGCATTGCGCGCGCTGACGCTCTCGACGGCCGAGATTTTCGGCGTGGAGAACCGGCTGGGAAGCATCGACAAGGGCAAGATTGCCAATCTGGTGGTGGCCGACGGTGATCTTTTCGCTACGGCAACCAAGGTGAAATACGTTTTTGTGGACGGCGCGAAATTCGAGCCGCCCGTTGAAGATGCTCCGGCCGGTGGTCGCGGTGGCCGTGGCGGACGTGGATTTGGAGGTCCCGCCCGATGAAGAGACTTGGAACGA
>CAIYDY010000203.1 GCA_903925015.1 uncultured Acidobacteriia bacterium
CGATACTCCGCGGCCGTCCATCTTCACTTTTACCAAATCATGCTCGACCTCGCCCACCACTTGGCGCGCAGCAAAGACTATCAGTCGCACGAGAACTTGCTGCAATGCCTCGGCAGATCGATGAAAGTAGAGGGCGTCGGGCAATACTTTCCCAGCACCAGACCCCACACACGCCGCACGAACTAGCTTTGGGTCCCCGATCTGGAATAGAAACCGCTCTCCTTCCGCGATCGTGGCTTGATACGAAGGCCACAGCATCTTGATGTCCGCCCGTGTCTCCTTGGGCAACATCCGATACGGGGGCGGCGTCAAGCCCTGAAGCTTCGTCATCGCGATGAACAATAGAAGATCCTCGCGCCGTCGCTCTCTCACCACCAGGAGGTCCTCAGACTGGAGGAGCGCATTGGCCAAGCGCAGTATCCGGGCCATTGACCCAAATCGCTCTTTGAGGCACCCGAATCGGGAAAATTCACCCTCAACTGGGAGGCGGCCTAATTCGGTGCTCATCGCGATGAATTCCCGCGCGGCAACGTCCGCCTTGAACGCCGCAATCGCATCGTCCCGTGGTGACTCCCCTCGCGTGATCGCCTGATTTCCGATGAGCTGCCGTTCGTCGTCTTGGTTCTTGAAAACAAATGCGATACCAAGTCCCGCCATGAACGGGCGCATGCCCAAGGAATCAACTATGTAGTCGCGAAACTCAGCCTGGGTAAATATCTTTTGAAAAGACTGCCGCCCGGTAACAACGCCGTCTCCAAACGGCGTCGCCCCCTCCAGTGATTGGTCTACCCGCACCGAGACGACTAGACAACGTTCCGCAAGTTCATAGGCCTGTCGAAGCGTCGAGACGCGCTCGAGTGGGTCCTCTATGACGTTGAGGACATAGCCTAGATTCACCACTGAGGCAGCAACGCGGAGCGCGTCCGGTCGATAATGGGGATCCCACCCGAACGCGGTAACCCCCTGCTGGGATAGCTTGGCCACATCGTCGCCACGGCCGCAGCCATAGTCAAAAAAAGAGGCACCCGACGCCAGCAACCCGTAGTCCAAAGCGAGCGAGACCGGGCGCGAGAGTCCGTATCGCTGAATTGCGGTTGAGTGGCGGTGTATAACCATACGCGCCGTGGCTGAGGAACCTACCTGCTGAGCGCTAGCGCCCAACCAATCCATCGTCCGATGTCTCGGTTAAGGTGGCAGTAGAGCCCATATCCGAATCAGTGGCAAGATCCGGCTCGCTTTCATCAGACGAGACCTTGCTAGACGCTAGACCAAGCAACTCCCTGAGTCTCTTAGCAGCCAGATCAGCCACCTCTGTTACGGACAGTTCCTCTTGTCCCCCACGAGCACGTTGCTCGAGCCCAGTGCTGACAGATCGCCTTGCTTCTTTTGCTCCCGGGAACTTCTCCGATCCCTGAACAGTGTCCAACTTCTTGAGGAATGCGCTCGGACGTGCGAGCAGTGAGCCATGGTAGTACCACCAGAGAAGAATCAGACCTGAGATTCGCTGAACTGAGGAATCGGCCCATCGGACGGTTGGATTCACGATGTTCAGCGAGATTCCGCTCCAAAGGTACGATCCCGAACATTCGGCCTTGAGGCCAAAGACCTTTCTGTCCCACATGTCGTTGAGAAACGCGATCCAAGTGTCGCCAAACGGGGTATTTCTCCTTGCGACATCGTAGTTGAGGAAGGCGAGCTTCGTCGCTCGAAAAAGCGCCTTTTGAAAGACCGCGTAGAAAGGCCAGTCATCCTTCTTCATTGCGTCCAACTCGCGCAAAGGCCGAGTCAGTCGCGTTTCGACCTCGTCGCCCCACTCTTCGCGCTTTTGCTTCTGTGCTCGCTCGGGAAGGCAGAGATAGTAGGCTAAATCGCCGTCAATGCCGCCACGAGAACGAACCTCCGCAGTGAACGAGGCGTATGGCTTGAACCGTAAGAATACGTCCAATATCACTGGGCGCCATGTGTCGGCGAAACTGTCGGCGCATACACGGATATACGGCGGGGTCGGATTCGCGAACGGTTTCTCGAATCCTTCCTTCAGGTAATGCTCGTCTACGTAGGCTCGGAGCGGCACGAGATCAACGTACCGCGCTTCATGACCCTTGATGTAGTCGCTTACAGACAGCGCAGCCTCGATCGAGTCTACAAAAGTTCGAACTTGACTCTCGTCGTTCGGGTCGTTGGGCCGCTTGAGGTCGAGCGTGTCGCGGACAATAGCGTTTAGGAGCTCAACTGTCGTGATGAACGGGCCCGTTTTCTCCCCTATGTTGAACTTGGCTGACTCGTTGTGCTGCCAGTGGACTAGCCCCAACGGAAGGCGATTCGCGACCTCTTCGCCGACCCGAGGTGCAAGCAGTTGGCGCAGGCAACGGGATTCTATGCCTTGGTCATCCAACAAGATCTGTCGGGATCGGGCAACACTCTTGGCATTCATGTTGAGATCGATAAAGATCTCACGGACGATTGTTAATATTGGATTCTCGTCCTTGGGGAGGTGCGCCTCATCCAGGACCAGTCCGGCCCGTGCGTCAAGGACGAGGAACAGTACCGAAATTCCGGTTTCCAACGCCTTTGTCGGAAGATTGCCTCTCCTGCGCAGTTCCTTGAGCGCCGCGAGCCTATGCTGACCGTCAATGGTCGCCGGAAAGATCCGGCGTGGGCTCCATCGAAGGTAACCGTGCAATGAGGTGAGCGAGCGCACAATCTGAACCCCGCCTATTGTCGTCGCCGACCATGGGTTTCTGGTTAGTGCGTCTTTGAGCGGTGGCGGCGGTGCTGTATCGTTGTATGCCGCGTCAAGCTTCCTTGTATCGTCCAAAGGAAGGAGTGCGACAGTAAGCGAGTTGAAGAACTTCAACTTGTCGGGGCGGCGTAGATATCCGTCGACAAGCTCACGATTCACCCGTTCCCAGTCAATCTCGCGCTGGAAGAGCTCTTCGAGCCGCCAATGCGACCGAAGGTCGGACGGAAGGTCTTCGACCAACTCCAGCTGCTTAGTTACCTCTTCAAGCGTCATGATCGTCTGAAAATAAGGAATCTCGGACTTTGAGATACTGAAAGAGCCGCAGAGAAGTGGCCTTAGTTCAGTGTACGGGACTTCGTCGAAGGTTGTCAAAGTATCGTCAATGTCTGTCATGTTGTTATTACCGTAGATACTGTTTCTACCCAGCTCGCAGTACGAAGCCAGGGCGTAGATACCGAGTCACTATCTCCTCAATAAGTGTCAAGGTGTCATTAGAGAAATACTCGGAGCCACCCTCAATCAGGGTATAGGCAAGCCTGCACTGCGTTATTTCAAGCCCCACCTCACGCAGTCTCGAAGCCAATGGGGACATTGGATCCAGGTGCTGGGCAATGCGATCCTGAATACAAACGGTTTTTCCTACGTAGAGTGGCGACTGTAGGTCGCTGGCCGCAGCAACAACCTGACTGATCCGGACCCGAAAGTCGGAAGTGCTTGATAGCTCTCGTAGCTTATCGCGCTTTCGTGGACTCAATGAGCTTCGGCTTTCCAAACTCACATTGTGAAGTGGACCGACAGTAGTCGTATGTCGGGGGGCGGCCGGACATTCCACCAAGGCCATTAGATCTGCGAAGAACTGGTCGGGGGAGTCTAAGCTCAACGGTTGCGCCCTTCTAAAGAAAGCATATATCCCCGGCGCTGATGGCAGCCGCTGAGAGATAACACTCACGCCGCCGCGGATGGATGCCAAGTCGACCTGTGTATACACTGAAAGATCCATATAGCTATAGGCTGCACACCAAACACGGTTCGGTGTCATCTTCATCATCCAACGTTTCGGAGAAA
>CAIYDY010000204.1 GCA_903925015.1 uncultured Acidobacteriia bacterium
AGGATCGGGATTGGTGGACCAAGTCCGTGTTCGACGGCAAGGCCAAGGACCGGTACCGGGCACGGGACATCATGCGCGAGATCTCCGAAGCCACTTGGCAGTGCGGCGATCCCGGCATGCAGTTCGACAGCACCATCAACCGCTGGCACACCTGCAAGAACACGGCCCGGATCAATGGCTCGAACCCGTGTTCGGAGTACATGTTCCTGGACGATTCGGCTTGCAACCTGTCGTCGTTGAACCTGATGAAGTTCCTCGGGCCGAACGGGCAGTTCGACGTTCCGGCATTCCGGCATGCGGTGGACACGCTGATCATGGCGCAGGAAATCCTGGTCGGGAACGCGGCGTATCCGACCGATAAGATTGCGGCGAATTCGCACGAGTACCGCCCGCTGGGTTTGGGCTTCGCGAATATCGGCGCGCTGCTGATGTCGCTGGGCATTCCGTATGACAGCGACCGCGGCCGCGACTGGGCCGGAGCCATTTCCGCTATCATGTGCGGGCAGGCGTATCTGACGAGCGCCCGGATCGCCGAGACCACGGGTCCGTTTGCGGGCTATGCGAAGAACGCCGAGCCTTTCCTCGACGTGATCCGGATGCACCGGGATTCGGTCCACGGCATCAACCACCGCAACGTTCCGAGCGACATGTACCACAACGCGCGGAAGGTGTGGGAAGACGCGCTGGAGTTGGGCCGGAAGAATGGCTACCGCAACGCGCAGATGTCTGTGATCGCACCCACGGGCACCATCGGTTTCATGATGGATTGCGATACAACCGGTATCGAGCCGGATCTGGCGCTGGTGAAGTACAAGAAGCTGGTGGGCGGCGGCGTGATCAAGATCGTGAACAACACGGTCCCGCAGGCGCTGATCAAGCTGGGCTATTCGCCGGAACAGGTGGAGACGATTGTCAGCCACATCGATTCGACGGGGACCATTGAAGGCGCGCCGGGATTGAAGCCGGAGCATCTGCCGGTGTTCGATTGCAGCTTCCGTCCGCAGAACGGGACGCGGTCGATCCACTACATGGGCCACCTGAAGATGATGGGAGCGGTGCAGCCGTTCGTTTCGGGTGCCATCTCGAAGACCATCAACATGCCGGAAGAGTGCTCGGTGGACGACATCATGGATGCATACATCGAGAGTTGGCGGATGGGCCTGAAGGCTGTGGCGATTTACCGCGACAACTCGAAGATGGTTCAGCCGATGAGTTCGGGGTCGGGGTCGAAGGACGAGAAGGCCAAGGCGGACAAGAAGGCGGCAGGGACAGTTCCCGCGCCGGGCTTGGTTACGACGACTACTGGTGTGCAGGTTGTCCAGGCGGCTGTGGCGGAAAAGGTCGTGTTCCGGCCGATCCGCAGGAAGCTGGAGGACGAACGGCAGTCGATCACGCACCGGTTTGCGATTGGCGGACATGAGGGGTATATCACGGTCGGCATGTTCCCCGACGGGACTCCGGGCGAGATCTTCATCACGATGGCGAAGGAAGGGTCGACGATTTCGGGTCTGATGGACTCGTTCGCGACGTCGATCAGCTACTGCCTGCAGTATGGCGTACCACTGAAGTTCCTGGTGGACAAGTTCGGGCATGTCCGGTTCGAGCCGAGTGGTTGGACGGGGAACCAGCAGATTCCGTACGCGAAGTCGATCCCGGATTATATTTTCCGGTGGTTGGGCTCGAAGTTCCTGGGGTCAGAGTACGCGTTGGCGAACGAGGCGGGTGCGACGACGGTGTTGCGGCCGACGGAGCCGAGCGCGCAGGAATCGCTGCCATTTCCAATCGTGGCGTCGGATGCGCCGCTGTGCGCGGAGTGCGGCGGGATGATGACGCGGAATGGTAGTTGCTATAAGTGTGAGAACTGCGGGGGGACTTCGGGCTGTAGTTAAGAGGGGCGTGGCCCGGTCGCGCTGTTCCTTGTTTTGTTCAGACAATCGATGCCAAGGCTCACCGTTAGAACGGCTGGGCCTTGGCATCGGCAATTTAGAGGGAGCTTAAGCCATGGAGCCACAGTACGACGTTGCAATTTCGTTTTTGTAATCGGATGGGCCCCTTGCAACTGCTGTCTGCAGCAGTCTGAGCGAGGGTCTGAACGTCTTCTTCTATCCGGGAAGCCAAGAAGCCTTGGCAGGAACCGACGGCTTGGTGTCGATGCGTCAGCCATTCCTTCCAGAAAACTCAAGAGTTGTGGTTGTGCTTTTCCGGGATCCTTGGGGGCAAACACAATGGACCGGGGTGGAGGCTCTCGCCATCCAGGACAGGTGCTTGAAAGACAGCTTTCAAACACTGTTCTTCATGATGTTGGACAGCTCCAGCACGCCGCCAGCGTGGTTGCCCGCTACCCACGTACGATTCAACTACGCTGAGTTCGAGCTCGAACAGGCGGTTGGGGCAATCAAGGCCAGAGTGAAGGAGCGTGGCGGGACGATAACACCGCTGACGCCGAAGCGACGCGTTGAGCTGTTCAAATTGGAGCAGGAATACCAAAGGGACCGGGAGCGATTGAGATCCGACACTTCCCTGAAAGTCATCCGGAATCAAGTGTCGATTCTGTTCCGGCGGATAGAGGCACTCGTCTGCGATGCTAATGCCGACGATATAGGTCTTGAGTTCATCCCTGATAATGGACAACTATCGTGTCATGTGAGAAACAACCGAACGAGTCTGATGGTTACATCTGACTACCCGAATTTCGGCGATCTCGAACTGGTCGTGCGTGAATTTGATCGACGGCTTGCGGTGTGCGCACGGGGTGAGCAACCGATCTACTTCAATGGCGAGCCAAGGGAAACACGAGCGAGGCGGTTCAAGCCTGAATTGAATCGGGCCCGCGAGTATGGGTGGGTTGAGGATGGGCGACCGGCCACGTTCGTCACTTCTGAAGGATTGGCTGATCGGATCTTGATCGACTTCGTGGACTTGGTGGAGAGGAACGATGGCGCGCTCCAAACACGCAGACTCCAAGGGCGGTTCTGATCCGATGCCAAGACTGCGTTTCGTCCGCCGCGCTCCGGCGTAAAATGGACCTGTGAACTTCGAATGGGATCCTGCGAAGGCTGTTCGCAATCTAAGAAAACATGGCGTCACCTTCGAAGACGCAGCTTCGGTGTTCACGGACCCGTCCGCCCTCACCTTCCCCGATCCCGACCAGTCCGTGACGGAGTTCCGTGAGATCACGATAGGGCATACTGGGAAAAGGGAGGCTCCTGTTTATTTCTCATTGTGATCGGGCGGGCCGCGTCCGAATCATCGGGGCACGGCCCGTGACACTGATGGAACGGAGACAATATGAAGAAGGACATTAAGACCGGGGTGAACGAGGACCTGCGAGCGGAATATGACCTTACCATGCTCGGACCCGGCGTGCGGGGCAAATACTACGAGCGGGCCAAGTCTGGAAGCAACGTGGTGCTGATCGAACCGGACCTTGCCGCGTTCTTCCCTGATGCCGTTGCCGTCAACCGGGCATTGCGTCTGGTTGCGGATGCAGCACGGGCGTCGCTCGACACCCTTGAGCGGTAACGCGCCGCTGATATGCTATTTTGATGTCTAGACATCATGCGGACGACGTTGACGATTGATCCATCGATTGCCGGGCAGCTTCGGGAATTGATGGTCACGAGAGACTTGACGCTAAAAGCGGCGATCCACGAGGCTCTTCGTGAAGGGATACCCTTGGCCGGCCAGCGGGTTCAAAAACGGAAGCCATTCGTGGTGCTCTCAATGCCGTTGGGGCTGCGATCCGGCATTGACGCCGACCGAATCAGCCAGTTTGCGGACGAGCTGGATGACATCGACAAGTTGCGGAAAGGGACTGCGTGACCATCCCGGACGTGAATATCCTGTTGTACGCGTACGATAGCCGGTCCCGCTTCCATGACTCCGCCCGTGAATGGTGGGAGCGCCGATTGGGAGGTGAAAACCGGGTCGGATTACCTTGGCACGTCATCGTGGGCTTTATTCGGATCGTCACCAGCCATCGAATCTTCGAGACTCCCATGGCACCGTCCGACGCCGTATTGATCGTCCGGAGTTGGCTGGAACAACCATGCGTGGAACTTCTTTCCCCCGGTTCGAGTCACGCCGAAATTCTCTTCAAGTTGATCGGTGAGCTGGGGGTGGCAGGCAACCTGACCTCGGATGCGCATTTGGCCGCGATCGCACTCGAGCACCGGGCCGAACTGGCATCGGCTGACCGCGCTTTTTCCCGGTTTCACGGATTGCGTTGGGTCAATCCACTCGGCATCGGAGCTCGACCATATTAGGGCATAGCGGAATTCCGAGTCCATGTACAGAGGTCGTTTTGCTCCCTCCCCGACGGGGCCACTGCATTTCGGTTCCCTTGTCGCCGCGCTCGCCAGTTACTTGGATGCCCGGTCGAACGGCGGCCAGTGGCTGGTCAGGATGGAGGATTTGGATCTACCCCGTTGTGTCCCGGGTGCGGATGGAATAATCCTGCAAGCGCTGGAAGCCTTCGGTTTCGAGTGGGACGGGCCGGTGGTGTACCAAAGCGCGCGCACCGGGGCCTATCGCGCTCAATTCGAAAAGCTTCGGCAGGATGGGCTTGTGTATCCCTGCTCGTGTTCGCGTCGGGAGGCGGGCGGCGGCGACTATCCGGGCACCTGCCGGGATGGTGTGCGGGATCCCGGTCGGCCTTTGGCATGGCGGGTGCGGGCTGCCGAACAGGGGGATTTCGTCGTCCTGCGCTCGGACGGCTACTTTGCCTACCAGTTGTCGGTAGTGGTGGATGATGCCGCGCAAGGCATTACGGATGTGGTGCGGGGTGCCGATTTGCTGGATTCCACTCCCCGGCAGAACTGGCTGCAGGCAGCGTTGGGGTATGCGGTACCGCGATACCGGCATGTCCGGGTGGCAACCAACGCGGAGGGGGAAAAACTGAGCAAGCAGACCAATGCTCCGGCGATTGAGTCGGGTAGGGCTTCCGAACAACTGGGCGAAGCTTTCGAGTTTCTTGGACTGGCAAAACCTCCGGCAGGTCTGGCCCCGGCGGAGATTCTTCGTTTTGGTCAGCGGCTCTGGAATGCCGAGACATCCGGGATGTAGCATCCGACCGCCCCGACTTCCGGTTTCGCCACCGCCTTGCCTGAGAAAACCGCGTCGATGGCATCCCGAAAGTCGTGCTCGGTGACGATGCGGCGGGGCTTGCCGAGCGCTGCGTAGAAATTGTCGATGCGACCGCGGTATGCAATCGAGCCATCGTCGCGGATCAGTACCGCTTCGGGCGTGATCTTGACGCCGGTTGCCGCAACCAAGGCATGTGCACGGTCGACAATCCTCGGATAATCGCCGTGCCCATACTCGACGGCGTGTTTTTTTGCCGCTTCGTTGGTCATGGTCGGATCCGTGTAAACTAGCGAGCAGCTGAGGCCACGGCCAGCGTTCTCCTCGCAGATGCGACGGATTTCGCGGGAGTAGTAGTTCGAGATCGGGCAATCGTTGGTGACGAAGAAGACGGCCTTGGCGTTGCCCTTGTCGGCCTTGAGAGGGGTTTGTGCAACGCCATCGACATCGTTCACCCGGATTCCCGGATGCAGGACGGCAGATAACGCCAGCAGGGCCAAGTGTCTCATTTCGCCTGCAATTCCCGAATTTTCTGTAGGAACGACGGATCCTGCATGACCCGCTCGCGCGCCATTTTGTTCCGGTGCTGGAGGTAGTCCGCTTGGATGGCTTTCAGTTCCGCCGGGTCTTTCGGCACGGCGATCAAGTGGACGCTGCCCATTTCATCCTTCGATTGCTCGCCCCAAGTGACACGGATGGGGGGACTGGAGGGATTGCGCGGATTTTCCGGCGAGTTGTCCCAGTGGATTTCGCCGTCGAGGCGCGTGCCTTTCGGCAGCGACACGGGTTTCTGGAAAAAATAACGGTCCTGCCATGCAAAATCCCAATCCTTGATTTCGAGCAGGGTTTGCTTGTCGCCGTTTGGCAGGGTGGCGGTCAACTTCATGTACTTCCCGATGTAGTGGGCATGCGCGCCAACGCCAATCCCGTCGACGGCGGCGGGAAGAACATAGGAATCGTGAACCACATAGTCCTTTTGTCCTGCCGGGATATCCAAGCCGGAAAAGAGGGAATAGATCGGGGGGAGTTGGATCGAGGTCATTCGCCGATCCGGTGCCTGCTTGGCAAAATAGAGGCCGATCTGGGACTTTTCAGCCTCGGGTTTGCCGTCGGGATGGAAGTGGTACTGGAT
>CAIYDY010000205.1 GCA_903925015.1 uncultured Acidobacteriia bacterium
AAACGACGGCTGTAAATTCGGCTGTTTACCTTGTCGTTTGTTAGGGTTGGAGGGCGAAAGAAATTTCTTTCGTGTGTGTGTGACGGAGAGCTTGGTGCAGACTTGAATGTGGTTGTGAAACCGATGCGGTATAGTGTCGGTACGTGTAAATTACTGTCATGACACAGCCGGAGCCTTTTCAGCACAAAGAGAACGGGAAGCCAAAGCGAAGTGGCGTACCCCACACGGTCTACTTCAGCAAGGAGCTGACTGCGTCCTTGACCGCAGCAGCGGAGAGCCGTCGGGTGGGAAAGTCGGCTATTGTTCGGGCTGCAGTCGAGCAGTTGCTACGAAGATTGGATAGCGGGCAGTTGGAACTGCCCCTGGGTCTCTAGTGCGGATCATGGATAAGCACCCTACAACCGAATCGGGGATCAAGAACCAACTCCTTGTGCCCAAGTCCACGGCCTCATTTTCCGGCCACGAGACCTTCGTCTTCCGATACGGCTGGTTGAAGAAAGCCGTGGATGCTGTAGTGGCAGATCCCGCCATATTCACTCAGGAAAATGCCATTGTTACGTTGGGGGTTGGCAAGAACATGGTTCGTGCAATCCGGCACTGGGGCCTTGCTACCCAAGTATTGGAGGAGGAGCCGCACTCCAGAGGCACCCGGCTTCAAGTGGCGAATTTGGGGCGGTTCTTATTCGGAGAAGGAGGAAAAGACCCGTATTTGGAAGATCCCAACACGCTCTGGCTGCTGCATTGGAGCCTGATGTCGCAGGGCCTACGCTGCACGACGTGGCACTGGGCCTTCAACCATCTGCCATCTAACGAGTTCACCCGTGAAAGCCTCCTTCAATTCCTTCTGAAGGAGGTCCGCCACCGATCATTGCCTGAACCGAGCGAGAGCACGCTGAAGCGCGATATTGAGGTGTTCGTGCGGACCTACGCGCCGGTCAAGTCTGCCAAAAACACGGTGGCGGAGGACTCGCTGGACTGTCCGTTTGTTGAACTGGAATTGCTGGATCAGACCGCTCAGTCTGGCCACTATCGTCTGCGTAGAGGCTCCAAACCGACGTTGAACCATGTTGTGTTCGCCTACTGCCTAGCGGACTACTGGCGACGTACAGCACCTCAGCAGAAGACAATGGCCTTGGCTGATATTGCCTACAAGCCGGGTAGCCCCGGTGCAATTTTTAAACTTGACGAAAACGGCATCGCTGCCACGTTGGAAGGCATTGAGGAAACGACGAAAGGCGCGATCGCATATTCGGAGTCGGCGGGTATTCGCCAAGCCTATTGGCGCGAGGACCTGTGCGAGTGGTCAGTACTGCAGCACTACTATGATGACTCTCTCGTTAGCATGGAAATGGGAGGCTGAAGCAACATGACGCTGGGGGATTTCATTTCCGTTGCACCGCGCTACAGCCGGTCAGTGAACATTGAACGTGACGCATCGGATCCTGCGGCCTTGAGCGGCTACGTTGTTACGTCCACGGCGTACGCAGTTCTGGGGCGAATCCTTACGGCTCTCAAGGACCCGCATGGGCCCCGCGCTTGGACGCTGACGGGACCGTATGGAACCGGGAAGTCGGCATTCGCCCTCTACCTTTCCAACCTAATGGCCGGTGACGGGAAGACTGCTCCGCTGGCGCGACGAATCCTTAAGGATCAACGGCCGGATTTAGATCAGGAATTCTTCGGTCGGCGACCTTTCGGGCCGTTGCGGGCCGCAGTTTCCGTGACCGGCTCTCAGGGTAGCATTGTTGAAGCAATATTGAAGGCTTGTAAAAGGGACTTGGCGCGACATTTTCAAGGATTAAGAAATCCCTTTTTCAGCACCATGGTGGACTTGTGCTCCGAGTGTGCACGATCCCATGCGGTTCCGGCGTTCGATGCCGTGGCCGCCATTGTTGGCGTCGCCCGTTACCTCCAACAGCATGGCAAGGCCTCAGGTGTGCTGCTTGTGATTGACGAGCTCGGCAAGTTCTTGGAGTACGCGGCCACGAGCCCGAACGCCTCGGACGTGTATGTTCTGCAACTGTTGGCCGAGGCGGCTGCGCCAAACGCCGGGAATCACTTGTGCCTCATCACGGTCC
>CAIYDY010000206.1 GCA_903925015.1 uncultured Acidobacteriia bacterium
CCAGGCCGAGCTGCTGGCCGCGCGCATTGTCGAGGCAGCCCCGGGCGACGCGGGCAAACAGATCGACGCAGCCTACCGGATTGCACTGACACGGCTCCCGACGGATTCCGAACGCCAACTGGCACTTGGGTTTCTTTCATCCGGGCGCACGATGGTCGATTTCGCCAACGTGATTGTCAACCTGAACGAGTTCCTGTACATAAGGTGATACCGTGAGAGCTTTCAAATCCAGACGTGATTTCCTATTCGAAAGCTGCGGCGGTATCTCCGGCCTCGGTTTGGCATATCTACTCAACCAGGACGGACTGCTCGGGGCCCCCAATAACGGTGCGTGCGCCGTGCCGCCCGGCGGAACACCAAGTCCGCTCTCGCCGAAGAAGACCCATTTCGAGCCACGGGCAAAGTCCGTCATTTCGTTGTTCATGAGCGGCGGTGTCAGCCACATGGATACCTTCGACCCCAAACCGGCGCTTTCGAAATACGCCGGACAGCCGATGGAGGGCAAGGGAAACATCGTTGTCCGGCAGGGTCATCCAGGACCGCTGATGCCCAGTCCGTTCACCTTCAAACAGTATGGGCAGAGCGGCATTCCGGTTTCGGAGATCTTTCCCCGGCTGGCGACGAAGGTGGATGAGCTGGCCTTGATGCGCTCGGTTTACGGTCAGTCGAACGACCACGTGCAGGCGCACTATGAGCTGGGCACCGGGATGATCCGCATGGGTTACCCCAGCGTTGGTTCTTGGGTGACCTACGGACTGGGCTCTGAAAACCAGAGTTTGCCCGGTTTTGTGGTGATTTACGACGCGCACGGCGGCCCTTTCGGAGGCCCGGCGAACTGGTCGGCCGGGTTCATGCCTGCGGCGTACCAGGGGACGGTTTTCAAGTCGTCGGGCGTGCCGATCATCGATCTGAAACCGCCGGATTCGGTGACAGCCGAGCAGCAGCGTTCCCGGCTCGACATGTTGGACAAGCTCAACCGCATGGATGCCGAGAAGTATCCCGGCAATTCGGAGTTGGCCGCTCGGATTTCATCCTATGAGTTGGCCTACCGGATGCAGGGTTGCGCGCCGGATGCCGTGGATGTTTCGAAGGAGTCCGATGCCGTTCAGAAACTGTATGGATTGGATGATCCAAAGACTGCGCTCTTCGGCAAGCAGTGCCTGATGGCGAGGCGTTTGGTGGAGCGCGGGGTGCGGTTTGTGCAGCTGTACCACGGCGGGCTGGGAATCCAGAACGTGGATACGTGGGACGCCCATGAAAATGTGGAGGACAACCACCGCCGCCACGCCTACGAAGTGGACCAGCCGATCACAGGATTGTTGACGGATCTGAAGGCGTTGGGTCTGCTGGATTCGACTGTCGTGATGTGGCACGGCGAATTCGGGCGGATGCCGATCTCTCAGCGGGGCTTGGGGCGTGACCACAATCCGGGGGCAATGTCGGTCCTGATGGCCGGCGCCAAGATCCAAGGCGGGCAGATCATCGGATCGAGCGACGAATTCGGGTACAAGGCGGAGGAACAGCCGATTGCCGTCCATGACCTGCATGCCACGATGCTGCACCTGCTGGGGATGGACCACACGAAGCTCACCTACCGGTTCAATGGTCGGGACATGCGCCTGACGGATGTGTACGGCAATTTGATTCCGCAAATTGTGGGAACGTAGCTTGGCAGTATAATCGAGATAGAGGCACCATGGAATCGGAACTACTCCGTACAATCGTGTGGGAGGAAATGCTGGCCGCCGACATGCGCTCGAACTACTTCGGAGAATTGGTGCTTTACTACGCCCGATTGGAGAAGTGGTTGCGGATTGCGACCTTGGCCTTCAGTTCGGGTGCGTTCGTCTCGGTTATGACTGCGGTGCCAATGTGGATTCGTCTGGCTTGCCCTTTAGTAGCTACCGTGGTGAGCTTTTGGCTTCTCTTCAACCAGTACGGGGCTTTATCCCGTGACGCATCCGACCTCCATGCTGGGTGGCAGGCAGTCCACCGGGAGTACGAGAAAGTCTGGAACGACTTGGAGAATCCCGACGCAGAAAGCCGTTACCACCGCATCTACGAGGGGGCGGATTCACTGTCGAAGGTTGGTGTGCGATTCCCGAATAACGAAGTTCGTCTTGGGTATTGGCAGGACCGGGCATCGG
>CAIYDY010000207.1 GCA_903925015.1 uncultured Acidobacteriia bacterium
CCATCGTGGAGATGGGGATGGACGCCGAGCGGTTGGATCCGTCGCTGGCGTAGTTTCCTGACAGGTTGGGACATAAATCGCCGCCACGAACTTCCGTTCGTGGCGGCGATTTCATTTTTCGGCATATCCGCTCGTCGACAGTGGCCACAGCGTCGGCGTCGAGCCGCCTCCACCATTGGCCTTCAACAGTGGGCGGTGCAGCCTCGAAATGTGGCGTGATTCGTGAATCAAGGGGAAGCGGGCCTACGCGTACCGCATCAGCGCCTTGAACCCGTAATCCATATGGTGCTGGATGTGGCAATGGAAGAGCGTGAGGCCCGGTTGGTCGGCAGTGAAATCGACGCTCGCGCGGCCATAGGTCGGAACAACCACGGTGTCCTTGATCACCCCGGCGGTCGGCTTGCCGTAAATTTCCGCGATCTCCAGTTGGTGGCGGTGCAGGTGCATCGGATGCGAATCGTCGGTGCGGTTGTGGAAGGTCAGGCGGTACCGCGTTCCCTGTTTCAGCACGAACTCCTGGTCGTGGGGATATTCCTTCCCGTTGACCGTGAAGCTGTTGAACCTTCCCGCCCCGCGCGGGATCTTTTCGAAGTACATCTCGATCTTCTCGGTCGGTGCCGGGCCGGTCGGCGGCTTGCCGAAAATGGTGTAGTCCCACGGGGAGGGCGGGGGCGGCACCCAGAGTGGCGTCCGCCGCTGGTTCGCGTATTCAATAACGACCCCCATTCCGCCCTCGCGGATCGGATCCTCGGGCGCGCCCAGGATCCAGACGCCAGGCTTGTTCATCTCCACCCAGGCATCGATTCGCTCGCCGGGGCCGAGCATCAGCACATCCACGGCCTTCGGCGTCGGCACCGTATTGCCGTCCAGGGCGACCACGTTGAATTTGTGGCCGGGCAGCGCCATGTGGCGGTTTTCGATCGCTCCGGCATTCAGGAAGTGGAACAGGACCCGCTGGCCTTCCTTGACGCGGATCGGCTCTCCAGCCCCCAGCGCCTTGTCGTTGATGGAGAAAATATCGGCCGTGACCTCCCAACCGGGGGGCCGGGTGTCCAGAACGGCGGGTTTCTCGGGCTTGCCGAGCAGCGGATCGAGGTCGTCGTTGTCCATCGGCTGGTCCGTGAAGTAGGGCTCCCAGTCGCGCAGGGCCATGTAGTGTTCCTGATCGTAATTGCCGGGATTGGAGCCCGGACCGCCCTCCACCACGGCGAAACCGAACAATCCGGTATAGCTGCCCCGGTGCAAGTCGGCCATCGACATCACGTGGGTGTGGTACCAGCGCGTGCCTGCCGGGGTCGGAGTGAATTGGAAACTGCGGCTGCCGTGGGGCGGAACCGCCGGACTGCCCTCCTCTTCGGATCCGTCGGCCTCCGGCGGCAGCAGCATGCCGTGGAAGTGGACGTATTCCGGCACGTCGGTCTTGTTCACCACATTCACGGTGACCGGCACGCCCTCCTTCATCCGCAGGCGCGGACCCGGCGAGGTGCCGTTGTAGCCGTAGGTGCTCACGATCCGGTTCTCGGCCAGTTCCACCGTCACCGGCGCGATCTCCAAAGTGAATTCCGTGCCCGAGAGTTCCTGCGCACTGGAGGGTGCAAGTGTCTTCGGCATGGGCATCATATGAGTCGGCATTTGCTGTCCAATCGCATGCCCGCCGGAGGCCGCCAGCCCGGCCATCTTGATGAAGTCCCGTCTTTTCATGGCTGAATCCCAGACCCATGTTATACGTTTGCCGTGTATGATAGGCTTCTTGTCATCGTAGGCAATCCCACATGAAGACAGCAAGGCTTTGGCTTCTGATCGTCCTCTTGCTTTCCACCTGCCTTTGCCTGTTCGCGCTCCAGCGGGGGCAGTTGATCCCGCGCTCCCAGTTCAATCAGCGCTCCGAATTCACCACCGAGCAATCGGCACCTGCGGAGTTCTACTTCAGCCGGCTCCGCTACAATTCCGGCTACACCAGCGGAGGCAGTTTCGGATTCCGCGGTTTCCGCGGAGGCTGGTCCCAGGATTTCCCGCGCGCCGACAACGATTGCCTCATCGTTCTGCGCCGCCTGACCCGGATCGACGCCCCGGCACCGCTGAACGTGGTCGACATCGACAAGGACGAGATTTACAACTTTCCCTGGATCTATGCTGTTGGCGTGAATACTTGGGGTTTTACCGACGCCGAGGCCTACCGGTTGCGCGACTACCTGCAGCGCGGCGGCTTTCTGATGGTGGACCACTTCCACGGCGAGGACGATTGGAACCGCTTCATGGTCGGTATGAACATGGTGTTGCCCAACGCGCTGGTGGAGGACCTGCCCGACGACGACCCGATTTACCACAATCTCTACAACATCGACGAGAAGTTCCAGATTCCGGGCGAGGTTTACGTCAATACCGGCCGTACGTATGAGAAGGACGGCTATGTCCCCCACTGGCGCGGCATCCGCGACGGCAAGGGCCGGGTTATGGTGGCCATCTGCGCAAATATGCATTTGGGCGATGCTTGGGAGTGGGCGAACACACCGGATTATCCGGAGAAATTTTCGGGTCTCGCGTTTAGGGTGGTGATCAACTACATCACGTATTCGATGACGCATTGAGGTATGTTCGACAGTCCCTTTGAGGACAGAGATCATGGATCCCGGCCCATTATCCCAATGCAAGAATGGATTATGGGTTGCGAGGTCGAGTTCTCGGACGAGTTTGGCGAGTGGTGGGACACGCTAACCGCAGAAGAGCAGTCGAGCGTCGACTTCTCGGTGGGCCTGCTGCAGGATCTCGGACCGACCCTGCGGATGCCGCACTCGTCCGCAATCACAACTTCGAGATACGACCACATGCGGGAGTTGCGAATCCAGCACCAGGGACGCCCGTACCGGGTGCTCTATGCCTTCGACCCGCGACGTGCGGCAATGCTCTTGATCGGAGGGGACAAAACAGGCGACAATCGATGGTATCAGCGTTTCGTCCCAGTCGCGGACGATATCTACGCCCGGCATTTGGAAGAACTGCGGAAAGGTGGATGAGGATGGCGAGAAACTTCAAGGAACTCCAGGCGAAGATGGACCCGGTTGTCCGAGCCGCCAACGAGGTGCGAATCCGGATGGAGGTCGAGCGGTTGGAAGAACTTAGTCGGAGCGAAGTTCCACTCCCGATTGAGGTCCGAGTCCCCGGTGTCATCACGCGCGTGCGCACGGAGCCACCGTCGGCGAACTGACCGTGGACCTCGGACAAGTATTGAAATACATGCCAGTCGTTGCCCTATGCGCGACAGGTCTGACGCTGGCATTGAACATCTGGTAGCGGCGCAAGCGGTTGACCTACAGCGTCGAGGTCACCAATCTGCTCGAAGTTCACGACGAGCTTCAGCGGCGTGTCCAAATCCTGTTTGATGGGATTCCGACCAAGCGCGTGAGTCTAGTCTCCATCAAAGTACGCGCAGCGGGGTACCTGCCAATCAAGAAAGAGGACTTCGACTCGCCACTGCGATTTCACGTGGGCGACAGAGCTCAGGTCCTTTCGCTGGATATCGTTGAATCCAAACCGAAGAATCTCAGGCCTATATGCAATGCGGCTGTAGATGGGCGCAATTCGGATGCACAGCCAATCCCTCCAAATGAGTTTGCATTGAAGCCTTTGCTTCTAAACCGCGGAGATTGGTTCAGGGTCAATGCGCTCGTCAGCAATTGTCGGTAAGGTGCAGGTCTTTGGGCGGGTAGTGGACGTCAGCGAGATTGAGCGATCTGACCCACTGCCCGCCCATCACGAACTGCGGCTCGCCGCAGCTATAAGCCTCGCCGTCGTGATAGCAGTACCGTTTAGGTATTTTCTCAAAGAAGAGTTGACAAGCGTATTCGTATCTTGGGGCCTCTTCTTGCTGTTCCTGCCAATCTCATGGCTCTACCATAGGTCGCGTGCGAGCTGAACAACTGCCTTTTGCTAGGCATCCGGTACATCGAGACGTGAAATGAAAGATAACAAGGAAGATGGAACTCTCCCTGAACGTTCAAATCCAAGATTTACCTGAGGGCTACTTCCTCGCAGCATCGGACGACATGCCCGGACTCGTGGCGCAAGGCAGGACCGTGGCCGAGACCTTGGAGATTGCCCGCGCGGTCGCAGAGCGGCTGGTGGAGGCGCGCCGCGAACGGGAGGGCGATCTGCTTCTTTAATCCTGGCCGGAGGGAACGCTGCGGGCGATTCTCAAGCAGGCGGGCATCGAAGTGGATGACTTCCAGAAGTCCTAACCATCCCGACGGTGAAATTCGGCGCTGGATCGCTTGCTCCCATCACTCGCACCCGGCCCCCGCACACAAATTCTTCCCGAAAAACGGCATCACATGGTTCTGGAACCGGTCCGCCACCGCACTGGTATGGGTTCCCTTATAAATCTCAAAGGAATTCGCGATCCCGTACCGGTCCAGCACCTCGTGCAATTTCGCCGCGCCCGCCTTCAACCCGTCCTGGTCGCCCACGTCGATCGCAATGGCACGGTACCGCCTCAAATTCCCCACATATTGGTCCACAAACGCCAGCGGGGCATTCGCCGCCCACTTTGCCAGCACCTCGGCATCCACCACACCGTTCTTCGTCGGCAGGTCCAGATACAGCGGGGGATTGTTGGGATTGGGCGACCAGGCCGCCGCCGACGCCAACTGCGCCCGCAGCCCGAACGACAGTTTCGCCGAATCCGCCGCCGACTTCACCGCCTCCAGCGCCTTCTCCGTCTCCGGATTCACCGGCCCCGCGCCGCGTGCGGCCATGCAGCACGGACTCATAATGTACAGGCTCCCAAAAACGTCGGAATGCTTCATCCCGATCCGGCTCGCCCCGTACCCTCCCATCGAGTGTCCGGCCAGACCCCGGCTCGTCCGCTTGGGGATGGTCCGGTAATGTGCGTCGACGTAGGTCACCACGTCATGGGCGATGAACTGTTCGAAATCGCCAGTCGTCGGCGAACTGGAGTACATGGAGCCGTTGTGGACGGTCTTGGAATCGGGCAGCACGACGATCATGTCCGGTGCCCCCTGCGCAAACGCACCCTCGATCGTCTGGGGCACCACGATCTCCTTGGTCCACTGGTCGGCCCCGATGGAATAGCCGTGCAGGGCGTAAACCACGGGGTAGCGCCGGTTCTTGGCCTGTGCATAGCCCGGCGGGAGAAACACGATCACGTCCCGGTCGACGGCGTCGCCCTCCAAATTTCCTTCGAGCGCCGCCCCATGGATCTTGATCCGCTCGATTGTGACGGGCTTTGCGCCTTGCACGATGGGCGGGACGATGGTCTGCACTTGGGCGCGGGCGCTGGTCTGGACCCCAGCAAGGGCAGCCAGCAGACAGAGAGTGGGAATCGCCTTATTCATGATGCCCGCGATTGTATCCCACGCCGATTCGTCTACCGCGATTTGACCGTTCCGTCCGCCGCAATTTGGAGCTGTACGACGGTGCCCTGGGCTTGATCTTTTAGAACCGCTCCGTAACTCACCAGTCCGTCCTCGGTCACCTTTTCGAGCTTGACGATTCGAGCAGTGGTAGCCTGCCGTTCGATCGCAGCCTTGGCGGGTGCCGGGAGGGACGCCAGATCGGTTTCATCCTTCACTGCCACCAGTTTGCCTTGCTCGTTGATGACAAGGTTGCGGTACTTTCCGTCTAGCTTGGTGTTGATCTGGTAATCCCAGCCCTTGTCATTCTTGGTTGCCCCCACGCTGACAGGCAGGGCCTCCCCGATGTTGGCGTGGGCCGTGTCCTTGACCGCCTTGGGCAACGCTTCAAACTTTTCCGAAAAGCTGCTGCCATCGGTAGCCAGCAGTGCGGATGCGAAGAGCATGGAAAGCGCGCCGTAAAGGAGACGTTTCGCAAGGATCATGCTTCCAGCATATCGAACAAATGTGGCTTCGGAATAGACTAGTGGGGAAGCATATGAACCTCCGTCGAGTTCACCTTTCCGCAATCCCCTTCATCCTCGCCGCTTGTCTGGGTCTTCAAGCCCAGGACCGGGCTACCCTCTCGGTTGACCTGAAGAACCCGAAGGCCGCCGTCAGTCCGATGCTTTACGGACTGATGACCGAGGAGATCAACTATTCCTACGACGGTGGCCTTTATGCGGAGTTGATCCGCAACCGGACCTTCCGCTCCGATTGGACCGGCATCCTGAACTGGTACGTCGTGGAGAAGGGTTCGTCGAAGGCAAAGATGAGCTTGGATTCCAAGACGGGCCCGTCCGCGGCACTCACCAACAGCCTGAAACTCGAAGTCACCCGCGCCGACGCAGCCAGCCCAGCGGGCGTCCTGAACGAAGGCTATTGGGGCATGGCCGTTCGCCCCAACACAACCTTCACCGGGTCATTCTTCGCCAAGGCCGAAAAGGACGTGCCGGTTCGCATCCAATTGGTTGCGGATCAATCGGGCAAAGTTCTCGCCACTGCCTCCGTCCCGGTTGCCGGAACCCAATGGAAGGAGTACAAGTTCAGCCTGCACTCCGGTGCCGTCGCTGCATCCGCCCAGAACCACGTGGAATTTACGGTGGACCGCCCCGCCACTCTCTGGTTGCAGCTCGTCTCCCTGTTCCCCCCTACCTACCGCAATCGCGCAAACGGCAACCGCCCCGATCTGATGGAAAAGCTTGCCGCCATGCGCCCTTCCTTCCTCCGCTTCCCCGGCGGCAACTACCTCGAAGGCAACACCATCGCCACCCGGTTCGACTGGAAGAAGATGATCGGGCCCATGGTCGACCGCCCCACCCACCCCGGCACCTGGACCTACCACTCCACCGACGGCATGGGACTCCTCGAATTCCTCCAATGGTGCGAAGACCTCAAGATGCAGCCGCTGCTTGCCGTCTATGGGGGTTATTCACTCGGTGGGGAAGTGGTCAAGCCCGGTCCGGCACTCGACCCCTACGTTCAGGACGCCTTGGACGAAATCGAATATGTGACCGGTGCCGCCGACACCAAGTGGGGTGACGTGCGCGCCCGCGACGGCCATCCCGCGCCGTTTCCGCTCCACTATGTGGAGGTCGGCAACGAGGACAATTTCGACAAGGCCAAGACCTACGATGGTCGCTAC
>CAIYDY010000208.1 GCA_903925015.1 uncultured Acidobacteriia bacterium
AAAGCCTTCGTCGTCGGTGACTGAAACCACACGGGCGCGTTCCACGCCCTCGACCAGGACCTTGATGTTGCCATCGGGCAGTTTGAGGCTCTGGACGATGTTGACCACGCAGCCGATGGAATAGATCTCGCCGGGGCTGGGATCATCGTTGGACGCGTCGTGCTGGGTGGCGAGGAAGATCTTCTTATCGCCGGCCATCGCCTCTTCAAGCGCGCGGACGCTGGATTCTCGTCCCACCACAAAGGGAGTCATCATGTGGGGGAAAATGACGACGTCCCGGATTGGCATCATCGGAAGGCGTCGGGTGTCTGACTTGTCGCGTGAAGTAAGCATTTGTATGGGATGGAGCAACGGCGTTGCGGAGTACAATCGCCCTCCACATCACCCGTTTCCATTGTATGACTGTGTGATGGCGACCCCGGGGAATCGGATTCATCGGCGCTTTCCCCGCCTTAGGCCCTGTCTTTACCATTTATTACCGGCAGCGCACATTCGGACCCTACCACACCTGGGCGGATCGGTACATACTTGTGTACATGAGGCTTGTGAATATCAGGATTGCCGTTATACCCTTCGCACTGGGGCTGCTCCATGCCCCGGCCGCGCTTTATGCGCAAGACGCCGCCGCCCAGGCCGCGAAATCACCCTACGTCAGCGTGCTTGGAACGATCGGAAAAGCGGACGCCGCAGCCAAGGTTCTGACCGTGAAGACCGACAAGGGTGACGAAACCACCATCAAATTCGATGACAAGACCGTTTTCATGAAGGTGGCAGCTGGCGAGACCGACATGAAAAAGGCGGAGCCGGCCGCAGCTGCGGACGCGGTCGCCGGAGACAAAGTGGTTGCCCGTGTGCTGACTGCTGATCCGACCGGCAAGCCGGCCCGCACCGTCTATGTGATGAAGCAGGAGGATTTGGCCGCGCACCAGCAGAAGTCGCGGGACGAGTGGAAGGCGGCCCAGAGCGGTATTGTTGCTTCAATTGACACCGTTGCCAAGCAAATCAAGATCACGGTGCGGGCTGCGAATCCGACCGCGCCCAAGGAATTAACTGTGGACATCAGCGGTAAGGTCGACTTCCGCCAATACAATCCGGACGCCGGTGCCTACGAGCCCGGACCGGTGGCAGCAATCAAAACTGGCGATCAACTCTTGGTGCTGGGCCCGAAAACTCCCGATGGGACGTCGATCAAAGCGGACCGGGTGGGATTTGGGTCCTTCAAGACCCTCGGCGTGGTTGTGAAGAGTGTGGACGTAGCGGGCAATCTGATCATGGCAACCGAGGCTGCATCGAAGAAGCCGATCACGATTGCCCTGCGGCCGGACACGTCCTTGAAGAAATTTGACGATCAGGCGGCGCTGATGGTGGCGCGCATGTTGAATCCCACGTTCCAGCAGGCAGGTGGCCGGGGTGGACGGGGACCTGGCGGCCCGGGCGGTGCGGCCCCTGGTGGCGGTGCACCGTCGGCGGCCGTCATGCCCGGTGGTGGACGCCCCGAGGGGATGCCTGCGGGCGGACCGGGTGGAATGCCCGGTGGGCGCGGCGGATTTGCCGGAGGACGCGGAGGACGCGGAGGCATGGACGTTGGTCGAATGATCGAGATGCAGCCCACCATCAAACTCGCCGACTTGAAGGCCGGTGATGCTCTCATCGTGACGGGGGCACTTGGCAAGGACGCAGCGAAACTGACGGCAACGGCATTGGTCGCCGGTGTCGAGCCGATCCTGCGGGCTGCACCGAGTAACGGCGCGGACCCCTTGGCAGGTAGCTGGAACATGGGTGGGGGTGGCGGCGGGGAAGGCAACTAGTTCTCCAAGCCACCAACGGTGCATCGAACTGGGCAACGCACAAAAATGCGTTGCCCTGCATTTTCCCCTTGCGCTTCCGGAACAGGCGGTGCTAATCTTGTTTCAGGCGGTTATCGAAACCGACGGCACGCAGCAAGAG
>CAIYDY010000209.1 GCA_903925015.1 uncultured Acidobacteriia bacterium
ATCGCCTACGTTCTCGATGAAGATGGCCAGTTCACCCACCACCAGTGCAACAAGGCTTCGGTCGATCTCGAAATGGTCTTCGATCCATCCGACCAGGCTGTCCTCAAGGATTGGATCTACCGCCACTACGAGGCCACCGGGAGTCCGAGGGCCAAGCGCATTCTTGAAAACTGGAGCGCCATGCTGCCGAAGTTCGTCAAGGTCTACCCGCACGAGTTCAAACGCGTCATGACCCAAAAGGCGCAAAAGGAAACCGCCCCGACCCTGCGGATCCCCCCCGTGGAATCCCGCCCCACCGCCACCCACGTCTAGGACCCCCAAATGATGACGCCACCATTTACTTTCTCTTGTGGGGCAGGCATTCTTGCCTGCAGCCGCCTTTCAGGCGGCCATAACCGTACTTCCCGGGAGTCCCTCTAACATGGGCAAACCAACAGGCTTCCTCGAATACCGCCGCGACCTCCCCACCCGTCGTCCCGTCGCCGAACGCGTCCAGGACTGGTTCGAAATCTACCAGCCCTACCCCGAGGCCAATATCCGCGAACAAGGTGCCCGCTGCATGGATTGCGGCGTGCCCTTCTGCCATACCGGCTGCCCTGTTTCCAACATCATCCCGGATTGGAACGACCTTGTCTTCCGCGGCCGCTGGCGCGAAGCCATCCGCGTCCTCCATTCCACCAACAACTTCCCGGAATTCACCGGCCGCATCTGCCCCGCGCCCTGCGAGTCTGCCTGTGTCCTCGGCATCACCGACCCCGCCGTCACCATCAAGAACATTGAGAAGACCGTGGTCGACCGCGCGTGGGACGAAGGCTGGATCACCCCGGAAATCGCTCCCGTCCGCACAGGCAAGCGCATCGCCATCGTCGGCTCCGGTCCCGCCGGACTCGCAGCCGCGCAGCAGCTCGCCCGCGTCGGCCACTCCGTCACCGTCTTCGAGAAGTCCGACCGCATTGGCGGCCTCCTTCGCTACGGAATCCCGAACTTCAAGATGGAGAAGCAGCTCATCGACCGACGCCTCGACCAGATGCTCGCCGAAGGGGTTGAATTTGTCACCAACGCCCACGTTGGAGGGAATGTGCATACCTCCGACCTGAAGCGCGACTTCGACGCCATCCTGATCGCCACAGGTGCTGAAGCCCCCCGCAATCTCAATGTGGAAGGCCGCGACCTCAACGGCATCCACTTCGCCATGGAGTTCCTCCCCCAAGCCAACAAGGTTTGCGAGGGCGACACCGTTCCGGACCAGATACTCGCCACGGGCAAGCGCGTCGTCATCATCGGCGGCGGCGACACCGGTGCGGATTGCCTTGGTACCTCCCACCGCCAGCACGCAGCCAGCGTCATGCAGTTCGAGCTGATGCCGAAGCCGCCCGCCGAGCGCTCGCCCAGCACCCCGTGGCCCCTCTGGCCGCTCCAGCTGCGCACCGAAAGCGCCCATGAGGAGGGCGGCATCCGCGATTGGTCTGTCAATACCGTCCGCTTCAGCGGCGATGAGCACGTCAATTTGAAGAAACTGCACGGCGTCCGCGTCGGCCCACCGCCCACGTTCGAAGCCCAGCCAGGCACCGAATTCGAGCTGGATGTCGATTTGGTCTTCCTCGCCATGGGCTTCACCGGCCCCGTCAAGAACGGCCTGATCGAGGAACTCGGAGTCGCCCTCGACAACCGCGGCAACGTGGTGGCCGACCCGAATTCCTACATGTCCTCGGTTCCAGGAGTCTTCGCCTCGGGCGACGCCCGGCGCGGCCAGTCGTTGGTCGTCTGGGCCATCGCCGAAGGCCGCAAGGCCGCCAAGGGCATCGACGAATACCTGATGGGTACCTCGAATCTGCCTGCATAGCGAAAGCCAGCCATGACCATCCGGCCCGCCACTTCCGAAGACTTCCCCGCATTGCGGGAGGTCTTCACGGAGTATGGCGACTGGGTGGCATCGATAGGTGGCGACTTGTGCCTGGTGGACTTCCGCCGCGAGACGGAGTCCCTTCCAGGCTCATACGACCCCGTTCTGGTGGCCGTCGAATCCGACCGGATTCTAGGCTGCGCAGCCCTCCGGCCCCTCGGATCGGGCATTGTGGAAATGAAACGCCTCTACGTCCGACCCGACGCCAGAGGCCTGAATCTCGGACGCCGCCTGGTGCAGGAAACCATCGCGGCAGCCAAGGCCAAGGGCAGCCAAACCCTACGGCTAGACACCCTGCCAACGATGGCAACCGCCATCGCCTTGTACCGGAAACTCGGTTTCCGCGAGATTCCGCCCTACGGCAACAACCACAGGGACGCAATCTGCTTCGAGCTTGCTATTCTATAGAAATACCGGGCGGTTAGCTCA
>CAIYDY010000210.1 GCA_903925015.1 uncultured Acidobacteriia bacterium
CGCCCGCCGACCCGCCCCCACCGGCAATGCCTCCCGAACCCGGACCATCTCCCGCTCCATCCCCGATTCCCCAACCGGAGTCTCCAGGATCAGCGGAACCTCCTCCGGAATCCACCCCGCCACGCTCTGAAAGGCCAGAATCGAGGTAAACGACAGCACATCGTGCCGACTCCCCGTATTGACCTCGCTGACATGCACCTGCCTCAGCTTCGACCCGAATTCCCGCAGAATCCGCCGTGCCTCCATCATCGTTGGGTCCACCTGGCGCGCATGCCCGATGTCAAAACACAACCCCGCCTCCGGCAGTTCCTCGAACACCCTCGAAAGCTCCTGCGCACTCCTCCCCACCGGCTTCCGCTTGTCCATATTCTCCACACACACAGAGCCTCCAAGCGACCGCCAAAGGCCAAAATCCGACATGGCATCCGGATGCACAACCAGCGGCCAACCTTGGCCCGCAACCTCCTCCAAGGCAGCAACCAGCCCACCCTCCCAAGCCCGTTCAAACCGACTCGGCACATGGATGGAGACATACTCGTAACCTGACAAGTCAAGCGACGGAATGGCATCCAGCAGCGGCAGCAACTCATCCTGACGCAACGCCGACAGCTCAACGGCGCTGACCTGCTTGCCCTCCAACATCCGCAGCGCCGCCCGGAAATCCGCGAGCGCCAGCGCCCCTGTCGAGAAACCAATCGGCCGCACCGGAAGCGCAAGAGCCGCCGGACGCGGCGCCAAAGACTGGAGGAACCACCCGTTCAGCCGCGTCCGACGGCGTGACTTGCGCGAGTTCATTAGACAATTCCCCCCTTCGTCAAGCTTTCCAACCCACTCGCGGAGTCGAAAAACAACTCGATCAGTCCATCCCGGAACACGTGGCTGAGTTCCCGTGCCCGCTCAAACACCGCGTCGCCTTCCATACCGTCAATCGTCAGTCGCTCCAACTGATTCCGCTTATCCGCATTGGCCAACATGCCGACAAACTCATCGTAGGAATCGAATATCTTGCGGGCGGATCCGTCCAAATGGGGATGCCGTACCAGCATCCCGGCAATGTTCTCCAGCGGCGTCTGGCTGAACCGCTGTTCCAAATGGGCGAGAACCCTCTCCCGTAGTGCCTCGGGATCGGTCTCGCCCCCATGAATACCGGCCTGCTCCAAATGACAGCTGTAGCAGGTGAGCAGTCCCGCAACGTAAATCAGCTTGCGCGACATCCGGAGCTTGATATTGCGGATCGCCCACCCTTTTCCGCCACGATTCCGCAACTTGTAAGCGAAATCCACCGCCATCGTCCGCCAGAAGCGGGTCAGGTCGTTGAGCAGAAAGTGGGGCACCCGCTTGCCGGACCCCTTCCAGAGTCCGCAGTCCTCACCAATGTAGCGAACGAGAATGCTCCTGATCACCCGTTGCCAAGCTTCGGACCGTCCCGCAACACGGGACTCCAATAGCAACAATAGTCGCCTCGTCGTATTTAGGTTGGTATCGTCATCCCCGCCGATGTGGTGAATCAGCCCATGGCTGAAAACCATCGAGCCGAATGTGCCTTCCTGTCCCGGCATTTTCGCCGCAATCGGGTCCAGAACCTGGCCGGCCCGCCGGAAAAGGTCATGGTGGCGCGGATCGGCAGATCCGTCGATCAGCAGGTACCAGTCAATATCACTACCAGCAGTAAACTCTCCGCGTGCAAGAGAGCCCATCACTACGATACTCGTGTCCTCGGAATCCAAGCATTCCTCGGACGCGCGCGACATAACACTTTCAAAGGTGGAACGCGATAGCTCCCGTGCTTCGCGAAGGTGGCCCCACTCGGCTCCAAGCCGCTGCTCCAGTTTGGCAAGCGCATCGGAACACTCGGATTCCAGCATCCCTCCATTGTATTCACTGGAACCACACCGCCGATCCCGCTCCTTTGATCCACGAAGCCTTCTCGGGTAACCCGGTCACAACAAATATTTCCAATCCAATCAACCACTTGCACTACTTCCCGTTCGTTTTCCGCCCCCGCCCGTGGCACAATCCACAGCGGACACACTCCCATGCTTTCCGAACAAAAACTCCAGGCCAACCGGCTCAACGCGCAAAAATCCACCGGCCCCCGCACACCCGAGGGCAAAGCCATCTGCTCCCAAAATGCCTCGCGCCACCGTCATCTCGCAGACGTCGTCCTCCTCGCCTGCGAGGACCGCGCCCAATTCCTCCGCCGCTGCCGCCGGTTCCACCGCCAATTCCTCCCCGTCGGCCCCGTCGAAGTCGCCCTCGTCAACGAAATGATCGCGGCCACCTGGCGCATGGACCGCGTCTCCATCCTCGAATCCCGCATCCTCGACCATTCCTACATCACCACCCCAGCGCCCATCCTCCCCGATCCCTCCCCCGACCGGCCGGACCACAGCCCCGTCGCATTCCGCAACGCCCTCGCATTCCGCGAACTCACCGACAATTCCCGCGTCCTGCCCCACCTCGCACGGGAGGCCGCCCGCCACCGCCGCGATTTCCACAAAGCGCTCTCCACCCTGGAAAGCCGTCGCGCACTCCAGCCCGCGCCGGAACCGGAATCCACCGCCAGCCCAGCCCCCCAGCCCGATGCCCCGCCCGACTTCCCTTCAACCGACTTTCCATCAACAAACGACCCGTCCGACCCCTACCACCTGGGAACCTACGACCGCCCCGTCTTTCCGCCGCCGGCCAGCCCCGCGCCGACCGCCGCCGACTACGAACTTCTGGCACTGTTTGGCTCCGTATCGACCCCGCCCGTCGCAGCCCCAACACCCGCCACCCCATCAGAATCAACAACTTCCACTGAAGCGGAGCCCGGACTGGAAGAATCCGCAGATACCCAGCCTTGCCCACCAGTGCTGTCCGTTGTAGGGCAGCCAATCTTGGCTGCGGCCGCCTTTCCAGACTGCCATAACCCACTGCTCGGAGCGTCAGCATGTCCAAACACCCAGCACATTGTGCCAAACACAGATCCACCCAACGTTGCGCCCGTGCCCCACACCGATTTGATCAAAACTCAGGTACCCGGAAGACCCGGTCACAGATCTTGAAAATATTTTTATTGATATGATTCCAAAGACCTTAGACACCATACGACCACTCGGTCCGAACCGTTTTTGCCCCGTGCCGCGCTACCTTGGGGTCACGAAGAACGGCGCGGCCACCCTGGGCGGGGTGGGCGGGCCGAACTTCCCATAGCTCGTCCGCTTCTCCTGGCGGATTTGAGCGGCTCCCCCCGGTGCACCTCGGTGCGTACGGCAGGCTGGTTACCTGCCGTCCGGTCCTTCTTTGGCGGGAAGGATCGTCATTCCAGCCGGGGGGAGCTTTCCCCATTTCCCCGCCCTACGGGTTGTACCTCAGAATCAAGTCCCGCACCTTCAAGTACCACTCCGCGCCGAACTGCGGGTAGACAAACGGCGTCCACGACATCCAATTGAGTTCCGGCGAACGGAACTTCAGACTGTCGGCCAATGCCATGTCCTCGGCCGCATTCCGCTGGATCAAATCACCCAAACGCAGGACTCCGAAAGGCAATCGCGGCGGAAGACCATTCTGGTGGAGCAGGAGTTGCAGGCGGGCCGTCTCGCTGGCTGGCGATTCGACCGGTGCCAGCATGGACCCCCTTGGCAGCGTGGCAGTATCGGGCACCAAGGGGGCGACGACGCGGACTTCCATGGGTGCCACCAGCCAATTCCCGATCTTCAGCAACGCTTCCACGCGCACCCGGCGCAAGGTCGAACCGGCCGGCAGCGGAAATCTCAAGGTCACCGGCGATTTGACCATCAATGCCGTCACCAAACAGGTCATTCTGAACATCGAAGGCCCCACGGCTCCCATCAAGGACACCCAGAACCGCACCAAGATCGGTGCCAGCGCAACAGCCAAGATCAGCCG
>CAIYDY010000211.1 GCA_903925015.1 uncultured Acidobacteriia bacterium
CCCCGCCCAGCAAGCGTACTTCCGAGACCTTTTGATTGCGCACGAAGTGGCCCACCAGTGGTGGGGCAACATTGTGACGTCGGCCTCGTACCACCACGAATGGATCATGGAGGCGATCGCCAACTACTCGGCTATCCTGTACCTGGAATCCAGCATGGGCCCGAAGTCCGTGGAACTGGCACTCGACACCTACCGGAAGGCGCTTTTTCAACTGGGACAGGACGGTGGCACGGCGGAATCGGAGGGACCTGTGGTCCAAGGGCGTCGCTTGGAGAACTCCAACAACCCAGCCGCGTCCATCGCGGTCATCTATGGCAAGGGCACTTGGATCCTCCACATGCTGCGGCGTCGAATGGGAGACGAAAGCTTCCTCAAGATGCTGGGGGAATTGCGGCGGCGCTACCAGTGGCAGGCGGTCGACACCGAAGCGTTGCGGGCCCTTTCGTCCGAATTCCTGCCCAAGGGTTCGGCTGACCCCAAGTTGGAAACCTTTTTCGACACCTGGGTGTACGGAACGGGTGTCCCGGCCCTGAAATTGAACTTCTCGGTGAAAGGCAAGCCGGGAGCCTACAAACTCACCGGAACCTTGACCCAGTCCGATGTCCCGGAAGAGTTCAGCGTCGCTGTCCCGGTGGAAATCCAGACCGGCAACGGCAAGCGCGTCGTCCAGCTGGTGCGGACAGGCTCGGAAGCGGCACCATTCACCGTCAACGTAACCGCTCCCAACGCGAAGGCTGTGCTCGATCCCGGCTGGAGCATCCTCCGACGGTAGCGGCTGGCTTTCATGAGCTCGCCGATCCCTGTCCTGCGCCCGCCATCTTGACACCCGGACACACGGGCGGCTATGCTTGGGTCGCTTTTTTACGACCCTGTAAGGACAGGAAAAAGGAGATTGGTCGCGATCTCCTTACAAAACTGTGCCGCGACTTGAACATCGACCCGCACGACCTTTAACAGGAGCAATCATGTCCGCACTCGAATACCCCGCAACCTTTACCACTGGCTGTGACGGACGAACTCTGGTTGAATTCGAAGATCTCCCCAACGTCGCCACCGATGGAGCCGATCTTCGGGAGGCAATCGCGGAGGCAATGGATGCTCTCGGGTCGGACCTCTCCATCCGGATGTCACTAGGAGAAGACATTCCCGCACCTTCGGCTCTGAAGACGGGTCAGCTGCTTGTACCCGTTCCACTTTGGCTGGCTCCAAAAATAGCACTTCACTTGGCGATGCGGGATGAACGAATCAACAATTCCGACTGGAAATCCGGGACGCCGCCTGACCCTCAAGCGCGGGTCACAGCCGATCAGAAACTTATTGCCTTTTCTTTCAACAGCTTGCGCGGCCTGTACACCAAAAGCACTCCTTGCGCCCGCTAAAATCTTTGCCGGGGCTTGGAATTTTTCCCTTCCACGCGACGGCGTGACTTGGAAATTTACCTTGGATTGGTGTAAGTATAGATTCTGGAGCCACCCGTCAGATTCGAACTGACGACCCTCTCATTACGAATGAGATGCTCTACCAACTGAGCTAGGGTGGCCTTTGGAGGAAGGCTGGAGCGGCGGGGAATTACAGCCGCTCTTCTTTATTTATACCACAGAACCGACCGCACTCAAAATGCGAAACGGCGGGAACCCGAAGGCCCCGCCGTCCACCAATGCAGTACCGCAATGATCCTTACGGACCGGACTAGAAGTTCACGCGGAGTGACAACTGGATCTGCCGCTGGGCACCCAAGCCCACCGAGCTCTCCACCGTCGAAAGGACGGAACCGAACGAGCCGCCCGTGGCCGCGTTGTACGGCTGGCCGGGTTGCAACGTATTGCCGGACGTGCCGAGCACGTTGTTCAACCGCACCACGGGATTCGAGAAGTTCGCCTTGTTAAACAGGTTGTACGCCTCGAAGCGGAACTCCGTGTTTACCTTTTCGGTGAGGTCGAAGCGCTTGTGCAGCGTCAGGTCAAACTGGCTCAGGCCGGGGCCGTGCAGCGCGCCGCGTCCAAGGTTCCCGAAGGTGCCGGGAGCCGGGGTCGCGAACGCCGCCGGGTTGATGAGGAAGCGCTTGTCCGTCGAATTCGTCAGGAACGGATTCACCCCCGCCACCACATCCGGGAAACGGACGTCGCGGGAGTTGCCGCCACCTGGAACGTTGACCACCGGCACCGTGACCGGCACGCCGTTGACCACGATTGCCGAGTTCACAATCGTGTTGTTGCGGGTATCGCGGTAGACGATGTCCGGACGGGTGATGCGGATGTCCAACGGGAGACCGGTGCGGGCATTCACGATGCCGCCCAGCTGCCAGCCGCCGAGCAGCGTTTCCGCCGCGCGGTTCATGTTCTTTGCGAACATCTTGCCTTTGCCGAAAGGAAGCTCGTACAAGGCGGAGATGTTGGCGCTGTGGCGCACGTCGAACGCATTGTTGCCACGGTCGGCGCGGAAGTTGTAGGGGTTGGTGGCGGTATTGGCTTCGTTGGAACCGCCGCTGTCGCCGATCGAGTGGCCGTAGGTCCACTGCGCGCCCACCGTCAAACCCTTGCTGAAGCGACGGTTCAGCGTCGTCTGCAGCGAGTCGTAGTGGTCGGTGCCGCCGGTGGTCTTGTAGTCGATTTCGCCGAAGCGCGTGCCGAATTCGCGGACTGCCGTGCCGGCGCCCGTGGTCGCGTTCATGGTAACGCCGGTCACCTTGTTGGCGATGCTGCGCAGGAACAGGTTGCGGCCCTGGCTGCCCACGTAGGCGGTCTGCAAGACCGTGTTGAAAGGCAGTTGGTGCTGGATCGAGAAGGTGTAGGAGAGGATCTTCTCCGGCACCGTATAGCCGGGGGCATAGGCCCGGACACCAATGCCGGTGGCCGTGTTGATGTTGTAGTTCTTGATGTAGGTGGCGGCGTCAAACGGATAAACGCCGGTCACGGTGGCGCTGACACGGTCGCTTTCGATGGGCTGGATCAGATCTTCGCCTTGGCCAGGTCCATAGTAGTAGCCGCCGCCGATGCGGAAGACCGTCTTGCCCGCCAGTGCTTTCGGGGACCAGCTGAGGCCGAGGCGCGGTCCAAAGTTGAACTTCGACGACTTGTAGAACGGATGGCTCGTCGGAGCATCCAGCGTTCCGGTCACGATGTTGTACAGAACAACCAGGTTGCGGGCTTCGCGCATCGGGGTGTAGTACTCGTAGCGGAGGCCGTAGCTCATGGTGAGGGTGGGCGAGATGTGGTATTCGTCCTGCGCATAGGCGCTGAACATCTCGGTCTTGCCCTCGCGGTTGCCGGTGGCGCCGTTGTTGAACGGGCTGGGCGCGCTCACGTCTCCGTTCACGCTGATGGTGGGCGTGTTGGCGAGGAAGGCGGCCAGATTGCTGAAGGCGTAGGTGACGCCGCCGAGACGGTCCGTGTAGAGGCGGACTTGGCGGAACTCGCCGCCGAACTTGAAGTTGTGGTTGCCCTTCACCCAGCTGAGGGTGTCCACATAGCTGAGCGAATAGTTTGTGTAGGGCTGGCCGCGACCGTTGGTGGCGCTGTTGGCGCGAACCTGGCCGGAGGGGATCGATACACCGGCGCTGGCACCCTGGCCACCGATACCAACCAGAACATTGGCACCCGTGATGTTGAGCGTAACGCCGCTGAGGTCCACACCGGAAACTGTCGGCGCGATACCGTTGGTGCGGGTCTTCGGGCCGTTGTAGCCGAACTTGGCTTCATTCACAATGCTGGCGCCGATGATCTTCTGCCAGCTGACGACACCATTCTGGGCCAAGCCCTTCTGGAGGAACGCGCTGCCGGAAACGTCGAACGGCGAGGTGGACGTGCCGTCGTCGCGGAACCAGCGCAAGTAGACGTTGTTCTTGTCGTTGACGTGGTAGTCGAAACGCGCGCTGCCGGAATTTTCATTCACGACCGAGCGGGCGTCGAGTTGTGCGACATCGAAGTCGGGGTTGGTGGTCGCACCGCGGTTGCCAACCGGGAAGGCCCCGAAGAGCGGCTTGATCGCGGCATCCACGCAGCGGGCTGTGACGCCGGCCGCGCAGGTCGGGAGGTTGCGGACCGCAAGGCTCGGCACTTGGCCGACCAGCGGGAAGCCCGCGCGCTGCCGGAGCAGTTCGACGTGGCCGAAGTAGAAGAGCTTGTCCTTGATGATCGCGCCGCCGATGGAGCCGCCGAACTGGTTTAGGCGGAGCGGGTTCTTGTTCAAACCGTCAAAGTAGTTGCGGGCGTCGAGCTCGTTGTTGCGGATGTACTCGAACAGGCTGCCGTGGGTCTGGTTGCCACCCGACTTGGTGACGATTGAGATCTGGCCACCGGTGCCCGTGCCGTATTCAGCGGGGTAGTTGCTGGATTCGACGCGGAATTCCTGCACCGTCTCCAAGCTTGCCTGCAAACGGAAGGCCGACGAGATCTGGCCGTTCAGGTTGCCCGGGGAGGCGTCGACGATGGAAGAGGCTTCCACACCGTCGAACCGGACAGCGTTTTGCTGGTTGGCGCGGCCGGAGAACCGGATGTTGTCGTACGAGCCGCTTCCGGCGGTCTGCGCGCCCGGAGCCAACAGGTACAGCTGCGAAATCTGGCGGCCGTTGATGGGCATCTGCGCCACTTCGCGGGCATTGACGTTGGCACCGACCGAGGCCGACGCTGTTTCAATCACGGCCAGTTCGCCGGACGAAACGGTCACCGAGTTGGTCACGCCGGCGGCCTGCAACTTAATGTCGACGGTGCGCTCCTGGCCGGTCGCCAAGGCGATGTCCTTGAACTCGGCATTGGTGAAGCCCGCAGCCGCTGCCGTGATCGTGTATTGGGGGGAGGGGGCGAGGCCGGGGACAAAATAAACACCCGACTCGCTGGTTTTTGCTTCGCGCACGCGGCCCGTCTTCTGGTCTGTGACCTTGACGGACGCATTGGGGACCACCGCACCGGACGGATCCGACACAGTTCCGGTGAACCGGCCTTCCTGCGCCCAGACCATGCCCGTGGCGAGCGTGGCCATAGTTATAGCTATACGTAGTAATTTCATGGGTGTAACGTTACCCAGAATAGCGTCGGAAAGTTTCAAATCAATGTCTAAAACATGTTAGCTTTGTGACATTGTTTGGACGGACCTGGGACCGGTTCCAGTACCAAGCGGTCAACGTACGGGCCCGGCCAGCGAAAGATCGGCCAGCCGCGAGCCATTTTCCATCGTTCCCATGTCGCGCGGGTGCTGGCGGCCGCCGGTGAGATTCGGCACCTCCGCGGTGACGTAATCCACCAATTCCCCGGCTGAGACAAAGCCGTCCTTGTCGGTATCGGCGGCTCCGTCCAGCGCCTTCAGAACGGCCCACGTGAACGCTCCGTGCCCACCGCCAAACTCGGGCCCCTCCGACGACAGCTCCCTGGGACGCGCCGCCATCAACCCCAGCAACTCACCCTGCACTTCCCCGATCTTCTCCACAACCCCGCCCAGCGATGTTGTCTTCTGCCCTGCAATAGCCGCCGCCCGGCACACGTCCACCAATAAAATCACCCGCCCCGCGTGGCTGGTGGTGCGCTCGACCAAGGCGCGCAGCTCGCCCATCGGTAGAGCCGACCCCGCCAGATCGGCCGGGTCGCTGTCATGCGTCAGCACATAGGCTCCCGTGGAATCAACGGTTCCGTGCGCTGCGACCAAAATATAGACCGTATCCCCGGCTCCAGCTGCCGAGAAAAACCCTCCGAAAGCCTCGCGGACAGCGGCGGTAGTGGCCTGTTCATTCGTCAAAGTGCGAATCGCCGAAGCTGGAACGCCGCCCCCGCGCGGACTCTTGAGAAACTCCCCAAATGCCCGGACATCGGCATCGGGGTACTGCAGCCAGAGGTCCGGCGGAAGTTTCGCGTACTGCGAGACACCGACCAGGAGCGCGAAAGTTCCGGCTTTCGCCGTGGCCGCCAGCAGCAGCAGGATTGCGAGCCTACGCATGAACACTAGTATGCTGCAACTGGCGGGCCGGGGAAAATGGCTGGAATATTTTGCATCCATCCGGCGGTCCGGGCATCACTGCGCTGACCGCCCGCCCCATCCCGTCCATCGAAAAAATCAATTGGACCAGTACCGCCAGAACTCTCTAAGCTTAAGATTCAGAACGTATTTTTAAAGGACATGTCAACCCATATGGCCGAACACGCAGGCAGCCAAGTTGCCCTGCTGCATAGAATCAGCAGCATTGTCAGCTCAGACCAGGACCTCGAGTCGATTCTGAAGGACTTGGTCGGTCTGACCATCAACGTTACCCACTCCGACGCCTGCCTTGTTTACCTGATCGACCACGGCACCAACGAAATCGTGTTGCGGGCATCGCAGCTTCCCCACGATTCGGAAATCGGAACCGTCCGCCTGAAGATGGGCGAAGGCATCACCGGCTGGGTCGCAGTTCACAACTCCGTGGTTGCGTTGGGCAAGAAGGCGTCCGACGACGCACGCTTCAAGCGATTCAGCTCGCTGCAGGAAGATACCTATGAGGCCTTCCTTTCGGTGCCGCTGGTTAATTCGGGCGAACTGATCGGCGTCATCAACGTCCACCATCGCGAACCGCATCCACACTCTTCGGACGAAGTCGCCCTGATCACCTTCATCGGCGAACAGATGGGCGGCGTCATCGGACGGAACAAACTGGTCGAACAGTCCCAGAGTGCCGTCCGCCGGCTCGAAACGCTGGCAGCCGTCGCGCAGACCATTTCGGCGGAGGGCTATCTGGAGCGGATTCTCCAAGCCATCTCCGAAATGGTGGCCGAGACCCTCGATTCCGCCGTCTGCTCCATCATGCTGGTGGACGAGGAAAAGCGCGAGCTCACGGTCAGCGCCGCACGTTGCTCCTCCCCCGACTACATGCACCGGATGCCGATCCGGATGGAAGGCTCGCTGATCGAGCACGTGATCCGCGATGCGCAACCGGTGATGATCCCGAACATCCACGAGGAAAAGGCCTACCGGTATCCGGAACTGGCCCGGAAATCCGGCCTGTGCACCGCCTTGGCGGCCCCGCTGCTTTCGCAAGGCAAGGTCATCGGCTCCATCAATATCTATACAAAGGAAGCGCGGACCTTCGCCGACGACGAAATCGGCTTTCTGACCGTGGTTGCCGGACAGGCCGCCATCGCCATCCAGAACGCCCGGCTGATGTCGGAAACGCTGGAGATGAAGCGCACCTTGGAGGCCCGCAAGCTTGTCGAGCGCGCCAAAGGCATTCTCCAGTTCAAGCACAACCTGACCGAAGAGGAAGCGTATCTCCGGCTCCGCAACGAAAGCCGCCGTCTGCGGCGTTCCATGCGGGATCTGGCCGAGGCCGTGATCCTGGCCGACGACCTCAACCGCAAGGACGGGGCGACGGGCAAGATGCCGGTCCGGGACGATTCTGAAATCATGTAAATTTCCCGGGTTGCGCGGTTAACTCCGCGTATACTCAAGCGATGAGACCCTCCCCTCTCGCCGCAACAACATTGCTTATTGCCGCCGCCGCTTCCTCCTTTGCCCAGGGACCTTACAAGGTTCTGAAAACGGTCAAAGTGGGAGGCGACGGCGGTTTTGATTATGTGCAAGCCGATTCAGCCGGCCGCCGCCTCTATGTTCCCCGCACCGGTCCGACACCCCGGATCAATGTATTCAACTTGGACACTTTGGAGCCGGTGGGCGAAATTGCCAACACCAACGCCCGCGGTGCTGCTGTGGATACCAAGTCCAGCCACGCCTTCGCTACCAGCAAGCCGGTCGCCATGTGGGATTCGAAAACCCTGGCACCCATCAAGACCATTGAAGTCGAGGGCGGTCCAGATGGACTGATTGCCGATCCCTTCAACAACCGGGTCTATATCCTGAGCCACCGCGCACCGAACACGACCGTAATCAACGCAGCCGACGGGGCCGTGTTGGGCACCATCGACCTTGAGGGCGCACCGGAACAGGCCGCCACGGACGGGCGCGGCCACCTCTATGTCGCGATCGAGGACAAGGACAACGTCGCCGTCATCGATGCCAAGACCATGAAGGTTACGGCCCACTACAGCCTCGACGGCAAGGGCGGCACCTGCGCCGGTCTTTCACTCGACGCCAAGAACGACATCCTGTTTGTTGCCTGCCGCCAGCCGGCGGTTGTGGTCGTGATGAGCGCCAAGGACGGCAAGATCATCACCACTCTGCCCATCGGCACGGGCGTGGACGGATCGGCCTTCAACCCGGCCACCATGGAGCTGTTTACGTCGCAGGGCGATGGCAGCCTGACCGTGATCAAGGAAAACTCTCCCACCAGCTTCGAAGTGGAACAGACCATCAAGACGATGCCGGGTGCCAAGACCATGACTCTCGACACCAAGACCGGCCAGGTTTACCTGATCGCCGCAGAGTACGGCCCGCCGCCGGCACCGGTCGCGGCTCCCGCAGCACCGCCTGCCGGTGGACGTGGACGCGGCCCCGGCCGTGGCCCGATGCTCCCGGGATCATTCTCTATCATTGTTGTGGGTAAGTAGTTTGGCGGTTGGGAAGGGACCGGTTTTGCACGGCCCCTTCCCTCCCCTCACCTTAGTGCGTAGAGCCTGAAGCCGTTTTCCATCCCCACTTGGCGGATACCCCACTCCCCCGCATGGTCGCGGAGGTCGTCCGCGCCGTAAGCCCCATCTGGCAGCAGCATCCAGTGCACGCCCGACCTGTTCATTTCGTCGCGGACTTCGCGGCGCAGGGTAGGCCTTGGCGGAACAGTAGAAGTTTCTTGGCGACTCCCGATGCGCTGCCATTTCCCGCCTGTCCAAGCCCACGGTGCCAACGGAAGCCAGCGTTGGTCCTCGGACTGCTCGATTTGGATGCCATCCAACTCCACCGGCTTTCCGAAATCCACCTCAAACCACATCCCCGGTTCCGAGAAACGTCCGGAGGTCCACCAGGACGCACGGATGCCATCGAGCGCAGCCCCCGATTCCCAGGGATTGTCCGATGCCGTCGTTCGCCAATCCGGCGTTCGTGGAGCTTCGGTTTGACCCGCCAATACCCGCAGTTCGCTGATCCGGAGATCCGTCTCCATTTTGCTGGTGGCGACCATGCGGATTTTGGAGGTGGTCACCTTGGTGAACCGATAGTCGATTTGCAGCGTGGTGGCCAGTTCCTTCACTACCGGCATCAGAAACATCAGGAATGTGCGACGTCCGAAGGCGGAATCGAACGAGCCCAGTAGATTGCGGTGCTGGTAGGCCATCTGGCCGAAGTTCGGGGAGAACACCGGGTCCCCCGGCGGGACAAGGCGGTCCAGCATCAGGCCGGGCCTGTAGTCGTTCCAATGGGTGGCGAGATAGTGCTCCTCGGGTTCGATTCGCAGTGCGGCCCGCCAGTCGACCTGGTCCAGACGCCACTGATAGCCAGTGGACCATTGCGGGATCATGTCCGGCCAGGAGAGGACAGAGTGTGCGATCAGGACGACCGCGGCCAGTGGAGCGCCGACTACGGGGATTTCCAAGATGCCAACGCCCAGGGCCAGAGCAAGAAACGGTAGCGAGGGTATCAGGAAACGGCCTCCGGTATTGGCGAAGAAGGGTAGGAACGCCGGGATGAAAGCGGCGAGCAGGACCCTTCCGCGCAATCTCCGCAGTGCCAGAAGTGCCACCGGGGCCAAACAAAACACCGGTCCGATGACGCCGAGGAGTTTGCCACCGATCACGGCTTGGTAGGCGAGGTCCCGGAAAGCAACGCCTCCGGTGTGGCTCATCATGTCGCGCAACTGGACCTCAATAATCGGGTACATCCAGGGGCTAGGGAACCAGCGGTTGAAGAGGGGAAAAAATGGGTTGCCGAATTCGATCCAGTCCTTCAGCATCCAGGGACCGGCTACCAAAGTGGCGACGAGGGTGACGACCCCGGCCCGCTTCCAAGCACTCCTCCAGGCATGCCAACGGAATCCGCCAAGTGCAAGAACAGCCAGGAATGCATAGACGCCCGTTGTTGCCGTGGTCATCTTGCAGGCGTAGGTGAAGCCGGACATCAGGCCGACCAGCACCAAAACACGGTCGTTGCGATCTTCGCACCAGATTTCGAGGAAATAGAACGTGGCGAAAACGACTGCGGCCGCGGCGATATCGATGTAGGCGATGGTCCCGTCTCGGCCCACGACCGGGGCCAGGTAGAACAGCAGCCCGCCAAGAACTCCGGCTCGTTCGTCGCCCGCCCTCCGTGCCCATGCCCGCATCCCGAACGGCATCGCCAGCAGGAACAGCAGATGCAGAACGGCGGCGGCGGAGTGGCGTCCAATCGAGAATGCCACCGCGAAGAGCATCTCGATGCCCTGGGCGAAACCTGCAAACATATAGGTGGTGATCCGGAGGAACCCGTGGTGTTCCAGATACCGGCGCACCAGACTGAGGTGGTAGCCGGTGCCGTCCGGGCTGGTTTCCGGGACCATCGCAACTACGAGGTACAGTGCCCCGAATACCAGATAGGGGAGCCAGAAGAGGCATTTCCACATCGTGGAAAGTTCGCTCGCCGGGGTGGGCGGGGCAGCGAAATGGCTTCGGAATCGGAGGGGCAACAGGGCGATCACGATTCCGGTGCCGATCAGGACCGGGGTATACAGCAGTTGGCACGCTGCAAGGACGAAGACCAGGGTGCTGAAGACCGCCGAACCTGCCAAAAATTCCAGAAAGGCGCGCTCGTAGCGGTGGAAACGGAGCCCCAGGAGGTGGAACAGGGAGTATCCGCACGCCCGGCAAACGGCATAAACGAATCCGGCACCGGCCAGAATCCGCAGTGCGGTCACGAGGTGCCGCCATCCGCAAACTGCCGGCGCAGAGACGGCACCACGGCTTCGGCGGCGGCAGTTGCATCGAATGGCCTCCCGAGGAATTCGGCAATCCGCGCGGCTGCGGTCGCCGGATCCTTGAGAGTTTCATCGTAGGCCAGCGCCAGCACGCCCACGGCGGGACGGGCGGCCAGCCAACGGCGGACCTCCTCCTCATGACTGAGGTATGCACGTTCCAACTCGTCGGCTGAGAGGGCGGCAGCTTGGGAGGTCCGTTCCAGCCGCTCCAGCATGCGGCTCTGCGAGCGGGCGACTTCCTTCAGGTTCCTTTGAATAATAATGATGCGGTAGGTCTCGTTGGCGGGCAGGTACGGGATCAACGGCAATACCAGCTTGACGACCTTGCCACGGGCACGGGGGAGCCAAGTTTTGTCGCTGCGGAGCCTGGTTGCGGGCTCGAACTCGAAGTAGCCGCGGGGATTGTCCTCGTCCGGCGCACGGAGGCCATCAGTGAGGGCCCCGACGCCTCCCGCTGTGACGGCCTGCATCATCATGGAGGTGCCGCTGCGTGGCAGGCCGGTCACAATCACGATGTCGCGTGCGGGGTCCGCCGAGGGCGGTGGGGTTCGCTCCGTAAACCGGGCGCGGGCTGTCGTTTCCTGGGCTGATTGGGGAAGGGGGGCCGCGTTGCTGTCGCGTAACGCCAACTGGCGGTCCGCCAAGGCACGTTGGATGGCGGCGTCGGGGATTCGGCCCTGCTCCAGGTAAAGGTCGGCCAGTGTTTGGCGGGCCTCGACGTATCCGGGGGCTTGGTGCAGTGCGACGCGGAGGGTCTGCTCGGCCGCATCGTATTGAGATTGCTTCAACTGGGCGAGGCCCAGCAGGAAATGCAATCCAGGCTGGAAGTAGACCAGGCCCAGGGAGCGGGCGGCGAATTCCACCACCTGCGGCCAGTGCTCCAAACGCGCGTGCAGGCGGGCGGCGAGGCCGAGCGCGGCGAAGTTTTCGCCATCGCGTGAGAGGGCCTCTTCCACCCATTGAAGGGCATCCTCGTTCTTTCCCGACTTGGCGAAGTTCTCGGCCAGGATCATGGCTGGCATGCGGACACCGAGTTCTTCGCAGATGGCGACCAAACGCTCGAAGGCCAAAGCGGCGGCGTCTTCCCTGCCCCGCACGGTTTCCAGCCTCAAATGCAGCAGCGCACGGAGGGGAATCCATCCGCTGGCCTGCTCCACGAGCTTGCGGCGCTCGAAATGGTCGCGCTTGTCCTTTGGAGATTGGACGTTGTCCAAGTCGGCGTCAGGCTTGATTTCGCGCCGACGGGCGAGTTCCTCCTTGGCGGCCTGGGCGGCCTTGGGTGCGGCAACGTCGAAACTGGCGAGCAATTCCTCGGCCTCGTCCAAACGGTCCAGCGCGGCAAGGGAGCCGAAGAGGCACTCGGCGGCGCGGTGTTCAGCCGGGTTGTTCGCGAGCATTTCGCGGTAGAGCGGAACGGCTTCCTCGGGATGCCCGGCGTCGTCATGCGAACGGGCCAGGTTGTACTTCAGTTCCGTCAGGGTTTCGGCCATCTGGGTGGCAACATCCTCCTTGGGAGGCGCGATGTAGCCCAGGGCGACCAACTGCTTCATGGACTCGGCGGCGGCGACCGGATCGAGCCCGGCCTCGCGGTCGAGCATGCCCGCTTCGCCGGGAACGGCCTCCCAGGAATCGATGTATTCGACCGGGGGAGCACCGGGTTCGAGGGCGTTCACCAGAACTTTGCCGTCCATGTCGCGACCAACCGGGAGTCCGAAAAGATGCAGCACTGTGGGCGTGATGTCCAGCAGGCTGGCTCCGTAAATGCGTTCGTCCTTCAGGATGCCAGGGCCACTGAGGCAGAAGATGCCGAAATGGCGGTGCTCCATGGCGGGTCCTGCTGCTTCGGCGGGTGTGGACGCGAGCCGGTGTTCGTCGGGGTGGAAGCCGTGGTCGCTGAGCAGAAGCACGGTTGTTTCGGGGCCCGCCAGTTCCAGCAGGCGTCCCAGCATGGCGTCGTGGAAGCGGTAGGCGTTGTCGATGACGGGGCTGAAGACATCGAAATCCTTCTCGCGGATCCATGGAAGGCGGGGCGGGTGGTAGCCCATGAAGGCGTGCGAGAAATGGTCGATGGCGTCGTAATAGATACCGGCGAAGTCCCAGTCGAGATGTTCGAGGACCTCGGTGGCTGCGGCGTGGACGTTCATGGCCTCGGCGATGAGCTTGGCGAGGGTGTGGATGCGCTTGTCCTTGTCCTGGTCGACGAGGTCGTAGCGGGGGGCGAACATGCGGATGGCCTCGCCGGGGAGGTCCATGGGGGTGACGCGGAGTTCGGCGAGGCGGTCGCGCCAGGTTTTGGGGCGGACGGAGCCGGGGACGAGTGTGGCGGGGTCGGGGCCTTCGCCGGCTTTGGAGAAGAAATCGGAGACCATGACGCCGGAAATCGGTTCGGCGGGGTGGGAGGGCCACCAGCCGACGACGCCGGGGGTGAGCCCGCTCTGGTTGAGGATGTTCCAGACGGCCTTGACTTTGCGGCTGAGGGAGGAGACGGGGCGGATGGAGACGCCGTCGGGCGCGGGTTCGGAAAAGCCGTGGACGCCGTGCTTGGTGGGGCGCTTGCCGGTGGCGATGGAGGTCCACAGCATGGGGCTGTAGGGCGGGTTGAGGGTGGCGATGTTGCCGATGACGCCGTTTTGGACGAGGCGGGCGAGGTTGGGCATCTCGCCACGGTCCATGAGGGGGTTGATGACTTTCCAATCGGCGGCGTCCCAGCCTACGAGGAGGAGTCGGCGTTTGGGGGAAGCGGACGGGCCGCGCGGGCTCGGGCTCGGGTGCGGGGGGAACGGGTTCGCGGCCAAGTCGTCCGCGTGCTCCTCAAAAGCGCGGGAGCCGCCGGACGCGGCGCCAAAGACTGGAGGAACCACCCGCTCAGCCGCGTCCGACGGCGTAACTTGCGCGAGTTTCTCAGAAGTATGGGCCACTAAGACTAGGGTAGCGGGTTTCGGGGCGTTCTGGAATGGGCGGGGGGTAGTGGAGATACGGGCGGGCCTTGACACACTTCGGGCGTGAGGGCTGGAGCGGCAGGTCGCGTTTGCGGGGATTTGGGAGTGGTTGGGCATGGTTGGGTGGTTAGCTGCGGGTGCCCTTCGGGTTGGGGGTGGTTGGGACGTGTTTGGGGTGGGCTTTTTGCCACTTGAGCTGTCGGCGTTCGCGACGGTTTGGCGGTTGGGTGGAGGCTGGCTCGGGTTCGTTTTTCGGATTTTGGATTTCGGGTTCCTGGGTTGGGGCTAGGTCGAGTTCCGGGGTGGGTTCCGGGAGTTCGTCGTACTTTTGGGTTTTGCGGTAGGAGAGAAGGGCTCGGGATGCCCGTTCGTATGCGCGGAGGTAGCGGGATTCGTACTGGTGGAGGAGTTGGAAGGCCCGGCTCTCCTGCGCGAGGGAGTTGAAGGCGTTGAAGGTCTCGAAGATTCCGGCGGGAGCGGGGACGCCGGCCTTTTCCAATTGCACGTCGAAGGCGACGGACTCCATGGCGAGGACGCGCATGCGACGCCAGATGCAGGTGGCCATGGTGTCGACGAGGATGCGCTCGTGCTCGTCG
>CAIYDY010000212.1 GCA_903925015.1 uncultured Acidobacteriia bacterium
GGATTTCTCGCACTGGAACATGTTGTGGACAACAGGACGCCGCAAGTCGAGATCCGCGATCAGAACCGGGGATTCCAGTTGAGCCTGCGCCAAGGCAAGGTTGATCGCCGTGAACGTTTTCCCCTCGGCTGGCGATGCGGATGTGACTACAATGGCGTGCAGGTCCTGCTGGCTCTGCATGTGGTTCAAGCGTGTGCGCAAACTGCGGAATTCCTCACCCGGAATTTCGTGTGGACGCTCGATGTCGATCAAGTGGGCTTCAGGCGCTGGATGGAACGGGATCACCCGGCAGCGGGAAAGAAAATTCCGCCAATCCACCTGCATGCCCTTCGATTCGGACCGGACAACACCGGGACCGTACGCGCCCCCATATGCGGGAACGTCGGGAGCACCGTAATCCACTCCCGAAAGAGCCCCCGAATCCATGTCCTCGGGGACGGAAAGGAAGTTGGCATCGTCTCCACCATTAAGCCCGTCGCCGTCAAATCCATCTTCAACGGGAGCTTCCAGCAATTGCTCGGCTCTACGCAGAGCGTCGTGTACTCGGCTCATATTTTTTCCTTCCGGCCCGCGCTAGCCAGGCTCAAGTTGTCGCCGTCTGCGAGTAGTAGTAGAACAGGGAAGCGCACACCGCGATAATACCCAGAATTACGGCTGCAGACCATGCAAGGTAAGCGATCCGCTTCTTGCGCTTCACCATGATTGTGTTTTCCAGCAATGGAATGCTGCTCAACACGGGCAGGTTGGTGTACGCTCGGACGTCCTTCAAATTCTTCAGCGAGGTATCCTTCGCTTCCTGGACCGCCGCAAGCACCAAGCCGACGATAATCGAGACCACCAGCCCGGCACCCACAATCATGAACCGGTTCGGCTTCGACGGGTTTACCGGCAGCGAAGGAGGATCCAGCACGTCCAAAGCCTCACCGGCCTTGCGTTGGATCAAATCACCATTCTGTGCCGTCAACTCCGACTTCCGCTGCATTTCCTGGAACTTCATCGTGGAGTTTGCTTGGTCGCGCTGCAAGTCCAAGTACTTCGCCTGGATGCCCGAAGTCGCGGCAAGCTTGGCACGGAAATCCTCGATCTCCTTGGATTGCCGTTCCTGCTCCTTGATCTTGAATGCCCGCTCGGTCTCGTTGTTCTTCAGGGCTGCGTTCGTCTGCTCGATCTGGCCCATCAGGTTCTGGCGGTTCTGTGCGGCCTGGTAGTTGGTCGGCTTCTTCGCAACCTCCTTGGGCTTCTTGGCCTCCTCGGCCAGCAGCATTTCCTGCTTCATCGCCAGATCGTCCCGCTCACGCTTCATCACACCGATGCGCTTGCGGAGGTCCTTGATATCCGGGTAGGTCTCCTTGTAGATCTGGAGATATTGCGCAAGCTGGCTTTCGGCGGCCTCGATCTGCTTGTTCCGGACAACCAGCTCCTCGTTCTGCTTGTTTACCGGACTACCCATGAAACCGGGAGTCGGGGTCTCCTGTGCCATCAACTCCACGATGTCCAGGTTGGACTTCAGGGTTGCCAAATGGGCTTCCAACTGAACCCGGTCCTGCGCCAAACGGTTCAGATGTTCGTTGATGGAGTTGTACTGCTGCATCAACGAGTTCATCTGCGTCATGGTCATCTGGCTCTGTTCAGGCAGCCTCCCCTCGTTCTCAATGCGGAACTTGGTGAGTTCTTCATTGGCCTTTTCGAGGGCGGCCTTCGCCTGTGCCAATTCGTCGCCGAAGAAGTCCTTCAGGAGCGTTTGTTGCGACCGCTGCGCGTTCTGATTCTCGTCAACGAAGCGCGTGATGAGCTTTTGAACGGTGGCCTGGGCCTTGAATCGCTGGTAGTAGGCGAAACTGATGGTGAACGCCGACGCCTTCCTAGACAGCAACGATTGCGGAGATTGCGTGATCGTAATCTTCAGATCCTTGGATTTCATCGCTTCGATGACGTCCTCAAGCGGCTTACTCTGCCGCTCGGTCGGATACAGGTTCAACTCCGGGGACTGGATCAGGTTCGAGAGACTGGTCCGGCTCATGATGTTGCCCTGCATCTGCATGATCCGCTCGGTCAACTGCTGGTTGATCGTCGTCGGAATCAGTGCCTCAGAAACCTGGGCGGGCGTGATCTGCATCACGGCTTCCGACACGTACACGTTGGGCAACATGAACGCTATAACAATGGAGATCACCAGCCCCGCATACGCAGGCGCGATGATCCAAGCCACGTGGCGTCGTACAACGTCAATATAGTCCTCAAGGTCGAGAGACCGCCTTGAGATGGCAACGTATCCTTGAGCGGGTGTCATTTTCCAGCTACCTCTTGATTCCTCGGCAAACGCATTTCGGCACGGCCATGGAGCTGCGGGCCCGGCTATTCGGGCACAACGACCCTGTCGCCGTTTTGAAGATAGATATTCTGTTCCGGCCGCCGCCCATTGATGGCGTCCTTGTAGTTGAACGGATACTTCGTGCTGCCCCGCAGGACGTAGATCTTCTTTTGGTTGGCAAATTCCTTGAACCCGCCGCAATTCACCAATGCGTCCAGAACGGTAGTCGCGCCGATCAGCGGGAAATCCCCGTTCCGCAAACATCCGCCGATGATCGAATACTTCTTGCTGTTGATCCTGGCCACCTGGATAAGGACTGGCGGATCCTCGTCGTTCATAACCGTGGCAGCCAGCTTGCGCTTCACCACATCGGTCAGTTCGGCGGGCGTCAAGCCGTCGGCCTTCATTTCGCCAATCAGATTCATCGAAATCATTCCGTCCGGGCGGACATCGAAAATGCCACTCAGCCGGGGATCATTCCATATTTTGATTTCCAGAACGTCGAGAGGCCCGATCACGTAGGGACCCGATGCCGCACTGGCCGGGGCCGGTCCCGGAGGTGCGTCCTTGCCGCGTTTCCCCCCTTTGGTCTGGATTGGCAGGGGCTGGGCAACAGCGGGCGACTGGGTGGCTGGAACAACGGCGTCCAATCCTTTTGGACTGGTTGTATTTGCTTGCTTGGCAACGTCGTTCGCTGCGACCTTCGGCACCTTCCCGGTCTGGGCGGCGGCTGGCTGAGCAGATGGAGGGACGACGGGCTTTACTACCGGCAGCGGAGCATCGGAGCCGGGCTTGAATTCCAATCCGGGGTCGGGCTGGGAACCGACAACAACCGGCCCTTCAGTAGGCACCGGCGGGCCTTTCGGTGCCGCAACAGGCTGGCCTTGGACAGGACTGGAAACGACGGCAGGTGGCTGCTGCGTGGCTGGAGCCTTGGCCTGCGTAGCTGCGGCCGCTGCCTTGTCCGGAGCGGTCGGAGCCTGGGCCCTGACCAGGGAACCCCGGAAAAGAACCGCCGCGCACACCAGCATCGGAACAGTTCTGGACGGAAACGTCATCACTCAGTTTCCATGGTAGCAAGACGCGTGGGGGACGGCGTACTGCCCCCGGAATATACTTCCTAAAGGAGCCCAGTACCAAATTGCAGCACCGCTATTTCCTTGCCAAGACCGACCCCGACACCTATCCCGTGGAACAACTGGAGCGCGACGGCGAGACTGTTTGGGACGGCGTCCGCAATGCGCAGGCGTTGCGCGCCATCCGCGAAATGGCACCGGGCGACCGCGTCTTCATTTACCACAGCATGGGCGAGGCCGCAATCGTCGCAGTAGCGGAAGTCACCGTCGGCGGCCGCCCCGATCCAAAGGATCCGAAACTCGTGGTGGCCGATTTCAAATTCCTGTTCCGCGTCGATCCCCCCGTGACCCTTCGCGACATCAAGGCTTCCGGACTCTTCGCGGATTGGTCGCTCGTGCGCCAGAGCCGACTCTCCACCATGTCCGCACCCGAGGAGTTCGTCGATTGGATCTCAGCCCGAAGAACCGCCTGCGAGTTCTAGTTTCCACCGCGACATTTTCGAAATATCCCGAAATTGGAATTCCGGTTCCGCAGAGCCGAAGACAAACCCTTTTGTTTCAATGCGCCAGTTGATCGTACCGCGATTCCAAATGGCAATCGACCTGCACGTAGAATAGGGATAACCGGGTACAGGAGGCTTTCGAGCTCCTGTGATCATGCCTGCCAGTGGCGCTTCTCAAGAAAAAAACAGCGATGCTTCAGGAACTGAAATTCCAGCTCTCCACCGCCATCCTCACGATGGTGACGATAGCCGCTGTCGTGGCCGCTGCCCTGAACTACCAGCAGCTCCACCGGTTCCCACTTCCCGACGATGGCGTCATGTGGCGCGACCGTGGTGGCCGTGTGGTGGCGGTCCGCGTCACACCGGAAGGACCGGCGCACCGGGCTGGAATCCGCGAGAACGACCTCCTGGAAACTATCCAAGGTGCAACCATCACCACCACCGACGACGTTCCGAAGCGACTCGCCTACTACGGTGCCTGGGCCAAGGCCCTTTATGTCGTGCGGCGTGCGGGCGTGGCCGATGTCCGGGCCACCGTCATCATCGGCGAAGCGCCCAGGGGCGTCGCCTACACATACCAGTACCTAGTGGGTGGCTGCTATCTCCTGATCGGCCTGTTTATCTACTTTCGACGAGGCAGTGCCAACAAGGCCCGGCACTTCTACGTTTTTTGCCTTACCTCGTTCGTTTTCTGCTGCTTCCACTTCACAGGCAAGCTCAATATATTCGACCAGGTCATGTACTGGGGCAACGTGCTGGCCGGTTGGCTCGCTCCAGCCTTGTTCCTGCATTTCGCCCTCATCTTCCCGGAACCCCGCCCTTGGTACAAACGGTCGCTCGGATTGTCGGTCTACCTCCCCGGAATTGCCTTCACCCTGATTGCCGTCGGATTGACCACCGGAATCGTCGCCACGGACTGGCCCCCCGTGGACGTGCGCGACGTTTTGGACCGTAGTTGGATGGCTTTGCTGACCGTCACCTACATCGCCAGCGGGATTGTACTCCAAGCCAGCTTCGTGCATTCCGACGACACAGTGGTCCGCCAGCAGCTGAAGTGGCTCCGCAACGGGATCCTCTTCGGATTTGCACCTTTTGGTTTCCTCTACGCAATCCCGTTCGTTCTCGGGCTGCAGTTCAGCCCTTACCTGAATTACGTGGTTGTGACCCTGCCGCTGGTCCCGCTGACGATCGCCTATTCGATCGTCCGCTACCGGCTGATGGATGTCGATGTCATTTTCCGCCGCGGGTTCGCCTACACGCTGGCAACATTGCTGATCCTGACGGCCTTCTACGCCCTCGTCATCACGGTTGGCAGCACCATCCAGAAAAATTTCAAGGACGTATCGAACATCCAGCTCATCGTGATCATGCTGATCGCGACCTTCCTGTTCCAGCCCCTCCGCAACTGGATCCAGGAGCGCCTGGACCGTTATTTCTACAGCGACCGCTACGACTACCGCCGGACCCTGGTTGAGTTCGCCCGTGAGTTGAACGCCGAATCCGAGCTCGGAGGCATGCTGCAGTCCGTCGCCGACCGACTGATGCAGACCCTGTCGATTCGGCACGTGGCGTTCTTTCTGTCAGGCGACTCGTCCGAAGCCCCGGTGGTCGGTCGGGACGGCGGGCAGCCTTCCAAGTGGGCCATGCGCTGCTCCATCGGGGCCGGAGCCAAGCCGATAGACGATTGCAGTGCGCTGGATCTGGGGTTCCTGAACTGGCCCAGAGCTACCCCTTATCTCTTTTTTGAGCGCACCCGGAACCAGTTTGACGTCGTGTCGGAGAGTTGGGATCCCTCGATCCGGCAGACCATCGCCGACTTGGACCTGAACTATTACATTCCCTGCTGCGCACGCGGCCGCACCATCGCATACCTCGGAGCCAGCCGGACCGAGGTCGGCGAATTCCTGTCCAGCGACGATGTAGAACTCCTGCAGACGCTTTCCAATTACGTCGGCATTGCAATTGAAAATGCCAATCTGTACCAGTCGCTCCGGCAAAAGGCAGGCGAGTACGAGCGCCTCAAGGAATTCAGCGAGAACATCGTCGAGTCCATCAACGTGGGTATCCTCGCAGCGGGCCTCGATGACCGGGTGGAAAGCTGGAATACCCAAATGGAGCGCCTTAGCGGCATCGGTCGGGAGGACGCTGTCGGGCGTACACTCTCGGAACTTATGCCCGCTAACTTGGTCGAGCAACTCGACCGGGTCCAAGGTGAAATGCGCATCCACCACCTCGACAAGTTCCCGCTGGACACTGCGGGCGGCGAGGCGACCTACAACATCGCCATCGCGCCCTTGGTTTCCCGCGACATGGACCGCATCGGCCGCCTCGTGATCTTTGACGACGTCACGGACCGCGCCGAACTCGAGCGCCGCCTCGTCCAGTCCGACAAGCTTTCCAGCATCGGCCTCCTAGCCGCCGGTGTCGCCCACGAAGTCAACACGCCCCTCGCAGTGATCTCCACCTACGCCCAGATGCTGTCCAAACAGCTTGGCGAGGACGACCAGAAGGCGCGCATGCTGGACAAAATCTCGAAGCAGACTTTTCGAGCCAGCGAAATCGTGAATTCCCTGCTCAATTTCTCCCGCACGTCCACCGCCGACCTTTCGGCGGTCCAGATCAACAGGGTGATCCAGGAGACGGTATCGCTTTTGGAGCACCAGTTCCGCAAATCATCCATTGAGGTGCGCCTCAAGCTCGACCCCCGTGTCGAGGCCGTCAACGGCAATGCCGGAAAGCTGCAACAGGTCTTCCTCAACCTGTTCATGAATGCCCGCGACGCCATGGAACTGATGGTGGAGTCGCAAACGTCGGCACCACAGCGCTCTGTCCTCGAAATCGCCACCCGCATGGGGGAAAATGGCATCGAGGTGGACGTCACCGATACCGGCAACGGCATCGCGCCCGAGCACCTCAGCCGTATCTACGACCCATTCTTCACTACCAAGAGCGCAAAAAAGGGAACCGGTCTGGGCCTTTCGGTCACCTACGGCATCGTTCAGGAGCACCACGGCGTGATCGAGGCATTCTCCAAACCCGGCGAGGGAACCTGCTTCCACTTGGAATTCCCCCCCATTGCGACCCCAGTTTCCGCCACGGCGGCAAAAGCATGACGACAACTTCCGGTTCCAGAACCCGCATCCTGGTCATTGATGATGAGGTGGAGATTCGCGAAAGCTTGGAACTCCTGCTGGAGATGGAGGGATACGAGGTCGGCCTCGCCCACAACGGTGCCGAAGGCGAACGCAAGTTCGAACAGCGTGTCTGGGACCTGATCCTGCTCGACCTCATGATGCCGGATAAGTCCGGCATGGAGGTGCTCCACTACATCCGCGAACGTGACCGCCACACACCGGTCTTCATGATCACGGCGTTCGGCACAGTCGAAGCCGCCGTAAAAGCGGTCAAGCTTGGCGCAAACGACTATCTGTCGAAACCGTGGGACAACGACAAGCTCCTCATCGAGATCGGCCGCGCCATCTCCGGCCAGCGCCTCGTCGACGAAAACACCCAGCTGAAGCGTGCCCTCAAGGAGCGCTACAGTTTCCCGAACATCGTCGGCAAGAGCGACCGGATGCTGCGTGTGCTCGACCTCGTCAGCCAGGTGGCCGCGAGCCGCTCGACAATCCTGGTGACAGGTGAAACCGGCACCGGCAAGGAGTTGATCGCCAAAGCC
>CAIYDY010000213.1 GCA_903925015.1 uncultured Acidobacteriia bacterium
ATACCATGGCGGGGCGGTGGGTCCGAACCTGCAACCAATAACCTGGCTTTTGGAACTTGTTCCAGAATCAGGGGAAGTACCTTTCGGGTAAACCAGTCCAGCGCAACTTGGTTGGGTGCATGTCGGAAGCTCCCGAGAAACAACATCGTGTAGGGGGTGCGTGGCCCGCCTGGATAAGGATAGGCCGTCGAATCTATTCCGGCGCGCAACCCGGCTTCGATGCGGGGCGCCAGTTCGGGCACGAAACCGTCGAGGTATTCCTTGTTCTCAATCGTACAGACTTGGACGTGGTCGCAGAGCGGGAGCAGTCCAAGTTCATACCGGATGGCCCGCAGGTATTCGAAGCAGGCTTTGAACTGGTCCAGCGGGCTCTTCATGAATGGCAGGGCACGTGAGATGGACTGGAAATAGACGTCGTGCTCGAACAACGCGCACACCAGCCGCCGGTACCGTCGCGCGTATTGCCCCAACGCGGTGTACTCCAGCTGGATTACGTCGATCCGGTGCTTCAGGATTTGGCGCTCTATTAGCCATTCCACTTCGGGTGTATGGAACTCCCGCACTGCGAACGGCCGGATCGATCCCAGCCCCGGATCTCTGACGTACTCCCGGACCACGAATTCGACACTCTTGCAGTACCTCAACAACTCCTCGTTGGCTGTCCGTTCGTGGGCGTAGTCCAGCATTACGATCGCATGCACGTCGCACCAGCGGCACAGTTGCCGGAGTGTGTTGTACATGAAAACGCCACCTCCGTGGGTGGGGGGGCAGATGGGGTAGGGTGACACGAAGAGCACCCGTGGTCGCTCGGGTGATCTTTCCAATTCCGAAAATCGGTCGTGGAAAAAATCCGGGCGTGTCCTCAGGAAGACTTCGGAATCGCCGATTGTTGCCAAGCTTCGGGCCTGCCATCGAGACCGTACACAGCCTCCAAGCTGCCGAAGTGCCCTGAAGATTCCCCGTGAGCCCGTTCGGCCAGCCGCAGTGCCTGACCACGCTGTCACAACGGCCCCGGCAGCGGCGAAGAAAAAGTGCCCGGCCAACCGCTTCCATCCGTGAATGTTCTTCCAAGCAAAGAGCAGGAAATTCTTCTGCAGGACCGAATCGATGTAGTTCGAACTAAAATGCTTGCCGATGGTGCCCCTGTGCTCGTGAAAAACTACGCTGGACGGTTGGTAGAGCACTTTCCAGCCCCGTTTCCAAGCAAGGAAACCCAAATCGGTATCCTCAAGATAAAACGGAGCCAGCAATTCGTCGAAACCACCGACCTCCAAAAACTTGCGCCGGTCGAATGCGCACGATCCGCCTCCGCCGTAGAAACACGGGAACAGCTGGTCCAAAGCAGGGTCTTCCTTGTGGCTCACCCGCAAACCGCCTTCGCTCCACCAACCCTGGGTGAGGCCGGTTTCCTCTCGGCGTTTGCTGGGATCACCGAGGAAAATCTGGCAGGACACTGCGAAAACGGCATCGTCTGTGAATCCGTTCAGGAGCGGTGCCAGAAAATCCGGCGCAACCCTCATGTCGCTGTTCAAGAGGACCACAATATCGCTCTTGGCGGCCCGGAAACCAGCGTTTGATCCGCCGCCGAAGCCCAAATTCTCTTCCAGCGCCAGCAATCGCACCTCGGGATAATTCGCTCGGACCCATTCGGCGCTACCGTCGGTCGATCCGTTCTCCACAACAATGATTTCGCTGCCCGGATGGTTCTTGATCGCCTCGATCCAAGACGGGAGGAACCGTTCGAGTAGATCCTTGCCGTTCCAATTCGGAATGACCAGGGAAGCCGCGCGGGTATCCGCACTGGAGTCAGTTCTGCTCCGTCGTCGACCGACCAGAAGCCAAGCCAAGTCCGTCGCCGCCAACGCAATAGCGGCAATTGCCAGCGCGAACGGAACCAGAACGAGCAGCGGCAGCGCGCGCAGGAATCGAAGTGCCGAAGCCTTCATCTACCGGTGTGCCCCCGTCATGTCATCCGCCTGAAGGTTCAAGTCCGGTCCCACACCCAGCCGCCTACCCAGTTGCACCCACTTGGATGTCGCAGCCAAATACTGCCGTTGGCGGAGTTCGCCGATTTGCCTCGCTTGATCGTCCAATGCGCTCTGCTGGGCCGCCAAATGCCCCTCGTGCTCCGCGATTTGCGTCATCTGCAATTGCACATGGCGCGTACGGATTTCCAACTCCGCCTCCATGGACCTGGCCCATGCGGTCCGCGCGGCCAAGTCGGACTCCATTCCACTGATTTGTTCGGAAAAGACGTGGACGGTTTCTTTCAGTCGTTGCGACTCCACCGCAAAGCGATCTTCAAGCAGCTGGACATGTTGCCTGTATTGATCAACCGCCCGGTCCCGTAATTGAATCTCGGTTTCCAAGCCCGCAATCTGGGTCTCCATGTTGCCAATCCAGACAAGTCGTACTTCCGCCTCCCGCTGCAGTCCCGACACGGTCGCCCGCGCGGTCGCCAATTCGTCGTCGAGCTTCGACGCCCACCCATTTTGCCGCTCCAATTCCACGAGTGTGCGGTCATGGAGCGCTTGCAGTTGTCGGCGGTCCTCCATTGCCTCCCGCAACCAAGCCTCCTTGGTGGCCAGCTCCTCTTCCAGCTTTCGGACATGGTGTTCGCGTTCGCGCAGAACGTTTCCCGCCCGCGGCACCCACACGTATGCGTCGTTGGCCGCAAGCGGCGTATGACTGCAGGCGGCGACGAAAAAGTTGGCCGTTTCCGGGGTTACGTCCACTGGTGCCTCGGCACCGAACCCGGTCGGGTCGGCAGGTGCGAACAGGATGGCCTCGGCATGGTTCTGCGTCCACATCCGCACGTGCGGAAAGACCGAACACAGCGCTTCGGAGAATTCGGCGAACTCAAACTCGTGAATATGGAACGGATTGGGGCCGGCAGTACCGCGTGATTCCGTGTAGTAGGCCTTGTTGGGCGTCGAGACCACCAGTATGCCTCCGGGTTTCAGCACTCGGCTGGCCTGAAGCAAGAGGTCCTGCCAGCGTTCCAAGTGCTCAATTACTTCGAAGGCGGCGATCAAATCAAAGGTTGCGTCGGCGAACGGCAGATCCTCGCAGCTTCCCTGCACCAAGTGGATGCCGGGTCGTCCGAAGTTGGCCGCCGCATGTACCAAGGCTTCGGCGGAAAAATCCAACCCAAACACTGCTGCATCCGGGCCAAATTCAACCGAGCCGTAGCCGGTTCCGCAGCCAGCATCCAACACCCGGGGGGTGCCTCCCTCGGACAGGAATCGACGGGCGAAGCGGTAGCGTGAGAGATGCTCGTTGAGCAGGTCATCGCCCACTTGGCCTGGCACCAGCCGTTCTCCGGTGAACTCGCCCTGCAATGGAATTGGGCTCAATTCAGGCAACCGCGGCTCCAATCGGGGAATCCAGGTGGGAGTTGAATTCAATCCTGCAGGGCCAGTGGATGTATCCGTAAACGGGGCCTTCGCCACGCGCCATCTGAACGGTCATTGCGTTGTCGATCCAGTCACTTACGGTATCATTTCCCCCGGTCGCAGAACCGTTTGCGATCCAGGGTGAAATCGAAAACGCCCCCGGATACAGCTCCGGTATCTCCAATTCGAAGTCTACCGTCACAGTTTCGCCCGCCACGAGCGGGTCCAATCGAAGTCCCTCGCGGGCTGCACACGATTCCGAAAAATCCAAGCCGAGGTGATTGCGCAAAACAAACCCAACGTCCGGACGCTCGAATGCAACCTTCGCCCAAACGCTAATCCGCACGATGACCTTGCTCATAGGCGTGACGAGGTGGACTGGCTCCCCGTATTCATTCAGCAACGCGACGCCTAGAATCTCCGCGCTGCCGTTGCCATGCCGGTGGTCGATGTTGGGAATTGTCCGAACAGGCTGGACCGGGCCTGGTGCGATTGCCGGTGCTGCCCCCGTCATCGCCGCCAGATAACGCGGGATGATCGCGTCGGGATCGCCCAATGCGACGATTCGACCATGCTCCAACCAAAGGACACGTTCTCCAATTGCACGCACGTCGGCGATGGAGTGCGACACAAATATTATCGTTGTTCCCCGTGCACGCAATTCATGCACCTTGCGGAGGCAGCGTCGCCGGAAAACCGCGTCTCCCACCGCCAGTGCTTCGTCCACCAGGAGGATTTCCGGATCGACATGGATCGCCACAGCAAAGGCAAGCCTAACCACCATGCCGCTGGAATAGGTTTTCACAGGTCGGTCGATGAAGTCCCCTATGCCGGCAAAGGTTTCGATGTCCGGGTATCGGGACGTTATCTCGTTTCCGGAGAGTCCAAGGATTGACGCATTCAGGAGAACATTTTCCCGTCCCGAAAACTCGGGGTTGAATCCAGCTCCCAGTTCTAGAAGTGCCGAAACGCGTCCATGGACGCGCACCTCGCCCGACGTGGGCTGCATGATTCCGGCCATCAGCTGCAATGTTGTGCTCTTGCCCGACCCGTTTTCACCGACAATGCAGAAGACTTCGCCCCGTCGGATGGAGAAGCTCAGCTCGGAAAGGGCAGGGAAGTCGCGATGGCACGAGCGGCTCCCCAGCGACGCGAGTTCCCGGAGCCGGTCGGAAGGGGTGTCGTAGATGGCGTAGGTCTTGGAGACGCGGTCGAACTCGACGGCATTCACTGGAATCTTCAGTTTAGCGTTGCGGGTCCCAAGGTTGGGGCCTGGCTTGTCGCGGTGCCGAGCGCGACGCCTGTCAGACCGTTCTGGCGGGCCTTGCACAGCACCAGGAACAGCAGTTCGGCGGCAGTACCAACCGACAAACCCTCCGGCCGAACGTTCGAAATGCAGTTTCGTTCCGCATCGGTCCTGCCAAGAGTGGGATTCCACGTCACATAGATTCCCATACTGTCGGGCGATGCCAGTCCGGGCCGCTCGCCGATGAGCACCACTGCGACGGACGCGCCGACCAGGTCTCCGATTTCGTCGCCGATAGCGACGCGGCCCTGGGCCACAACTACAGTCGGTGCCATCCGCCAGCCATCCAATTTGGGGACCAGTCGCCGCAATAGGCCGGCAGCGTTGCGGTGAATTGCTACTGGTGACAGTCCGTCGGCAACTACGAACACCACATCGAACTTTCCCCGGATCCTGTCAAGAGCCTCCTTGCTGTTGTCCGAGAGCCTTCGGCCTAGATCCGGGCGGCGTAGATACTCGGCACGGTCCCTCGCCGCACTCTGGACGGCGATGCCGTCCAGTTCGGCACGCATGCCGGCTGAGTCGAAAGGGAAATGCACTGCGTCGCGAGCCCTCGCGTGGGCAAGCTGGAAATCCAGAACCTCGCGTACCGACACGGTGTCGCCGGTCCTACCGAGCGCGACACGGGCGGATGTCATCGACTTGACCGTAAGGCCCAGCTTATCCGAGGGCAATTTTCAAATCCTCCAGAAGCGCCTCAAGGAACGTGCCGCCGGGTTCCGCGATATACGAATGGCCCCCGGGGAATGTCCGTGTACTGAAAGCCCCGTTGGTGCGGTCCCGCCATCCGTCGAGTTCCGGAGCCGCCACCCTGTCCTCCTTGCCCCGATAGGCAAAGATCGGGAAATCGAAGGGCTCCGTGTCCTCGTAGAGATACCGGCGGTAGATCCGTGTATCGGTCTCGAAAGCCGGGAGGAACGGCATCAAATCCTCGGCGCGTTCCATGCGGTCCTCGGCCAGGATCTTCAACAGTTCCTCCCGCGACGGGTCCGGCCTTGGCGCAGTTCGCAATTGCGGTGCGGTGGCGGATGAAACAAAAAGCGCTTTGGGTGCGGGCAAACCCACACTCCTCAGCATCCGGGCGAACTCGAACGCGATTCCAGACCCCATGCTATGCCCGAACAAAACAAACCCATTAGGCGGAAGTTTCGGGGTCACTTTTTCGAGCAGGCGCGCAACGATTGCAGCCACCGAGTCCGCGCCATTCGGATACCGGACGGAAGCGCCTGTGAATCCCGCTCCGTTCAAGGCCGCCACCACCGGCTGGTATGCGCGGGGTCCGGCTCCGGCCCACGGAAAGCAGAGGACAGCAGGCCGGTCCCTTGGCAACTCGGGGGGCACCAGGAATTGCTCCCTGAGCTTCAACGCAAGCAATCGACGTTGATCTGGCGACAGTTTTTCCAGCGCGCCCGGTACTGGAGTTTTCGCCGGTGTTCGCACAAGATCGACGAGGAGCCGCTCGAAGGGTTCGATCCGCAATTCCTCACTGTGGAACCGCAACGCGGCGTGTCGCGACGCCAATGAGATTTCCCGCCAATGCTGCGTGTCCGAGGTCAACTTGGACAAGGCCTCCACCCATGGCCCGAGGTCCTGGTGCGGTGCCTCGGCTACGGGGACCATGCGTTCATCCAGATTCCCGGAATAGTTTGGAATTGGCGCGACAGGCAACACGTAAGGCACGCCCAGCTTGGCTTCCGGCAACCCGCCGGTGTTGCTTGCGATCACGGGGACCGCCCGCAGCATCGCCTCCATCACCATCCGGGAGCGTGCCTCGGCCCATACGGATGGGACCAGGAGAACCCGTGTTCGCGACAAGATCAGATCAATGTCTTCAACAGGATCCAAGACTGCAATGTTGGGGCGGGCCCGGAGTTTGGCGAAGTCCGATTCGTTGGTGCCCCATGTTGGCACCGCCGCAAACTTCAGGTGGGGGAGCGCGTCGGCCAAGCCAACGAAAATGTCGATGCCCTTCACCACGCACGGGTTGGCCAACGTCACAAATTCGTTCGAGAACTTGCCAAGCTCGGGGAATGGTCCGGGTCCCATGAATGAAATCGGCAGCGCCTCCGCTTGGATGCCGCCCCACTGCCGGATGTAATCAGCAACATATCGGCTGACTCCCACCACGGCGCGGGCGCGCCGCATCACAGCCGTTTTGGCCGGGGAAGGGAAGGCGCAATCGGGGCCGAAAGGCAACGCGATAGTCGCCCTTGCCAGATAGACCACGGGCACGCCGGAATCAAGCGCGGTTTGCAGCAGGATCTGGGCACTATCGTCGGTGGACGCGATGACCACATCAGGACACACTGATTGAAGTCTCCGCGCGAAGGCATCCCGCAGGTTGGGAGTTTCGGTGGCAGTGTGGACATCCACGCCGTTCAGCCCGAATCGTACGATGCCGGTTTCCGGAACTGTCGCCACGATGTCGCGCTCGGCGAGGGTGGCCAGCAATTTGCGGTGCGGTTCCGGGCCATGTGCCGCAGTCCGACACACCACGACACATTCGTGGCCGCGTGCTGCCAGTGCCTCAATGAGGAGCCGGTTGGACACATCGCCGCCGCCATGTGCCGGGAAATAGGTGGAGTTGTGGGCTAGGAGGATACGCAAGCGGGTTTTGACGCCTCCCGTAGCTTGCGGACCAGTTGGGCGCGCTGTTCGGTCGTCAGTGCATCGAGTCGTCGGCGAACGGCCGTTTCAGGCCCTTTCATCGGCTCCAATCCCGACAGCATCCGCTCAAACGCCCGTGTATCCAACGAGTTTACGAACGCCGTGGCAACAGTCTTGGCCGCACGCGATTCGCGGTGCCACGCCTCATCCGATCGCAGCAGCAATTCCAGCGAATCCACCCACGGATCCAGATCCTGGGGAGGAACTTCGGCCATGGGCATGTGCCGACCGTCGTATTCCCGGCGGTAGCTCTTGATGGGGCGCACCGGAATCACGTGCCCCGTACCTTGCTTGGCCTCCAGCAGTCCACCCGAATCGCTGGAAACTACCGGTATCCCCTGCAGCATCGCTTCCATCACGATCAGGCCAAACCCTTCGAACCACAAGGATGGCATGAGTAGTACCCTTGCCCGGGCCAGTTCTTCTCCGATTCCAGCCACTGGCTCGGCTATCGTCACGTTGGGACGGCGTGCCAGCATTTCTGCGTCGGCGGCAGTGGTGCCCCAGCCGCGCAGCGCACGGAACGGGATCGATGGGAACCGGTCCGCCAACGCAGTAAAGATGGAAATTCCCTTCACCGCGCAGGGATTGATCATCGTTACCGCGTTCCCCTGACTGGGCGCGGCTGCGGAGGATGCGGTGGGGGATTCGTAGATGTTGGGGTGAATCACTGCGGAATCGAGGCCCAGATGCCGTTTTACATAGTCCGCCATGCTGTGGCCAATCACCACGACGCCCGCCACGGAATGAAGGAGCCTTGTGGCCGCGTCGTCCTTGTGCCAACTTTCAGGGCCGAAGGGGAAAAACTGCGGTGTGTGGGCAATGTAGACCACCCGCGACGGGGCCGTGTTGAAAGCTTGGCGCAACAAGATGTGCCCGAGATCCTCCGATGAAATCAGGACCCAATCGGGATTCCACGATTCAATCTGCCGTCGGAGACTGGCCGGCCGCTCCGCAGGCTCGCGGACGCAATGGAACTGTACTCCGTCGCGCTCCACAACCGGCGCTGGAGCGTCCTCCTCGGCGGCGGAAACCACGCGGCAATCGTGCCCAGCCTGTGCCAATGCGCGCAGCCAGACCAGATTGCTGCGCGTTGACCCTCCGCGCGGGGGAACGTAGGTGGCGTTGGAGGCCAGCAGAATCCGCATCTGTTAACCGGCACCCAAGAGGGCGTGAATCTCCTCGTCCGTCATATCTTCCAGCTGGGCCATCATACGGTTCATTTCGTCGGGATCGACTTTGGCCAACTCGACGGCCGCCGCCATCGAAGCGACGGTCAACTTGCCCGAATAGAGCAGGTCGAAGGACAGTTCCGTTTGGAGTTCCTGGCGGACGGCGGAGAAAAGTTGGACCGCGAGAAGGGAGTGTCCGCCGAGGTCGAAAAAATCCTGGTCCACGCCAGGCGTGGCGATTTTGAGTGTTTGGGCCCAGATCTCGGCAATCTGTTCCTCCAGCGGGGTGCGGGCCTGTTCCCCTGTGGCTAAATTGGAGGTTTGGGCTCGGATTCCGGCGTTCACTGCGGAGAGAACATGCTCCGGCGTAGCGAATTCGCGCGCTATTTTGGCGTAGGGCGGTCGGGTGGGAGCGGAGGTCGGCTTGGAGGGCGAATCCTCGTCCGCCATGACTTGGGCCGCTCCGGAGGCGGGCTTGTACTCCAAGGCGGCACAAGCTTCGGCGGTCAAAGGCCTGGGCAGGGTTGACAGGAACTCACGTGCGGGCTGGTTGCGGGGACCGTCAAGCACAGGCACCTCGACACGGGTTTTCCCGCGCTCCAAAGCCAAGGCTCCCGCATGTGCCAGCATCCGGTGCTCAACGCCGCGTCCCAGTGCGCGGCAACTGAGCAGCATGTTGTCTACCACCAGGGCATCGCCGGTTTCGGAAAGGAACATCTCCCCGGCCAGTCCGTAGGACCCGAACCGGTCGCTGACTTCCACGGTCAGGCATTCCCGCGTACGCACTTCTGCCTCCGACAGGCGGATCAGCGTGGTGTTCATTTGGTTGGTGCGCTGTGTCAATTGCGCAGCCCGCGCCGTTCGCTCGGGCGTCAGCGGGGCGATCCGTACCTCGAGGCACAAGGATGACAGGAATTCCTCCAGCGTGGCCGTTTGCTTCAGGAACTTGCCGCGCTCCACCTGTTGCTTGTAGGAATCATGGCGTTCCCGGTCCTCCTTGGTGACCCTGAGCCGGTCGAAGGCCCAAACATGGTCCAGAAATGCGGGGATCTCAATTTCATCGGCGGGCACCTGCAGTGCCAACACCTCTGGACAGGCGGATTGCATTTCGGCAATCTCCTTGGGGTTGTCGTCGACGAATATGAAACTGTCCAAGCCCAGCGAAAGCTCTTGGGCGATCGATGCCAGGCCGACGGATTTGGAGATCCAGTCGATGCGTCGTGTGACGAAATCCTCAGGACGCAGGGGCATGTCCGGGTGGACGGCGAATGTCTCATCCACATCGGCTTCGTTGTTCTTGCTGGAGATCGCTAGAAGCATTCCCGAATCGCGTTGGGTCCGCATGAATTCCTGCAGGTAGCGCCGGTCCGGGCCGATCTGGACCGCCTCAGGTCCATCCTCGCCGCAGGTGCCTGTCCACAGAGTGTTGTCGCAGTCGAGGGCCGCCAGTTTGAAGGGCTTTGTCCGGCGGGCGTGGATGGCGCGGGCTACGGCGGTGCCCAGGGCGGCGAAGAACAAAGGTGTGTAGGGTACGTCGCCCAGTTTTTCGGCGACCGGGTCGAACGGGTCCGCCACCGGATAGTGCCGCAAGAGCAATGTTGCCGGGTTTTCCGGTGTGGGCATACCCGGAACCGGGCACCAAATCACCGTCAAATTGCCGGAAAAGCCAGCAACCGCGGCATCGAATTCGGCGCGGGAGTCCAGCCGGTCGTGGCGGACCAAAACCACGTTGTCGCCCTTGCCATTGGCCGCGAACATGCTGGTTTCATCCAGGAGGCTCTGGAAAATTTGGTTGTAGGGTGCGAATTCAACCTCGGGCTCTCCTCCCGACTCGTGATATCCGAGTTCGCGGGCCCAGAAGCGGAGGGAATCGCCGACGGGTTCCGCAGTGAAATTGGCGGCTACAACGATCCGGTTTGGTTGCGACATGCGTGGCTCTACCAGTTTAATCGGGCTCGGGGGACAATGGAGGTTTCCATGAGATTCCGCCTCCCCGTCCTTTTGGCGGCGCAGTTGCTCCGGGCCCAGCAGCCTGTTTCTGCCCCGATGTCCGCCCCACCTGCCAATTTGGCCCGACACGATTCCGTTGTCGTGACCGGCACAGCCAGCCCGGCTCCATTGGAGGAGTCCGACAGGGATATCGAGGTGCTCCCGTTGCCACCCGCGCACAGGCCGTTATTCTCCTCGTGGTTCGGGGCGCTACAACTGGATCCGTCCCTCGATCTCCGGCAGCGCGCGCCCGGCGGCTTCCTCGCGGATTTGTCCATCCGGGGCGCGGGGTTCGGCCAGACCCTCGTTCTTGTCGACGGTGTCCGCGTCAACGATGCTCAAACCGGCCACTTCAATCTCGACCTCCCCTTGCCGCTGGAAGCAATCGCCGGCTTGGAGATTCTCAGGGGGGCGGGGTCCACCCTGTACGGGTCGGATGCCATCGGCGGTGTGGTCAATGTGCGTTCGAGGGTCTTCGAGACTCCCGAGGTTCGGTTTTCCGGTGGGCTGGGAAATTTCGGCAGCGATGAGGAGCACGGCTTGGCGTCGGTCGGCGGCAGTAAGTGGGATGAACGGCTTTCGTTTGCGCGGGACCGTTCCACAGGCTTTGCCCCGGACCGGGATTACCGCAATCTGGCCTTGTCGTCTCGAACCGGCTACCGATGGGCTCCCGGAGCTGGACATGTCCTCCTCGGTTGCAGCGATCGTCCCTATGGCGCCGACCAATTCTACGGCAACTATCCCTCCTGGGAGCGGATCAAGACGTGGTTCGGGTCCATCCACCAGGATCTCGGCACGAACACCGAGGCCAGCGTTGCCTACCGCCGCCATACCGACCTTTTCGTGCTGTTCCGGTATTCGCCGTCCATCTACACCAACCGCCACCTTCTGGATAGCTGGCAGGGTACGCTCCGGCGGCACGACAAGCTTCCGTGGCACGCGGTCCTGAGCTACGGCGTCGAGGGGCTGAACGAGTCGATCAGCAGCACGAATCTCGGCACGCGCAGCCGGACGCGGGGCAGCGGTTACGTGTTTTACGACATCCGGGCGTTGCGCCGGTTTTCGTTGTCACTTGGCGTACGGGAGGAAATCTACGGCTCCGGCCGCCGGGTTACCAGTCCGTCCGCAAGCGGCGCGGCGTGGCTGTCGTCTAAAGTCAAGGTCCGGGCCTCCGCCAGTTCAGCCTTCCGCCTGCCAAGCTATACGGATCTCTACTATTCGGACCCCGGCAACAAGGGCAATCCGGATCTGAAACCCGAAAAGGCCTTGAGCTTCGAAGGCGGCGTGGATGCCTATCTGCGTAGCAATTTCCGCCTGGCCGGTACGGTATTCCAGCGTCGGGACAAGGATGTCATCGACTATGTCCGAGCAAATACTTCGGTGCCGTTCACGGCCACCAACTTCGACCGCCTCAACTTCACCGGCGTGGAACTTTCGGCAACTTACGAGCCGGTTCCCGGACAACGTGTGTCGGCAGCCTTTTCCGGTTTGCACGGCGTGAACGCGGGTGGAAGCGTTCTATTGAGCAAGTATGCATTCAACTATCCCGTCCAATCCTTTGTTGCCGATTGGGTTGGAGCTGTTGGTTCTGGCGTCGTGGCCCGCACCCGCATTGGTGCCGTTGGCCGGTTGGGCAGAAATCCGTATGCCGTCTGGGATGCGTCCGTTTCCTATTCCAGGGGACCGCTCCGACCGTTCCTGCGGTTGACGAATATCACCAGCACTGTTTACCAGGAGATCCCTGCGGTTGCCTTGCCGTCGCGCGGTGTCTTGGGTGGTGTTGAGTACGTTTGGTCTCGTTAGGTTGCTAAAATCCGGTGTATGGATCAAGGACCCTACTGGGTACTCCCGGAAGACTTGGCGGAGCTTTACCGCGACGACCGCGAGTGCGGTGTCTCCATCCTGGATAGCTTCGTGGAACAGATCCGGCTCAGCCTGGAGCGGATCCATGACCGGCTGGAGGCGGGGGACGGTAAGTCCCTGGCCCGCGAGTTGCACCGGTTGAAGGGGTCGCTCCTCCAACTGGGGGCCAGTCGAACCGGGATTCGATGCAAGGAGTTCGAACTTGCCGTGCCGTCCGAGTCCGTGGAAATGTGGCGCAATCGGTTGGAGCAGATTCATCGGGAGTGCGCCATCGTCCTGATCGAGGTGGAAAAGCTCCTGAATCAGAAAGTTTAGGCCGCCACGGTGGCACCCGCCCCGATGCTTTCCAGCCGTTTTTGTAAATCCTTGACTGTGTAGGGTTTGGGCATGTAGTCGTCCATCCCCGCAGCCAAGCACTTGCCCCTGTCCTCGGTCATGGCGTGTGCGGTTACGGCGCAGATCCAGATGGGGGCAACCCTGCGACCCTGTTCCAAGCGGCGGATTTCCCTCGTTGCCTCGTAGCCGTCGAGTTCGGGCATTTGGCAATCCATCAGGATGGCGTCGAATTCGCTCTCTCGCCAAAGGTCCACGGCCACCTGCCCATTGGGGGCAATCTTCACATCATGTCCGAGGCGTCCCAACAGAGCCGCTGCCACTTTCTGGTTTACCGGGTTGTCCTCGGCCACCAAAATCCTCAGCTTGCGGTTGGTTTCGGCTTTCGGCGGAAGCGCGCTTGGTGGAGGATCGTCTATTGTGGAGACATTCGTGTTTGCAGGTGACGCAGGAACCGCTACCGCCAATGGTGACGGCACCGATGCCGTCAATGGATGCGCCGCGCTTGCGTCCACAAGCTTCACGGTGAACCATGCCCTTGTACCTTTGCCCGGCTCGCTCTCTATGCCGATGGTCCCGCCCATCTGTTCTGCCAACCGCTTCGCAATTGTGATTCCAAGACCCGTTCCGCCAAATTTGCGGGTCATCGATGCATCGCCCTGGCTGAACGGCTTGAAGAGCCGCTTCTGTTGCTCCAACGGAATGCCGACGCCGGTGTCGACCACCTCGTAATGCACCAGAACCGAATCGCCGACGCGCTCCGCAATGGAAACCTGGATCGAGACTGTTCCGCGCTCGGTGAACTTCACTGCATTGCCGACCAGATTCATCAGCACTTGGGTCAGCCGAATTGAATCGCCACGGAAATGGGACGGGATCGGGCCCGGCGTGTTGTCTGTGGGGGTCTTGACCGAAATCGAAAGGCCTTTCGCCTGCGCATCGGGCTGCATGGCCGCGACAACGGTTCGGACGGGCTCGTCCGAGGCGAAATCCGCTTCCTCCAAGACCAGCCGGCCCGCTTCCAGCCGGCTCACGTCCAGAACGTCATTCAGAATCTGGGTAAGGTGCCGACTGCACAATTGAATCGAGTCCACCAACTGGATCTGTTCGGGGGGCAGCTTGCCGGACGTCCTCAACAGTTCCGACATGCCCACGATGCCGTTCATCGGCGTACGGATTTCGTGGCTCATGTTGGTGAGGAACTGGCTCTTGGCGGCGGCTGCGCGGCCAGCCAGCACCAGTGCGCGCCGAAGGAAGATCGCGATCAACGCCAAAGCCGTGAGCAGGATTGTCAAAACCGTCACCGCGATGGTGAGCTGTCGACGGCGGTCCAGCGAGTTGTTGAGCTCGTCCACCAGCTTGGTTTCCGGCGAGAACCCGAATCCCCACTTGCGGTAGATACCCTGGATCGTGCCGTCCCGCGCCATGTCGCCGAGGCTCTCGCGAATCCCGTCGATCACGGCGGAATCCTCGCTCCGGGACAGCACGGCCAAGCCCTGGTACGTGTCCGGCACCGGCTCGGTCCGCAAAGTGACCCCGTCGCAGGCAGGCGGTCGCTCCAAAAGGAAGGATGCTAGGGATCGCGATTCCATCAGCGCAGCCACCGTTTCGCCTTTGCACAGGGCGGACATGATGGCCGGACGGTCGGCCTTTGCGTCCGGGATCGCCTGGGGGAACCGCAATTCGGCCAAGCGGCGGTAGGCGAGCACGGTCGGGACGCCCAATCGCTTGCCCTTCAGGTCTGGAAGTTCGTTGGATTCGCTTCCGGGCCACACCAGCCAGGTTTCCGTCCGGAGCCATGCGCTCGAAAGATGCATGTCCCGCATTGCGTAGCGCTCGGGTGTCATTGCCGCCATCGGGTAGAAGTCGCCCTGATGGGAGCGGAGGACGTCCTCGGGCTTGGCCATGGAATAAATCCATTCCAGCTTGACCCCTTGGCGGGCGGCGGCGATGTTGAACAGATCGACCGTCACCCCCTCCGCCGGTCCACCCGTCGCGGCGGAGTAGTATGGCGGATTTTGCGTGAAAACAGCGCGGTACACCGGGCGGCGCGCCTGGGCTCTGCTGCGGGAGAAGTACCAATATCCGCCGGCTGACAGGGCGGCGAGCGCGAGGCATGCTACGGCGAGAAATGCTACGGCGGGGCCTCGTCGATTGCGCACGGGGAGCACAATCCTAGTTTACTTGGATTTCGGATGTGGTGCGTGGGGGTAGGCGGCCATTGGGAGTCGCATGCGAGGGCTGGAGTAGCTGGCGTCCGGTTTGCCGAATGATGGAAGTGGATGAAAATCGTCCACTAGGCGGACGATTTTTTGCTGTATAGCGGTTGACTATGAGCCAAATTTCGGTCTACAATGGACCATGGCCTCTTTCTCCCGACGATTGGCCGAGCCCATCGCCCTCTCGCTTGGCGACAGTCCCGTTGTCTTCCTGCAGGGCGCCCGGCAGACAGGCAAGAGCACACTTGCGCGGAATTTGGTGGCGGCGGGCACAATGGACCGGTACCTGACGCTGGACGACAGCGCCGTGCTGGCCGCCGCGACGTCGGATCCCGATGGATTCATTGCGGGATTCGGTGGCTCGACCGTCATCGACGAAGTGCAGCGCGCACCTGGCCTCGCGGTGGCAATCAAGGCCGCGGTGGACCGCAACCGCAGGCCGGGCAGGTTCCTGCTTACCGGCTCGGCCAACCTCATGGTCCTGCCCGCCCTGTCGGAGTCCCTCGCCGGCCGAATGGAGATCCACACATTGTGGCCTTTTTCGCAGGGGGAGTTGGACGGGCGGCGGGAAGCGTTTCTCGACCAGGTTTTCGACGACATGTTCCCGCTGGGGGGGGGCGTGGACGACAGCCAGTTGGACTTGGCGGCGCGCATGGCCAGGGGCGGCTACCCGGAGATGCTGCACCGGAAGGACACCGGCCGTCGGCGGGCATGGTTTGACTCCTACGTCCAGGCGATCCTGCAGCGTGATCTCCGGGACATCTCGAACGTTCGCGACCTGGCCGACATGCCGCGCCTGCTCGCCCTACTGGCGTCGCGTGCCACCGGATTATTGGACTACGCCGATATCGCACGCGCTCTCTCCATGCCGCAGACGACGTTGAAGCGATACACGGCCTTGCTGGAGGCGGTGTTCCTCTGCCAGACTCTGCCCGCATGGTTCACGAACATTGGCAAGAGGTTGGTGAAAGCGCCGAAACTGCTGATCAACGACACGGCGCTGTTGCTCCACCTGCTCGGTGCAGACCCCAAACGGCTCCAGTTTGATCCGACTCGGCCGGAAAACATGCTCGTCGGGCCGGTCTTGGAGAATTTCGTGGTGCTGGAGTTGCGCAAGCAGCAGGGGTGGTCGGAATTGCGCCCGTCCCTGCACCATTTCCGGACGCATGGGGGCGACGAGGTGGACATAGTGGTGGAGGACCCGGCCGGGCGCGTGGTTGGCATCGAGGTGAAGTCCACCGCCAGTGTAACGGCGAACCATTTCAAAGGGTTGCGCGCGTTGGCGGAGGCTGCCGGCGAGCGCTTCGTGCGAGGCATTGTGCTGCACCGGGGCCGTGAGCCCGTGCCGTTCGGACGGAATCTGCTGGCGTTGCCGGTTTCGCGGGTATGGACCAGCGGAGGGCGCGCGGGCGCGTCCGGGGAGAAGTTTTCCTGAAACGAATCATGTAATGATTCCACCTTTTGCGACATGACGTAGTGTGGGTCCCCATGCCCAAACGTGTCGTCGCGATCCTGGTTCCATTCTTTCTTGTTCTTGCGTTTCTTGTGTTGGTGACGACGGTCCTCGCCCAGCGGGCCATCGTGCCCGTTTCCGTGCGTTCCCTCCCGGCGCGCGACAAGCGCTGGGCCCTGCTGGTCGGCGTCAACGACTATGGCCGCAACAGCGGGATCAGCCCCTTGTACGGCGCAGCCAACGACGCTGTGAAAATGAAGCCGGTCCTGATCAAGTATGCCGGCTTCCCCGAGGACCAGGTGCGAGTCCTTGCCAGCGGTTCCAAGGACAATCTCGAGCCCACAAGGGCGAACTTCATCACCGAGCTTTCGAACATCCTGCACCAGATCCCCAAGGACGGCATGCTGCTGGTCCAGTTCTCCGGCCACGGGATCGAGCGCGGCGGACAGCCGTTTCTCCTGGCGCAGGATTCACGGCTTTCGGACGACCTGCGGGTCACCCAGTTGACTTCGATCAGCGTGCGCGAGATCCAGGAGATGGTGCAGGAGGCCGGTATCGCCCAGGTTTTGTTCCTTTTGGACGCTTGCCGGAACGATCCCAATGCAGCCAAAAAGGGCGATGGAACCAACGCGATGTCCCAGGGTTTTGCCAACGCCTTCCGCTTCGACCGGCGCAACGAGGGCGTCCACGCGTTTGCGACCATCTTCGCGACCGAGGTCGGGGCGCGTGCCTGGGAGAACCAGACCCGTGAGCGGGGGTATTTCTCGGCAGCCGTGGAGGAGGCTCTGACCGGCAAGGCGGCGAATCCGGTCAATGGGGAGGTCACCCTGGATTCACTCCTGAACTACGTGCAGGCCCGGGTACCGAAGCAGGTGGCTGCCGAGATGGGGAAAGGCAATGTGCAGCGCCCCTGGCGGGTGGTCGCGGGTTACGCGGGGGATTTCGTACTGGCGGTTGCGCCGGAGGCTGTTGTGGGGCCGAAGCCGCCGGACGAGGTGGCAATGTGGCGGGAGGTGGAGAAGTCAGGGAACTGCGGGGCGTGGACGCAGTTTGTGACGGAGTTCGGGGCGGGGCGGTATGGTCCGGCGGCTCGGATCAAGATGGCTGCGGCTTGCACCGTGCCGGTGGCACCCACGTTGTCCGGGTCGGTGGTCCCGACGGTTGGCGCGGCGAGGACCAAGGTGAATCCTATTGACGGCCTGACCTATGTGCGAATTGATCCGGGGACTTTCACCATGGGGTGTTCGCCGGGGGACAAGGAATGTTTCGAAGCTGAAATGGCCGCCCACAAGGTGACGATCTCCAAGGAATTCTGGTTGGGCCAGACCGAGGTGACGCAGGAGGCTTATCAAAAGGTGATGGGTTCCAATCCGAGCTATTTCAAGGGAGACAAGTTGCTGCCCGTCGAGTCGGTGTTGTGGAACGACGCCGATGCCTATTGCCGGAAGATTGGCGGGCGGTTGCCGACCGAGGCTGAATGGGAATACGCGGCACGGGCGGGGACCACGGGTAGCCGTTACGACAATCTGGATGCGGTCGCTTGGTATGAGGAGAACGGAGAACGCAAGACGCATCCAGTGGCGGGTCTAAGGGTCAACCCGTGGGGACTCTACGATATGTTGGGGAACGTTTGGGAGTGGGTGGCTGACCGGTACGCCGACAAATACGCAAGTGGCAACGCCACGGACCCGAAGGGTCCGGCGTCAGCGCAGTTCAGAGCGCTGCGGGGCGGTTCCTGGTTCATCGTCGCGCGGTTCGCGCGCGTGTCCTATCGCAGCTGGGTCGACCCGGCCTACCGGGACGTCGTCAGCGGGTTCCGGTGCGTGGGGGAGTGAATTTCCTTTATTCTTTTTATGTTTTTCCTTTTGCCTCTTTTCATTGTACCTCGCCACGATCTCCGCGTCAAGGCCTATGTGTAAGATTTCATTGGGTTTATCAACGCCTGCTTCTGCACGGCTGCTAGAGCGGGAAACCGGTCCTACCGTTTCCCCGCCAAAGTGAATGCATACAGGCAATCGCCAGCACCGACGATGATGTACTGCTTGCCGTCCAGCATGTAGCTGGAAGGCCCGTTGCTCAACGGCGACATCAACTGCTGGTGCCACAGGATCTTGCCCGTAGTCGGTTCGAACGCCACCAGATTCCCGCTATCGCCCGTGAAAACGAGCTTGCCGGCAGTCGAGAGGATTCCGCCACCAACGTTGCCGTCACCCTGTTTGTGCGAGTGCTTCCACCTCACCGCGCCGGTTCGGATATCCATCGCGAACAAGGTCGACCGGCTGTCGAAGCCGCCGCCACCACCACCGCCGTAGCCCTCGGGGTTGTCCGACGTGTCGTACAAATACGCCATCCCGTAGCCCTCGGTACCGGTGAAATAGAACAATTCGGATTGCGGCGAATAGCTGGGTGCCTGCCAGTTGGTCGCACCCATGGCCGGCATGTCGATCATGGAGCCGTCCACCTTGGGCTCTTTGTCCGGGTCCGGGATCGGCTGGCCCTTCGCGTCCACGCCCTTGGCCCAGTTGCCCGTTCCGGTGAACGGTTTGGAGACCAGATTCTTGCCGTTGGTCCGGTCCAGCACGAAGAACCATCCGGCGCGCGAGGCTTGGCCCAGCAGCTTGCGCGGCTTGCCGTCGATCGTTGCGTCGAACAACACTGGCGTTTCCACGTTGTCCCAGTCGTGGGTATCGTGCGGCGAGACTTGGAAATACCACTGAAGCTTGCCGGTATCCGGGTTCAGAGCCACGATGCACGCCGTATAGAGGTTGGAACCCTTGCGGGACTGGCCGGCGAAGACCGGATTGGCGTTGCCGGTACCCCAATAGATCAGGTTCAGGTCGGGGTCGTAGGTCCCGGGCATCCAAGTCATGCCGCCGCCGTGGTCCATGGCGGCCTGGTTGGGCCAGGTTTCGGAACCGGGATCGCCCATTTTGAGCGGCTCGCTCCACCATTTCCACTGCACTTCGCCGGTTTCGGGGTCGCGCGATTCCAGATAGCCGCGCACGTCCATGGCGTCGCCGCCCACACCCACGATGATGTGGTTCTTCACAACCAGCGGTGCGATTGTGGTGAAGTACTGCAGCTTCTCGTCGGCGATCTTCTTGCGCCAACGTTCCTTGCCGTCCTTGGCGTTCAGGGATATGAACCAGCCGTCCGGGCTCAGGAAGTACAGCCAGTTGCCGTACATCGCGACGCCGCGCTGTCCCACAAGGTGGCCGCCCTTGTCCTCAAAGTCGTACTGCCAGAGCTGTTCGGAGGTGCGGGCGTTGATGGCGAAGACGTGGTCGGGAATCGTGAAATAGAGGATGCCGTCCACCAGCAACGGGGTCGACTTGATGGTGGGCGTGCCAACGCCGCGCTGCGGGCCCACGCCGTTGATGCGGAAGATCCAATCGATTTTCAGGAGGTCGATGTTGGACTGGTTGACTTGGCTGAATTCGCTGTAGCGGCGGCCGGAATAGTCGCCGTTGTAGGTCGGCCAAACGTCCTGGGGGAGTTTGAAAAGCGAAAGGGTCTTCGGGTCGAGACCTTGGGCACCCGCCGGAACTACGGCCGCCAATGCGGTGAACAACAGGGAACTTGCGATCAGTTTCTTCATTTCAGGGTCACCAGGTAGGCGGTCATGTTGTGGATGTCGGCGTTGGAGTACTTCGGCAGGATTTGCCGGTGGCCTTCGAGCTTGTCCTCGGTCTCGATTTTGACCTTGTCGCGGGCGAAGCTGTAGTAGTTGCCGGCATCGTCGTACAGGGAGATGTTGAAATCGTCGGCCTTGCTGACGGTGCCCACCACCTTGCGGCCGTTGGCGGCGGTCACGATGGTCTTGGCGGGGCCCATTGGTGTGGGCCACAGGAACCGCTGCTGCAGCTGTTGGGCCTGCCCGAATTTGCCGCCGATCTTGGCCATGTCACCAGTTGCCGAGTGGCACTTGGTGCAATTGGCATCGAAAAACGCCTTGCCCGCGGTGGCGTCGCCCGTCACTTTGTTGCGGAGGTCGCCGTAGGTCTGCCCGTAGGTGCCCCGGTTAGCGGCAAGTTCCACTTGCAGGTGCAGGAACTGGGCGATGTTGTGGATATCGTCCTGGGAGAGGTTGGGGAAGGCTGGCATGCCGGGGCGACCCGCCTTAACAAGGGGGCCGAGCTCCTCGCCCTTCTCGTCGTGGAGGACCGTCACGGAGCGTACCAGACTGGGTGCTTGAGCCCCGCGCGCGGTGTCGCCGTGGCAGGTGCCGCAATTCTGTTTGTAGAGGGGTTCGCCCTTCTTGGCCGCAGCCGGATCGGGAGCGGGGCCGAGTCCGAGGAAGTCGCGCAATCCGGCACCGCCGCGTCCACCGCGCCCGCCACCGCCGCGTCCGCCACGTCCGCCACCGCGCCCACCCGCTGCGCCAGCCTGGTCGGGTTCCTGGGCTCCCAACTGGACCACCGCCACCATCGCCAGCGCCACCGCGCCAGCCAGTAAGAGACTTCTCGTTCGCAACATACCGGTTAGCAGTATATATCGCCCATGTTTCCAGCTGCCCCGCTTCGCGCGAAGGTGGTGGACGCGTCCTATTACAAAAGCTTGAGCCGGGCGAAGTCCCGCTCGTGGCGTTGTCGATCCAGCCCAACATCCGAACCTTTTTTGGGCTGTCGCCCGCCACTGCGGGCGGGAGTTGGGTTTCACACTGACCACACTGATATGTTTCCCGATTGTGTGCGGCCACGGCCGACTGTACAATCAAGTCATCCCTCGAATTTTCTGGTTGCGCGACAAGTCATCAAGGCTGGGGGATCCCGGCCCGCGAATCTTGGCGGAGATTTGTCGCTTCAGATTCTCGCGAATGAGGTGATGGGTTGTCAGGGGGCATAGAAAGGGTCGTCGCGATGGAAGAAAGTTTGAAGGGCCTGATGCAAGATCTGGGTAACGCGATCAACGAGTCGTTGTCTGATTCAGACCGAATCGCCGAAGCCATCGGGGAAATCAAGCGTGCCGGATACGATGTGTTTCTGGTTTTGGAGGCGACGATCGGTTTCAATCGGTCCGAGGCGGATCAGCGCGAACCGGATTACAGTGACTTGTCGGACTCGGTCCTGTCGTCGTCCCAGTCCGGGGCGTCTTCTGGAAGGGTGCGCTTCACTACCCAGGACAAGCGGTTTCTCAAGGCGTTGCGGATTGTTGTGGACTCCGACGTTCCGGTCGGCGCGGATCACGACTCCGATGATGCCTCCGGGTTCGACCGTCCCTGATAGCGTTGCCGCGAGCCGACTACCCAAGCACCTCACGGTAGATTTCGGAGGTGGACCGGACAGTCTTCTCCCAGGTGAATTGGCTTGCCCTCTGGCGGCCTAATTCCGCCAGAGCAAGTCGCGCTGGTTCGTTGCTGGCTAGCGCTGCAAGTGCAGCGCCGAGCTCGTCGGGCCGACCGGGATCGACGAGCAGCGCAGCATTGCCTGAAACTTCCGGCAAAGCTGACCGGCTCGATGTGACCACTGGGATTCCAGCTGCCATCGCTTCCAAAACCGGAATGCCAAAACCCTCATCGAACGACGGGAATGCGAAGATCGAGGCCTTGGCATACCACAGGGTGAGTTCCTCGGCGGAAAGATAACCCGTGACAAGGATCCTGTCTCGGCATGGGCTCTCCGCGATGCAATCCATGACCTCCGGTGCACCGTAGCCAGCCGATCCGGCCAGCACCAAATGCCAATCCGAGGGCACAGCGCGAAAAGCTTTGACCAAGTTCGCCTGATTCTTGCGTTTTTGAATCGCTCCGACGCACAGGATGACATTCTCCCTTCGCCGCGCCGGAATTTGCCTCGGTGTTACACCATGGTGGACGACCCGTATCCGCGAGGACGGCACACCAAGATACTCCTCGATTTGACGCCCGGTGAAGCTGGACACGGCTATAATCAGGTCCGATCCCGAGGCTGCCTCGCGAGCCTGTTTTGTGAATCGGGCACGAAAATCCGATGTGCTGTACTCGGCGGAGAGGACGAATAGATCGTGGAACGTTGCGATCTGCTTCCGAAAGCGTCGACGTGGAAGCCTTTGGTTGAGTCCGTGGAACAGATCGACAGACCGGGGTCCGAGCCAATCGGTTAGCAACCGCGCTCGGACCGTCGGCGGGTGTACCGTCGAAGCTGCCTTCCAATAGCTCTTGGATCTGTAGAACCAGTCCCAGCCATCAGCGAACTTGCCGACCGCCAGACCCCGCAGCATCTCCTGGCAGTAGACCGCAACCCCAGTTGGTGTCTTGTCGATGCTGTAGGTGGCGTCAAGTCCTATCCGCAACTTTCGAGCCTATCAGGTTGACGATCCTCCGGGCGACAGCTCGTATTCCTTCAGTTTCCGGTAGAGCGTAGTCCGGCCGATCCCCAACAGTTGCGCCGCGATCGTCCTGTCCCCACGCGTCTCCACCAATGCCTCGCTGATAGCCCGTTTCTCCAACTCCGACAAGGTAACGATCTTGCCCGTCCGCTCGGCCAGTCCCGGCGGAAACGGGTTCAGTTCCAAGTTGGCACCGGCTCCAACCGCCGCAGCCTTTGCCATTTGCCCGGCCCTGACGTTGGACACGATGGTCGTGGGCAATTGCGCGAAAGACAGTACGGGCCCTTCGGCACAATCCGTCATCCGATCAATGCAGTTCTTCAACTCTCGGATGTTGCCGGGCCAGTCGTAAGCCAGAAGCGCCTCCATCACCTCATGGGCCAGGATGAAACGACGGCCCGAACCGGCTAAGAATCTCTCCACCAGAACGGGAATGTCCTCTTTCCGTTCGCGCAGCGGTGGCAGATTGATCCGCGTGACGTTCAGCCGGTGGTACAGATCTTCCCTGAAACGACCCGAAGCGACCTCCTTTTCGAGGTTTCGATGGGTTGCGGCAACGACTCGTACATCGATCCGGGTGCGCTGGAGTGACCCAACGGCTCGGAACTCATGTTCTTGGAGCACCCTCAGCAGTTTAACCTGCAGGTCCAACGGGAGATCTCCAATTTCATCAAAGAATGCCACACCTCCGTTCGCGAGTTCCATTAGGCCGCGCTTGGCTTCGCCTGCACCGGTGAATGAATGTCGCGCGTGCCCAAACAACTCACTCTCCATCAAGGGGCCGACCAGTGATCCGCAGTCGATCGGAACGAAGTGTCCCCTCGGATTGGCGTTGTACACGGACCGTGCAGCAACTTCCTTGCCCGTTCCCGTTTCGCCGAGGATCAGAACGGCGGTCTTGCCTTGCGCGATCTGCTGGATCCGGGCGCGGATCTGCAAAATCGCGGACGATCCGCCAACGAAGCCGTTCGGAAGCTCTTCAACAGTATTCCTCATCTCAAAGAGTAAGTGTTCCGAATCGGGAAAATTCTCACGCTTTCTAGAGTTGATCTTTTTGACACATTGTTGGCCGCCTGCCGAAGATTCCGACCGTTGGCGACCTCGTCCCGCCACGCCGCTTCCACGCTGCGGTAGCTCGGCCGGAGGTTCGGTGGAATCTCCCGCCTGGCAAATTCAACCGCAATACTGGTTGGCATTCCCTTGACGAAGCAGGCAACGCCGGCCGCTACGACCTGAAAGAATCGGTTATCGGCATCAACCGAACCAGCCATGCGTTCCGCAACGGGGCCCGCGAAGCCATAGGAGAGCAGGATGCCCAGAAATGTGCCCATCATTGCCGAGCCCACCTTGGCGCCCATCTCTGCTGGCGACCGGTTCATGGCCCCCATGGTAATCACAACTCCCAGTACCGCCGCCGCGATGCCGAACCCCGGAAGCGAGTCGGCTATGGTCCGAGCCAGCTCAACAGGCCGTTCCCGCTCCATCCTTCCCAATTCGATGTCCCCTTCCAGCATCTCTTCGACATCGAACGGCGCCAACCTCCCCAGAGTTGCCAACCTCAACGAGTCACAGACAAACTCGGCCGATCCTTGAACGGGGAAGCTGCGCCGACAGAGACCCAGCAGGAGACCGCCATCGGGAGCATCCAAATCGGCTTCAAGCTTGGAGGGTCCTGTTCGGCGGGCGAAATCAAAAACAGCACACAAAGTCACCAATGTACCCAGATATGCCTCGTCGGTCATCGAGGTTGAAGTAACCGCCCTCCGGAATGAGAATCCGCTCCAAGCGAAATGTTCCATCCGATTCCAGACCAGGGATGCCCCGAAAGACGAGCCGCAGATCATCAACAGTTCATGGATGCGCAGGAGTCCGACTGGATTGCCGCCTTGGATGCAATACCCAAGTGCGACCGACCCAAACACAATCGCGACTCCGAGTGCTGGAACCATCTAGTGGTCTATCGGGCGAATGCAGCAAAACCTTTACGGCGCGCAAAGAAAATCCAGGGCATCCCGCACGATCCCATTAAGCGGGTCAAGGAGTTCGTGGTCCGAATCCAACTCCACGAGCTTTGCTGCGGCATTGGCAGCCGCAAACGCACGCGAATTCTCCACGGGCACCACATCGTCGTGAATACCGTGGAAGATGAGTGCCCGTTGATCGACAGCGGGATATTGGCTGTGCTCGGAAGCATCAACATAGAGCCCGAAATGCACGGGAAGGATCATTCCTAAGCCGTGGTGGTGGACGTTCATCCAACCCTTCTCCCGCCACTCCCGGAAACCGTCGTTGCCGAGCATCTGCGGCCATCTATCGGCCAACCCGAAGGCCGGAGCCAAAAGGACCAAACGATCAACCTCAGGATGCGCGGCGGCATACAGCGCAGCTAGGTACCCGCCCATCGAGGATCCGACTACGCGGCAGGGTTCGTCGGCTAACAACTCACCAACGAGCCGCAATTGGCCGGTAATCGTAAGCCCGGAAAAATCGCCTCCCGACAAATCCGGAACCGTCAGATCAATGTTGGCCTCCCGAAGTGCCGCCGCAAAGGAGGCAGCCTTGCGGGACGAAGGCCCCGACGCGAAGCCGTGAAAATAGACGTAACGCATACACCATGATTCTAGATGTTCTCAGCCCCGTCAACGAAGGACTTGAAAGAATGTGTGGGGAACTAGTTGCGGATCCACCGCGCCAGTGCTAACCTACAGAAGTGCCCGGTTGTTGTCGACACCGAGCAAAGCAGAAGAGAAATTTCCTGCTTGCTCTTTTTCGTTTGCAGGTTGAAAAGCGAAGATGAGCGTGCTACGATATCAAAGTGGGTTTACAGAACCTATCGTTCTTGGAATGGTAACAAGCGGCGTCGCCTGAAGTAGGGGTGGCAGCCAGTGGTTAACAGCCTTCCTGACAGTTCTTCAACAAGAACGCAAGATTAGACGCGGAGCAGCTGAAAGCAGTCCGTCCCCCGTTACCGGGCAGAAATG
>CAIYDY010000214.1 GCA_903925015.1 uncultured Acidobacteriia bacterium
ACCGCCCGCTCGATCACCACCCGGTCGAACATCGCCCCTTCCGTCTCCGTGAACTCGCACAGGTATTCCTGCGGAAACTTCACCGGCCCCAGAGTGGCACGTTCCTCCTCCAGGAATTTCTCCGAAATCCGCGAGCACTCCGTTCCCGGCCCACGAACCTTAAGCCACTCGCTCCCCCCGAGCTCCCAAGTCCGGTAGAAGAATCCCTTCCGCCCATTCGGCGTCGACATCATCCAGATGTCGCCCTCCGTCGTCGCAATCAACGGCCTCAAACTCTCATACGTCTCGTCCTCCATGTACGCCGCCTCGTCGAACAGCAGCAACGACGCCGAGAATCCCCGGATCCGCCCTTCCTTCCCCGGCAGCCCCACAATCCGCGACCCGTTTTTGAACTGGATCGAGATCTCGTTCGTCCCGTCCCGTTCCACCCGCATCCCCATCCGCCGTACCATCTTTTCGGCCTTCCGCAGCAGTTCGCCCGACTGCCTTCCCGAAGGGCTCCCCACCATCACCTCGCACCCCGGCCGTGTCGCCGCCCGATGCACCGCCATCGCAGCCGCCACGGTCGACTTTCCCCACTGCCGGGAGCAATTCAAAATCCCGCGCTTGGTCTGCGACCGCATCACCGCCGCCTGCCGCTCGTCCGGCTCGAACCCCAACCGCGTTCGCGCAAACTCCACGGGGTCCACGTCCACTGCTGATTCGACCCGCAGCGCGGGCCTGATGTATTTGGAAAGAAACTGTATCACGCCCAACATCTAAGCAGAGCCCCACCCCAGCCAAGGCCGGCAGTTCTGCTAACCATCACAAAACAAACAAAATATAAATTCTCCAGCCCCGTGACCGCCGTTTTCCTCCACAAGCAAAACCTAAAACGCCCGCCCCCCCGGTAGGTCAGGCATTCTTGCCTGCGGCGACCTTTCAGGTCGCCATAACCGCACATCCCCGTGCGCCAGCCCGTTTTCATCACTCTTTTGGGCCGTAGGCGCGACGCATCCGAGGCCGTTGTGGGGCAGCCATTCTTGGCTGCAGCCGCCTTTCCAGGCGGCCATAACCGCACATTCCTCAGCGCCAGCACGCTTTCGCAGCCATCCCGACCCTATCCAAGCACCGCTATGTCTGGAAGAACCTATTCCACCAAAGCCTTGAACAAGGCATCCGCTGCATCCTTGTAGAACTCGATACGGATCTGCGTCCACAAATCATCTGGAAGATCATTCAACTGCCGCCTCGCCGTCAATCATCGCCCGCGCTACGGTGCCGTCAATGCCGACGCCGCCGGAATCACCAGCATCAGTTCCTCGCCGTCAATCATCCGGTACTCGGCCGGCTTGCCCGCCAGCGCCTCCGTCCGGTCCAGCACAATCCGCACCCCTTCCCCGCGCTTGTCCATCATGGCGCTCCAGTCCCCCGATAAGCTGGGGTACCTGGCTGCGCCTCTGGCCACTGCAGCCGCCTTTTAACCAAACCGCCCGTGGCATCAAGAACACCTTCCCCCCGGTTCCAAGGAACTCCGTCCCAAACTGCGCTACTGTGGAAGGAGCAACCCGTGATGACCTCGTTCGCCTTGGACAAGCCGAACCAAAACACGCTTTCCGTGCACACTATCCGTCCGTCCGCCGAACCCGCTCAGGTGCTCCGGTCAAAGCCCCAGCTGATCGCGGAAATCACCCGGCGCTTGGTGGAATTCTACTCCCCCCTCCGCGTCTATCTCTTCGGTTCCGAAGCCAGGGGATCGGCGGGCCCCAACAGCGACTTCGACTTCTGCGTAGTCCTGCCTGACGATGCCCCCCCGTCTCTATTCCGGGATCGCAGCATCCACCGCAGTTTTTGGGGCCTCGGCTTATCCATTGATGTAGTTCGAATTGCCCGCACGGACTTCGATGTGCGTGCGGCCTTCGTGACGACCTCGCTCCCAGCCACCATTCTGCGCGAGGGTAGGCTTTTGTACGACGCGAACCACACAGAAGTTCATGTCACACCTGGCGCGGCTGCAACGGCGCGACACACCGCCCAACTTTTGACCCGATGAGCGCGAACCCTAGCAGCACCAGCATTACTTCCGTCGTGGGGAATGGCATCCTGCGCGGATGTCGCCGACATCCGCACGCGCCCCTAGGGGCGCGTTTCTGCCTGCCACCACCCCCAGCTAGGGCCCAACCCGTGTCCGCCATCCTCACACCCGAAGGGTCCCTCATCTTCCGCATCATCCACCGCGACAACCTGCCGTAGATTCTCGACCACTGCCTCCACGCCCGAAACAGCGATTCGCTGGCGAAGCACTCTACGCCATGTAACCGCGACACCCATATACCCATATTCGACTCGATTTAACGTGGTACGCTGGGGGCATGAAGACCACTGTGGAAATCGCCGATCCTCTTTTCCACTCGGCCCGCGCGTACTGTGTAGAGAAGGGACTCACGTTTCGACAACTGGTCGAATCCGGTGTTCGCATGGCTATGAAGCAGCCAAACGACTCCAACAAGTTCCGCTTGAAGCCCTTCGGCTTTCAAGGCGAAGGGCAGATTGTTCGGGACTGGTCGGAGATTCAGAACCTGATCTATTCCGGGCGGGGCGACGAATGACCGCACTGGACACCAACATCCTCGTATACGCCCACCGCATGGAGTCGCCGTGGCACGAGCCTGCCCGCAACTGTTTGAGGGAACTCGCCGAGGGCGGCACGCCGTGGGCGATGGCTTGGCCCTGCGTTCATGAATTCCTGTCGGTGGTCACACACCCCAAGATCTTCAAACCGCCCACGCCGCTAGCCGTGGCCTTGGCCGACTTGGAAACATGGTTCGAGTCACCCAGTCTGCGGCTCATCGGCGAGCCTACAGGCTACTGGCCAAATCTCCGTCGCATTCTGGAAACGGGACACGTGGCTGGGCCCGCCGTTCACGACGCCCGCATCGCGGCGATCTGTCGGTCGCACGGCGTTTCTGTCCTGTTCTCCGCGGATCGCGATTTCACCCGCCTCTCTGGAATCCAAGTCCGCAATCCACTCGTGTAGGGCGGCCACCTTCTGCCGTCGGTACGCCGTTCAAGATGAATCTCACCTACACCATCCAGCGTTCAACCCGCCGCAAGAAGCTGACCATCACGGTGGAGCATGACCGCTCCATCCTCGTCCACGCGCCCCAATCCGCCACAGACGAATCGATCCACCTCGCTGTCGAGTCCAGCCGCCAGTGGCTCTTCACGAAACTAAACCACCCGCGGAAGTACCAACTCCCAGCCCATCCACCCGGCAAAGGGTTGGTCAACGGTGAATCGGCTTTGTACCTCGGCCAGGAATATCGGATCGAAATCGCCGAGACGCCCAGCGGCCAGATCGAATTCTCTCGCGGTTTCAGAATCCCGTCAGCCATCCAGGCCAAGGGCCGACCAGCCCTCCGTGACTGGTACATCGTGCAGGCCAAGCAAACCATTCTGCCCAAGGTAGCCCAACGGGCCAGGGAGTTGGGCGTTGTCTATTCAGGCGCAAAGGTGGTCGATTCTCGCTACCAGTGTGGCTCATGCACTGTGAAGAACAACATCACCTTCAACTGGCGGCTGATCAAAGCCCCGCCCTTCGTCGTCGACTACATCATCGTCAACGAGCTGGCCCACCTTCTGGAGGGCAACCACACTGCCGCATTCTGGAACATCGTCCGAGCCAACGCGGCCGCCATGGAAAAGGCGAAAGCTTGGCTCCGCGAAAACGGCCAACTCCTGGAACAGGAGTTATGAACTCTTTGGAAAGGGCAGCTCGCCAAATTTACGCAGGAATCGCAGCTCTCGCCTATCTCCAGGCACGAGGAAACTCGTCTTTTCGCCTTAGCCCTGCATCGCCGTCTACGAAATCATTGAAAACGGCCCTCAGGTCCTCTGGATCCGCCACGCGGCTCAGCGCTGGCCTTGACCTCCCCAAGTTTGTCAAGGGCCGTGGCTCCTATGCTCCTCTGGAAGAACCTATTCCACCAAAGCCTTGAACACGGCGTCCGCCGCATCCTTGTAAAACTCAATACTGATCTGCGTCCACAGATCATCTGGAAGATCATTCAACTGCCGCCGCGCCGTCACCGGCATCAGCAAAGTCTGTGCCTGCTTGTCAATCGCCAATTCCGCAATCTGCACCGCATTCGGAATCATGTCAATCGACCCGCCCAGGTTCAGCGCCCCCACAATGATCGTCCCGCCCTTGGTATTCTTTCCCAACAGCGACCCGCACAACGCCACCAGCGCCGCCAGCCCCAGCCCCGTCCCCGACCGGTCTGCGTCAACGGCCCGCATCTGTACCGAAAACTCGTGCTCCCGAGGATCCCGGTCTCCTACCAGTTCCTTCGCCCTGGTGTACAAATTCTGCTCGCCCACCCGCACGCTTTCCTTCAATGCCGGTGGTGCCGGCTGGTTTAGAATTTTTACTCCCGATCCCGGCCCCGACGTCACCTCCAGCCTGTACAGTCCCACCCCCGTCTCCATCGAACCTGTTCCCACCGCCCATACCTGCCCCGGCGGCAGCGGGTCCGTCTCGATCGCCTCATCGCTATGCAATTCCGGGGTCGACACAAACTGCTCCACGCCCTCCGCTCCGATCGTGTAGCTGAAATGCGTATTCCGAAATTCGCTCTTGAACACCCGCTTCTGCTGCTCTTTGACCCGCCTCCGGCTTTCCAGTGCGATCCGCACCATCCACTCCAGATCCTGGTCCGGCACACTCGCGTCCGTTGAGGGAAACAGTAGCTTCGTCAAGCCGCTGACAGTCTTGTTGACGGCTTCAATATCCCGCCCGCTTAGCGCCCCCCCCAGATACACCCGACCCTGCAGCACATTCACCCGACTCCCCGCCCGCAGCTTGTTCCAGCACTCGCTCAGGAAATCGCTCACCAGCCCGAAATGGTTCGTCAAATGCTCCGACGCCTTCAATTTCGGAAAATCCCACCCCGGCACAAATGCATGGATCCGGTCCATGAACGCCGTATCGTTCCGCATCTCCGGCGGCAACGGGCTCAACAGATGGCCGATCCTCTGCTGCTGATCCACATCCACGTCGAAATTCCCCACCATCACGATGCTCCCGTCCGCCCGGATATTCTCCTTCCCCCGGCTGAACTGGCCCGACGCCATATACCCCTTCATAATGTTCACGCCGTCCTTCTGGTCGAACGAGATCCCGGAGACTTCGTCGAAACACACCACGTCGTACTGGCAGACCAACCCGCGTTGGCCGCTCGCATTGTTGACGAACATTTTCGCCACCGTTGCCTTGCCCCCCGAGATCAAATGCGAGTACGGCGAGATCTGCTGGAACAAGTGGCTCTTGCCCGTCCCCCTCGGCCCCAGCTCCACCATGTTGTAACCACCGAGCCAGCCGAACCCGTCTGTCCCGAATCGGCCGCTGAACCTAAACCGCATCCCCCCCCGTTGCTACAATGTAGCAATGCGATCCACCTCCATCCGCGAACTCCACATTCACACTTCCGAATTGGTGCGGGAGGCCGAGGCGGGGAATGTGATCGTGATTGAAAGGCGTGGCGAACCTGTGGCGCAGCTGCAGGCCATCAGTCGCCGTCCGCCCATGCCCGAGACAACCAAACTGCGGGTGTTTCGTGAACTTCGCGAACTCCGCGCAACAAGTGCCTCGGGCTCCCATGTGGACCAGTTGTTGATGGAGGACCGGGACCGATACTGATGTACCTCGACACCTCCTACATCGCGAAGCTCTATCTGGAAGAGCCCGACTCCTCGCTCGTTGAAGCACTGGTTCAACGTCACTTATCCCACTCCCACGCGATTCGGACGTCCGCCCTCGCCTTGACGGAATTCCACTCAATCCTTCACCGGCGCGTCAATGAGGGTGGAATCACCGAGGCCCAGGCAAACCGCCATGCCTCTGCGTTTCTAGCGCACGTTGCCGATGGGCTCTGGGAACTGATTCCGGTCAGCGAACAATTGCTCCGCCGGACTGCGGCGACAGTTGTCGCGGCACCAAGTGGAATCAATATCCGTTCCGCTGACGCCATTCATTTGATGAGCGCTGCTGAAGCTGGCGAGCGTGAAGTTTGGACCGCTGATCGACACATGCTCGCTGCCGCGGCCCACTTCGGACTGGCCGGGCGAACCGTCTGATCCCTCGAAAATCAGGTCGATCCAACCCTCAGTCACCGTCGCCGGAAATAAATTTCGACCAACCCCCAAATCCAACAAAAAAAAGACCAAAACCCCACCATCCAGCCTTGCCCGACACGCCCCTTACCCACCGTTTTCCCAATACCCCGGTCTACACTCGAATCCGGTTATGGAGCACTTCATCCCCACCCCCAAAACGCGCACCGCCGCCCAGATTGAGGCCGCCCGTGCCAACGGAGCAAAATCCCGCGGTCCCGTCACGCCTGAAGGCAAGGCCGTCTGCGCCCGCAACGCCCTTCGCCATGGACACCTCGCCAAAATGGCCGTCGTCCCCCGCGAATCCGAGGATGCCTTCCTCGAACTCTCCCACGATATCCACGCCGCCTTCCAACCCCGGGACGAGCATGAGCGCTCCCTCGTCGACACCATGGTCCTCTCCAGCTGGCGTCGCAGCCGCTGTGTCGCCATGGAATCCGCCGCCCTCGCCCAGCAAATGGCAGACCACGAGTTCGCCCCCGAAGTCCCCACCCACCAACTGGTGGACCCCGGCCACGCCCTCTACCTCGCCACCTCCACCCTCGCCTCCGGCGACACCGCCTTCACCCTCCTCGAACGTTACGAAACCCGCCACACCCGAGCCTATGAGCGCGCCGCCCGCAGCCTCATGCTCTACCGCAAGTTCCGTCAGGACGACCCCGCCCCAGCCACAGCCCATTCCGCTATCCCGGTCGCAGAAGTCTTAGCCGAAGCCGCCGTAGCCGAAACAGCTCCAGCTCAGTCCCCCATGGCCGCCGATCCTGACACCGCCGAACCGGCTGTCCACGAACCGGATGCCCCAGCCGAGTCCATCGCCGCCGACTCCATCGCCGCCGAACCTCTGCAAACACGTTTTTGCCAAACAAACCCGAGCCCGGCCGCCCAGCCTTCCGCCGCACCAACCCATCCCGACAAACCTGTTCCCGCTCAAACCGTCCCGGAGTCTCCAAAAACTGGCCCCAACCCTCAAAACCACGTCCCGAAACCCGGTCAATAAACAATGCTCCCCACCCCTCCCACCACCATGCCGACCCGGCCCCAACCCGCTCCCGCACCACCCGTGCGCCCGTCCGGTCCCGCTCCGTCCGCCACCACCCGGTCCGTAACACTTCCCGCCGCCCAACGTGTTAGAGTGACTCGTAAGCGAGGGTGCTCCATGATGTTGCGCGTATCGGTATTCATCCTTTTCTCTTCCATCAGCCTGCTGGCCAGCGCGGCCACGGACCGTGCCCACAAACTTGAGGACGCCGGTGACACCACCGGTGCCCGCGCCGCCTACGTCGAAGCCCTGAAAGCCACCCCCGGCGACGCGGAACTGCGCAACTCCTGGGCCGAATTCCTGGAGCGCTACCACGATTCCGGCGCCCGCGCCGAGTACCGCAAAGCCGCCGACGGCCTGAAATCCTCCAATAAGTCCGCCGCCATTGCCGCCGCCCGCCGCGCCGTCATTCTCGACCTGCTCGCCGGCGACCGCAAAGCCGCCGAATCCGACCTTGCGCTTTTCAATGCAACCGGAGGCACCGGCCTCGCGCTGCCCACGCCCGACCCCGCCGCAGCTGCCCGCCCCTTGATCGATATCCCCGGCCCCCTCCGCTCCTTCGCCCGCATGGCCGCCATCTCCGGCGATTCCGATCCCGATGGCGTCCTGCCTGCCCTCGCCCGCAACGTCGTCACCAACGGCTACCAGGCGTCCCGCAGCAACGAGGCCCTTGAGGAAACCGAATACCTCAAGCTCGTCCACCGCTACATCGCCCAAGCCCGCGAACTCGACAAGCTCGCCGGTGCCGAAAAGGTCATCACCGTCCCCAACTGCGAATCCACCCAGACCAACGACCTCCTCCGCATCCTCGGTTTCCGCATGCGCGGCGGCTGCGGCAGCGAGGTTGTCCTCGAAACCGTCAACGCCCAGCGCGCCTTCCTCTCCACCGATTCCGGCTTCCCCATCGCCCAACTCGAACAGTCCCTCCGTACCGACAAACCTTTTTCCTACGACTACCACCCAACCCGCGTCCCCGTTTCCTACACGCCGGACTACTGGATGACCGGCAAGGAGAAAACCGGCGATTTCCTCGACGCCTTCCTCGGCGACCCCGCCCTCTGCCGTTTCTACCTCGGCATGTCCAAGCTGGACCCCGAAACCGCCGCGTCCCTGAAGCAGTACATGACGCCCGTCCGGCTGCGCGCCTTTGCTGGCGTCCTCGACTTCTTTGGCGGCAACTTCGAAATCCGCCAAGGCAAGGCCGTCATTCCCGGTGGCGCTAAATCCGCCACGGCATGGACGGAACTCGCCGGTGCATCGCCTGACAAGGGTCCGGAGTTCATCGAAAAACTGATGATCAAGGATGACGGCTGGCTGGCCAGCCTCTACGACGCCCTCGCCCGCATCCAAGGTCCCGTCCGCGACTACCTTACTGATCCCGTCCGCATGAAGCGTTTCTATGCGGCGGTTCGAGGAAAGATCACGACCCCCGGTCCGGCGCGCCCCGTCTTCCGCGCCAACGCGGACATGATGCTGCTGACCACCCGCCTCCAGCTCGACCGCGACGGCAAGCCCCACATTCCCGGCGGCATCGAAGTCTGGAAGAGCCTCTTCGCGAAGAACCACAACGGCAAGTACGACGCCAAGCTGAGCAAGGCATCCTCCGCATGGAAGGATCCCGACGACGTCCTCGAAGCCCTGTTCGCTCTTTCCCGCAAGCCCGTCGACAACGAGCCCCTCAAGATTTTCATGGCTCTCTCCGACATCGACCGCGGCCGTCCCGCCCCCATCGAGCCCGAAACCGTGGAGGCTCTGGTCAAGGTTTGGAACACCTTCGGCTCCCAGTACGCCATGTTCGGCGACGCACCGACCAGCGACAAAACCATCGTCGCGTGGCTCGCCGCCGCCCAGGCCACGGATAAGATTCGCGACAACCAGCTCCGCCAAGATGCCATCGGAACCTTGCAAGGCCTGACCGGCCTCTGGCAGATATTCTCCCGACAGGGCAGCCTCCCCGCCGCCAAAGCGGACGATGTTCTGGCCGCCGTCGTGGCCCCGTTTGCCGACATCAAGAGCAACCGTGTCCTGTTTGACGCCGGACGCCAGGGTCTCACGTCGATAATGAAGGCGACCGGTGCCACCGGTGGAAATCTCCAGGAGCGCGTCCTTGGGCTCCTCGCCGGCGGTGCCAAGCTGGACGATTCCGAGTCCCGCGTCACCTTGGTGCAAGAAGAGCAACGGGTCTTCGAAGCCCAAAAGCTCCTGCCCGCCGACTTGATCTTCGAACTGGCCGACAATCTCGAAGCCGTATCCAAAGGCGAAAAGCTCAACGCCCAGCTCGCCTCCCGCATGGCCGCCCGCGTCGCCGACATCCAGCTCCCGCGCAACGCCATGACCGGTGCCGAGAAAAACGCCATGGCCTTCGGCTACTTCGTCGACAAGCACATTGACGAGGAGCGCAAGCTGAATTTCCGGGCCATGATCGACAAGGCCGCCAAGGACCCCGAAAAACTCAAGGACATCCGCGGCCTGCTTGCGCCCACCCTGCGCGACACCATTATTGGTTACAACTACATCCACTACGCCCCGCCCGGCGCGCAGATCCTGATGACCAACCCCCTCTTCGTCCGGGGCCACGATTTCATCGGCATGCAGGGCGCAAACCGCAGTTG
>CAIYDY010000215.1 GCA_903925015.1 uncultured Acidobacteriia bacterium
CCTGGACCGTCCCCAACACGCTCGTCCTCATCGTCGGCCCCGCCCGCCGCCAGGGCCGCGAATTCGTCGAAAAGTGCCAATCCATGCTCCGCAACATGGGCGTCCGGCCTGTCGCCGCCCCCGGCCACGAGAATTCCATCGCCCTCAAAAACGGCTCACGAATCATCGGGATCCCCGCCAGGGAGGCCACCATCCGCGGCTTCTCCGCCAACCTCCTGTTCATTGACGAGGCCGCCTTCGTCCCCGACCCCATCTACCACGTCCTGAACCCCATGCTCGGTGCCACCAACGGCGACCTCTGGCTCCTCTCCACCCCCAACGGCAAGCAGGGCTTCTTCCACGAAACCTGGGCCTACCACCAGGGATGGGTCAAATTCTTCTCCCCATCCACCCAGTGCCCCCGCATCTCCCCCCAATTCCTGGAGGAGGCCCGCAACACCATCGGTGCCGCCAAGTTCGCAAGGGAATACCTCTGCGAATTCCAGGAGTCCGAAGACGCACTCTTCAGCCAACTATGCATAGACCAAGCCATGGACGACACCATCCCAGCCCTCCCCCTCTAATCCCGTAGGGCAGGCATTCTTGCCTGCGCCAGGCTTTCAGCCTGGCATGACCGAAACCCAGTACCAACCATTTAGCACCCCAAATAGGAACCCAAATGCACGACACATCACTACATCCCGGCCAGCACCCGCGACCAAACACCATCGCCGCCATCAAGCAACACCTCGCCCACCGTCCCCAACAACCCCATCCTGAAACTCCATTCCCGCGCAGAACCATTTCCCCCGAAGCTGTTACAGTGACCATAAGGGAATTTTTCGCTATGACCGTTCTTCGCCTGGCCCTAACCGTGGCGCTATCCGCCGGCTTCGCCTTGTCCCAACAAAACACAGGCAGCATCACCGGCGCCATCACAGACCCGTCCGGTTCCGCCGTCCCCGGTGCCAACGTCTCCATCATCTTCTCCGAACGCAACGCCGTCGTCCGCACCGCCAAAACCGACGATTCCGGCAGCTACAGCGCGCCGCTCCTCGAAACGGGCGAATACTCGGTTTCCGTGGAGGCCAAGGGCTTCAAGAAATCCGTCCGCAACCAAATCAAACTCAACGTCACGGACGCCCTCACCGTAAATATCGCGCTCGAACTGGGCGATGCCACGCAGACCATCACGGTCGAATCCTCCCCCGTCCAAGTCGAACTGCAAAATGGTTCGGAGCAATCCACCACCATCGAAGGCGCCCAAATCCGCGAATCGGCTCTGGTCACCCGCAACTATGAGCAACTGGTGGCCCTCATGCCCGGCGTCAGCTCGGCTTCCGTCGACCAGCTTTATGTCGGCGTTTCCCTCCCCTCCGGCCAAACCGCCACCATCCCCTTCGCCATTAACGGTGCCCGCAACTCCGGCAGTTCCTGGCAGGTGGACGGCGCCGACAATGTCGACCGCGGTTCCAATCTGACGCTGCTCAACACGCCCAGCATCGACGCCATTGCCCAGTTCAAGGTGATGCGCAGCGGCTATTCCGCCGAATCCGGCCGCGCCGGTGGGGCCCAGGTGCAGGTCGTCACCAAGTCCGGCACCTCCCGGTTCCATGGCGACGCCTACGAATTCTTCCGCAACAGCAAGCTTGCCGCCAACAATTTCTTCAACAACGCCACCCGGGTCAACGTGGATGCCAGCGGCAAGGCGCAGGTCGCCCCGCTCCACTACAATGATTTCGGCTGGACCCTCGGCGGCCCGCTCTACATCCCCGGCCACTTCAACACCGAGAAAAACAAGACCTTCTTCTTCTTCTCCCAGGAGTTCCGCCGCGTCATCACCTATTCCAACGGCACCGCCACCGTCCCCACCAAGGACCAGGCGAATGGCATTTTCCCCGGCGCGGTCTGCACGTCCTATACCGGCAGCACCTGCAACTCCACCTCGACCACCATCCCGGCCTCCACCATCAACCCGGTCGCACAGGCCTATCTCAAGGACATCTACTCCCACATCGCGCTGCCGACCACAGGCAACACCCTCGTCTCCCTCTTCCGCAACATCTACAACTTCGAGCAGGAGATCTACAAGATAGACCACCACTTCGGACCCCGCCTCCACTTGGCCGCGCGCTACCTGCGGGACCAGATCCCGACCCAGGAACCCCAGGGCATCTTCGGCCTCGGCTCTTCGATTCCGAACATCGGCATCACCTCAACCAACGCCCCCGGCCGCAACCTGAACATCCATGCAACCTCGGCGCTCTCGCCCTCCTGGCTGAACGACGCCGGGTACAGCCTCTCCTGGGGCGCAATCCTGAGCGACCCCACCGGCTACATCAACTCCAACGCCTCCCCGGACATCAAGCCGAAGCTTCCCTTCCCCGTCACGCTCTCGCTGGTGCCGACCCTCACCTTCTCCGGCGGCACTTCGATCCCCGGTTACGGGCCCTACCGCGACTACAACCGCAACCACAACTTCTTCGACAATATGACGAAGGTGCTCGGCCCCCACAGCATCCGTTTCGGCGGGACGTTCAACAAGTACCAGAAGACCGAAAACGCTGGATCGGGCAACCAGGGAACCTTTGCCTTCGCCCCCGCGAGCACCCCCTCCACCACGACGACTTTCCTACAGTCTTTCGCCAATTTCCTGCAAGGCAACGTCTCGACTTTCACCCAAGCGTCGGAGGATCTCACCCCGGACATCCGCGCCGTCCAATGGGAGGTCTACGGGCTGGACGACTGGCGCGTCAAACCGAATCTGACCTTGAACATCGGCGTCCGCTACTCCATGTTCCGGCAGCCCTTTGACCAAAAAGGCGAATTGACCAACTTCGACCCCGGTTCCTACAAGGCGTCCGACGCACCCGCGCTCACCGCCGGCGGTCTGCTCACCACCAACGCCCAGAACTACCTCAACGGCATCATCATCAACGGCAAGAACTCCCCCTGGGGACGCAAGGTCTCCAGCCAGGACAACGGCAACATCGCGCCGCGATTCGGTTTCGCCTGGGACCCGTACCGCGACGGCCGGACCTCCATCCGTGGCGGCTACGGCATCTTCTATGACTCCACCCTCGTGGGAACGTTTGAGCAGAACATCTTCGCCAATCCGCCCTACGTGAATTCGGTCACCCTGTCCAACGTCACGCTCGACAACCCGGCCGCCGGAACCGCGGCAGTCAGCTTCACTCCGAAAGTGCTTCGTGGAACGCCAACGCAGTTCAAGACGCCCTACTCGCAGCAGTGGAGCCTCGAGCTGCAGCGTCAGGTGGCGCGGAACACGCTGGTGAGCGCGGCCTATGTCGGCACCAAGGGAACGCACCTGCTGGGCATCATCGATATCAACCAGGTTCAGCCGAATTTGGCCTACACCTCGGGATTCGCCCCGGCCAGCACCAACTACACCTCATCGGCCGCGGAACTACCCCTCAACGCACTCCGGCCCTACAAGGGATACAACGCGATCAACGTGGTGGAGCCGTGGTTCAACTCCAACTACCACTCGTTGCAGGTGTTCGCCCAGAAGCGGTTCAGCGGCGACAACCAGATTTCCGTCTCCTACACCTGGTCGCGCAACATGACCGACAACGGCAGTGACCGCTCCAACGCGCCCCAGAACAGCTACAACTTCAAGAGCGAGTACGCGCGCGCCACCTTCGACCGCCGCCAGATTGCCAACATCAACGGCATCTACATGCTGCCGTTCTACAAGAAACAAAAGGGATTGGTCGGCAAGGCCCTCGGCGGCTGGCAGGTTTCCAGCATCGCCAGCCTGTACACGGGCCTGCCGTACACGGTCACGACGTCCAACTCCGATCCCGCAGCACTGGGCCTTCTTGGTTCCAGCTCCGCCAGCGCCCGCCCGGACCTGCTGTGCGATCCCTATGCCGGTTGGACCAGCACACGAACATCCTGGTTCAATACCGCCTGCTTCAAGAACCCCGTCGCCGGCGACCACCACGTCGGCAACGCGGGCCGTACCATCCTCGTAGGCCCCGGCTTCCTCGGACTGAGCGCCTCATTCTCCAAGAACGTGACTTTCGGGCCCGAAAACCGTTTCCGGTTCCAGCTGCGTGCGGAGGCATCGAACGCCTTGAACCACACCAATCCCAGTGGTTTCGGTTCAACGAACAACACGAGCACGCTTTTCGGGACCATCACGGGCTACCGTGACCCCCGGATCGTCCAGTTGGGCGCAAAGCTGTATTTCTAGAACCTGGTCGAAGGAACTAGATCCGATGGAATGCCTTGAGAATTTCCCGTGTCCCGTATTGCAGGGCCACGGGACGGCCGTGGGGGCAGGCCATCGGATACTCCGTTGACGCCAGCGTCCGGATCATCCACTCCATCTTCCGCTGATCGAGCGGCGTGTTGATCTTGATGGCGGCCCGGCAGGCAATCGACGCCGCGATCCCGCGCCTCAAATCCGCCAACGACACCGACCGCAGCTCGTTTTCCGCAATTTCCAGAATTTCCAGCACCACGCGCTCCAGATCGCCCATGCCGATGGCCGAGGGTGCGGCTTTCACGGCGATGGTGCGGTTGCCGAACGGTTCGGTGTCAAAGCCCGACGCCCGCAGTTCGTCCTCGATCCGCGCGTACTCAATCTGCTGCCCCGGCGTCAATTGCAGGATCACCGGCATCAGCAGCTGCTGCACCTCCACCTGACCCGCAGCCTGCTGTGCCAGAACCTGCTCGAAGAGGATGCGCTCGTGCGCCACGTGCTGGTCGATAATCCACAGGCCGTCCACCCCGGCCGCGATGATGAAGCTGTTGTGCAACTGGCCCAAGGGACGCAGTTCCCCGATGCGCTCCATGTTCGCCGACATGCCAGTTCCCGACGCACCCGCCGGAAACGCCCCGTGCGTATCGGGAATCCGCAATTTCAACGGGACAACCGCCGCCGGTTCCGGCCGTGGCGACGGAGGCCCCTGGTTCACCGGGATACCAACATCCCCGAAGTCGAACCGACCGACCGGGGCCAGCGAAGGTTGCATGGTGAACTCGGAGACCGGCACCGGAGGATCGAAAACGGGCGGCATTTCGCCCAGCGGCGCACCCGGGTCCGCCCCGCGCGCCTCGTGGTCCCGCATCATCTGGGAAAACTCCGAATACGGAAGTTCCACGCCCGCCTGTGCAACGGGAATCGGACCCGGAGAGGGGGGAATCGGTGAAACGGCAGCTGAGAATGATGGAGCCGGACGCGAGACCATCAACTGCTCCCGGATCGAATCCCGCACAAAATCATGCACCACCGTCTGGTGCCGGAACCGGACCTCGGTCTTCGATGGATGGACATTCACATCCACCTCCCCCGGATCGCACTCCAGAAACAGCAGCGCGAACGGGAAACACGCCGGTGGCATCAGATTGTGGTACGCGGCGGAAATCGCGTGGAGAATCAACCGGTCGCGGATCAGCCGTCCGTTCACAAAGATGAAAATCGAGTTCCTATTGTTCTTCTGGACCTGCGGCCGCGACACAAACCCGCGCACAGTGTACTCAAGGACCGGTTCCGACGGGTCTTCGTCGGGCAGCGACAGCTTCCGTTCGCCCAGCTCCAGCAGATCATCCAGCAGCGGAGCCCCGAATACCTGGAACACGCGCTCCCGCAAACTTTCCACGGGAGTTGCATACAGCAGCGTCGAACCTCCGCTGTACAGCTCGAATGTCTTGTCGGGATGCGCGAGGCTGTAATGCGTCACCAGGGATGCGATATGCGCAAGCTCGGTCTGTTCCGACCGCAGGAACTTCCGCCGCACCGGCACATTGAAGAAAAGGTCGCGGATCGAGATCGTCGTCCCGGCACCGCGAGCAATTTCGTCGCAACCCAGAATCTTCCCCCCGGCAATCTCCACCCGGGTGCCGGTCGATTCGTCCAGCGACCGCGTCTCCAGCAGCAGACGCGACACCGAAGCGATCGACGGCAGCGCCTCTCCCCGGAAACCCAGGGTGGCGATGCAGAACAGGTCCTTGATGTCGTGGAGTTTACTGGTGGCGTGCCGCTCGAAAGCCAGAAGCGCGTCGTCGTTGAGCATCCCGCAGCCATCGTCGGCCACGCGGATCAGACGGCGCCCACCGGACTCGATTTCGACACGGATACTCTTGGAGCCCGCGTCGAGTGAATTCTCGAGCAGTTCCTTTACGACCGAGGCTGGCCGTTCCACAACCTCGCCAGCGGCGATTTTGTTGGCGACGTTGTCGGAAAGTACCCGGATCCTTCCCACGCGTGTCTACTCTGAAAGCTTCTCTGTAAAGCTACTCGGAAACGGAGTCTTCAACAGGCGCGTGATCGGGCTTGTGCAGTGCCAAATAGCGGTTCCGGCAATCCGTAATGGCCTTCCGCGCCTCGCGTGGACCACCCCAACCGTGCATCGTCGTGACCTTGCCTTCCAATTCCTTGTAGATGGAGAAGAAGTGCTCGATCTCGCGCCGGACGTGCGGGAAGATCTGGTCCATCGTGTGGATCTGGTCGTAGCGCGGGTTGCGGTTGGGAACGGCGAGGATCTTCTGGTCCTGCTCGTCGCTGTCCACCATATTGAGAACGCCCACGGGCCGGACTTCGATCATGACGCCGGGATAGCTGGGTTGCTGCACCAGTACAAGTACGTCCAGCGGATCGTTGTCGTCTGCCAAGGTGCCGGGGATGAAGCCGTAGTCACCCGGATAGTGCAGCGGAGAATACAGCGCGCGGTCCAAGCGGAAAACACCCAGCTTGCCGTCGTACTCGTATTTGTTCGCCGAGTGCTGCGGGATCTCGACGAACATCCGGACTATTTCGGGCGAGTCGACGCCGGGGTCGAGGTCATAGAGGCAGGGCACGGCTTCAGGGTATCACGCCGGACCCGGCTCGTCCCCCGAGCACCAACCGGGGTATTCCACCGATACCAATGCCAGTCCCCGGGCGGGGGCTGTCGCACCACATTTGCGGGGTATCTTCGATCCGTCGAGGTTCCCGCGCCCCACCTCGATCAGTGTTCCCACCAAATTTCGCACCATGTGCTTCAGGAAGCCAGAGCCCCGGACGGTGTAAACCAGCTTGTCGCCGCTGCGCTCCAGTGTGGACAAAAAGATGGTCCTTACCTTGGAGCAACTCCTGTTATCCTTCGCTGCAAAACGGGTGAAATCATGTTCGCCTTCGAAGAGCCGAGCCGCAGAGATCATCTTCTCCTCGTCCAGAGGATACGGATGGTGGTAGACGTAGCGGTACTCGAACGGAGAGCATGGATAGGTCCGCTGCATCGTGTAGCGGTAAGTCTTGGCGATGGAGTCGAAGCGGGGGTGGAAATCGGGGTGAACCTCGGCTGCCGACAGGATCCGGATCGCCGGTGGCAGCAGCCGGTTGATCGCACGGAGAAGGTTGTCGGGAGGGATCGGATTTTCCAGTGTGAATGCCGCGACCTGGGCATGGGCATGCACGCCGGCATCAGTGCGGCCGGACCCGGCCACGTGCACATGTTTCCCCTCAATGCCCTCCACAATGGTTTCCAGAATACCTTGGATCGTGTTCGGCTCGGGCTGGACCTGCCAACCATGAAAATCCGTTCCGTCGTATGAGAGTGTGATGCGAATCCGGCGGGCCAAACTCCATGTTAGGCCCGGAATACCGCTGGACCCGCGGACCACCGCCGGATCGGAACCGGCCTTGCGCGCCGACACCGGTGCAAGTGCAAAAATAGAGCTAGCGTTGTAAATAGAGCCGAATGGGAATTGGGAATCCACTGAAATCGGTCGTGCTGCGGGGGCTGCGGTCCACTGGAGCACTCTGGGCAGCAACCCGCTACCTGCGCCGGAACCAATTGGTGATCCTCTGCTACCACGGCGTATCATTGCGTGACGAGCATCTCTGGGAAGGTGGCTTGTACATGCCTGCGGAGCTTTTCCGCCAGCGCATGGCATTTCTTCACGATTGGGGAGCCAATGTCCTGCCGCTGTCCGAAGCCTTGGTCAGGGTGAAGAACAAGACGCTGCCACCCAAAAGCGTCGTCATCACATTCGACGACGGCTTCCATGACTTCTCGAAGCACGCCATGCCCGCCATGGCGAAATACAACTTCCCTTCCACCCTGTACCTCACAACTTGGTACATGAAATACCAGTTGCCTGTCTTCTCCCTGATGGTCAAATACCTGATGTGGAAGAGCGGCTGGGCCGAGTACGCTACTTCGGCAGCCCGTGAACAGGCCGTTGCGCGCTACGTGCAACAAGTCGACTCCGAATACCTGACCGCCGAGCAGTGCGACAAGGTTGCCCGTTGCCTTGCCGAAACAATCGGTCTCGACTACGATTCGATTCTGGCCGACCGCTTGTTCCAGTTGATGACACCCGAGGAGACCGCTGACGCATCGCGGGCGGGAGTCGATATCCAACTCCACACCCACAGGCACCGGACGCCGCACGACCGGAACCTCTTCCTGCGGGAACTCCGGGACAATGCATTGGAAGTCCGGGAGATAACTGGACGCGACCCAAAACACTTCTGCTATCCCAGTGGCGTCACGGCACCCGAATTTTTGCCATGGTTGCGGGAATTCGGCATAGAAAGCGCCACCACCTGCGAACACGGGCTAGTGTCCCGGCATGCCGACCCTCTCCTCCTGCCAAGGTATCTGGACGGATGCGCGGTTACGGAACTGGATTTCGAAAGCTGGCTATCGGGAGTTCGCTAGTTCGCTAGCATCGGAAGTCGCGCTAGGCGGGTCGTGAGCCCGGTTTGACCACTGGATCGCCTGCCTTGCACATCGGGCAGGTCTCGGAATCATACGCGACCACGTGAAGAGTTTCCAGCGCTGCCCGCGGAATACCCAACTCGACGGCCCCGCCGCTCCGGTCGATGATGGAACCCGCAGCTACGGGAACCGCCCCGGCAGCGCGTACGATATCGATCACTTCACGGGTACTGCCACCGGTGGTGATGACATCCTCGACCACAACGGCCAGTGCACCCTTTTTCAAGGAAAAACCTCGCCGCAATGACATCGTCCTGTCGATTGCCCGCTCCGTGAAAATGAACGGAACGCCCAATGCGCGTGCCACCTCGTGGCCGATAATCAGGCCGCCCAGCGCCGGAGCGATCACGACATCGATCTTTCTTCCGCCCGACAAGGACAAAATTCGGGCCGCCAAGGCCATCCCGAGCGTCTGTGCATGTTGGGGATGCTGGAGTACAATCGCCGACTGCAGATAGTTCGGGCTGTGAAGCCCGCTGGTCAGGCGAAAGTGGCCGGAGAGGTAGGCTCCGGTCTGCTGGAAAAGCTCGAGTACCGAGCCTGCTTGCGAGGTCACCAACGCTACTATACCATTGGAATTAGCCTCTCGCCCGTCTACAGGTTCAATTTTGGAGCCGGAACACGCCGCCAAAACTTTTTGAACCCACGGACGCATTCAACCGTTACAGATACTTGAGCAACCGGTCCGGAATTAGTCGGTCCGACACACGACAGCCAGAGACACCAAACGAATGAAGGTCCAACAAGATTCGCGTATGAGCTTCCGAGGCGCCACCGCCATTTGCCTGATCTTCTCCATGTTCTCCCTGGGGGTGGGGCCGCTCGGCGCGCAAAACGCCATCCGCATCGACCCGGCCCCGGACCTGGCCCACGCCGGCCGGGCCAACGGGTTCCTGAAAAACTACATGCCGCGCGTGGTTCCGCCAATCAATCTGGCCAACACGTCCCGGTTGGATTCGCTGGTAAAGGCAGGCAACCTGTACCTGTCGGCCAAGGATGTTGTGGCTCTGGTTCTGGAAAACAACATCGATATCGAAGTACAGCGCTACGGCCCGCTGCTCGCACGCGAGGTCCTGCGCCGCGCCCAAGCCGGTGGATTGCTCCGCAGTGTCGGCCAAGGTGTGGCAGCCGGCCCGACCTCGGTCAGCCTGGCTGGAGTCAGCATCAATACGAACGGTGCCCCGGCGACGTCAGGCGGCGGCGTCAACTCGAGCGTCCTCACGCAGCTCGGCCCGTCGATACCCTCGCTTGACCCCTCCGTCACCGCATTCACCAATTTCGGCCACAGCACCATTCCCCAAAGCAACACCGTCCTAAGCGGCATCCAGTCGTTGGTGATCAACACCCGGACCTTCCAGGCTTCCTACTCCCAAAACACTGATTTCGGCTTGTCCTCCACCTTGACCTTCGCCAGCCAGTACCAGAAGGTGAACAGCGCGTTCTACAGCCTGAACCCCTATACGAACGCCGATCTCGACCTAACCGTGACCCAAAATCTCCTGAATGGTTTCGGCCGCGCCGTCAACAACCGGAATATCAAGGTCCAGAAAAACCAGTTGAAGGTTACTGACCTTCAATTCAAACAGCAGGTCATTACCACCGTCACTGCCGCGCTCAACGTCTACTGGGATTTGGTCAGCTTCACGGAAGACTTGAAAGCCCGGCGCGCGGCACTCGAAACCGCGAAGCAATTGCTGGACAACAATCAGAAGCAGGTGCAAATCGGCACCCTCGCCGAAATCGAAGTGACTCGCGCCCAAGCCCAGTTGTTCACCGCGCAGCAGGATGAGCTGATCTCCCAGACCAACCTGCTCCAGCAGGAAACGATTCTCAAGAACGTGCTCAGCCGCGCTGGCGTCGCCACCTCGGATCTGGCAAACGTCCACATCATGCCGATCGACAGTTTCTCCATCCCGGAAAAGGACAACATGCGCCCGGTCGAGGAACTGGTCGCGGCCGCCCTGAACAGCCGGGTCGAGATCGAGTCCGACAAGATCAATCTCGACAGCAACAAGATCAACCTGGTCGGAATCAAGAGCTCCCTCAAGCCCACGCTCCAAGCATTCGGCGAACTCACCAACAACGGCCTTTCCGGAGACGCCACGGCGTTCGCGGTGGCCCAGGGCGGTGTTCCAGTGTTCGCCGGTGGCTTCGGAAGCGCCCTCGGACAGATCTTCCGCCGCAACTACCCGAACTATTCGGCTGGATTCTCACTCAACATTCCGTTGCGCAACCGGGCCGCGCAGTCCGATTACGCCACCAGCATGCTGGAACTGCGCCAAAACGAGCTGAACCTGCAAAAGCAGATCAACCAGGTCCGCGTCGATGTTCAGAACGCGGTCATCGGCATCCAGCAGGCCCGTGCGCGCTACGTCGCCGCAGTGCAGGCCCGCAAACTATCGCAACAGACATTCGACGGCGACAAGCGCAAGTACGACCTCGGGGCATCCACGGCATACCAAGTGGTCCAGGACCAGCGGGACTTGGCCTCAGCGCAAAGCTCCGAGGTTCAGGCGATGGCCAACTACAGCCATGCACGGATCGCGCTCGACCAAGCCATCGGAGCGACGCTCGAAGTCAACCACATCTCCTTGACCGAGGCAATGGCCGGCAAGGTGAGCGAAGGCCCCTCAGCAGTACCTGTCAAATAGGAAAGGAAGACCAACATGCCGCGACCCTTCCTGTTCCATTTCCGCAAGCCGATGGCACTCGGGCTCTCCTTCTGCCTCCTGCAAGCCACGGCCTGGGCCCAAAACGCCGTATCCATCGAACCGGTTCGGCCTGTCGGGCCGATGTACAAGCGACCATACCTCGCAGTTTCCGTACCGGACGTGCGGCTCGGCAATTCCAGCCGCTTGGGTGCCCTCATCAAGGGCGGCAACCTTTACCTGACGGCAGCGGACGCCATCGCGCTCGCCCTCGAAAACAACATCGATCTCGAAATCTCGCGCTACAACCCGGTCTTGCTCGCTTGGAGGTTGGAGCGCTCGGAAGCTGGCGGTGCCCTGCCCGGCGTCCAGAGCGGTTCCAGCCAAGCCAGTTCCAACACCAGCGGCCAAGGCGTCCTCGGGAGCCAGCAAGCCGCCGGAGTCAGCGGGGGTAACAGCGGCCAGGTGCGCGCCAACGGCAACGCCACGGTTTCCCAAATCGGCCCCGTCACCCAGACACTGGACCCGACCTTCCAGGAATCCACCTCCCTCAGCCACCGCAGTTTGCCGCAATCCAACGCGACCCAGTCCGTCACCCAGGTCATCGTGCAGAACAAGCGCGATTACAGCGGGTCCATACAACAGGGATTCCTCTCCGGCGGCTCGTTGACCGTCAGCTACGGCAACCACTTCCTGAATGAAAACGCGCCGTCCGACGTGCTGAACCCGTCCACGTCGATGACGCTCTCGTTTTCCATGACCCAGAACCTGATGAACGGTTTTGGTGCCAAAGTGGGCGGTCGCAACATCACGATATCCAAGATGAACTTGGACGCCTCGGACCTGACGTTCAAGACCCAGGCCTCACGGACCGTTCTTTCGGTCCTCAACAGCTACTTCGCCTTGGTGGCCGACCACGAGGACCGGTCTGCCAAAAAGGGTGCATTGGAGGCTGCCGAGACGTTTCTGAAGGAAAACCAGCGTCGGCTCGAACTCGGCGCGGTTGCAGCTCTGGATGTCACCACGGCCGACAACCAGGTCGCCATCGCCCAACAGGCGCTGGTCAACTCCGAAATCGCCCTAGAACAACAGGAAGTCCAACTGAAGAATCTGATCAGCCGCACCGGGCTTGGGGCTGGCGAATTGGCCTCGGTGCGCATCGTGCCGCTCGACCACTTGGAGATGACCGCATCCGACGACCTACCGCCGGTTCCGGAACTGGTTCAGAAGGCAATGGCGAACCGCACCGACATCCAATCGGAGGAAGTTTCCTTGAAGACCGCGGAGGTCTCCTCGCTAGGCACTAGGAACGGCGTGCTGCCTGTTGGACAGGTGACTCTGAGCCGCAGCACCACCGGCCTTGCAGGCACAGCCCGGAGAGTGCGCGGCACCACGGCCGACCCCTACTTTGTCGGCGGCGTCGGCACCGCCCTGGGCCAGGTTGTCCGGCAGAACTTCCCCACCGAAAGTTTCGGCGGCGGCGCAAGGCTAACCCTTAATAACCGCCAAGCCTTGGCCGACCAAGGCATCGACCAACTCTCCCTGCGCCAGCAACAACTGGAGCACGCCCGAAGCGTCAACCAAGTCCAGGTGGATGTCTCGAATGCCGTCGTCGCCATCCGCCAAGCCCGTGCCCGCTACCAAGCGGCCGTGCAGAACCGGATTCTGCAGGAAAAACTCTTCGACGCCGAAAAGAAGAAGTTCGCGGCTGGCGAATCGACAACATACAACGTCACTCAACAGCAGCGCGATCTGGCCACTGCCAAGGCCAGCGAGATCTCGGCTTTGATCAACCACCGCAATGCGAGGACCAATCTCGACCAGACGACGGGCACCGTCCTCGAATCCAACGGGGTCAGCCTTGCCGACGGAAAGGCCGGGCGCGTGGTCCGCACATCTGTCCTGCCTGCCGAAGCGGCCAGGTAGTCGCTCACCCGGCTGTCGCGCTCCCTGAAATCGCGCGAACCACGGCATCCTCATCCTCCGCAAAGATGGTGCGGGGATCCAAAATCACCCGGTCCGCTTCGATGCGGGCTATGATTGGCGGATCACCCAACCGGAGCCGACGCTCCAAAGCCGACGCCTTTTCTCTCCCTTGTAAGACTACCAGCCACGTCGGCAGAGCCAAAGCGGGCGTCGAGCCCCCACCGATTACCGATTCACCCGGCTCGACGGTCGCGCCGTGAATCCGGGCCGCCAAGCCTTCCGCGCGGACCCGGAGCGCATCGGATGTCAAGCGCATCATCCGCAACGCCGGAATCCGGTCGAAATCCCCCAGCAGCAGGTGACGCGCCACCGTTTCCAAGGCGTGGGTGGCAAGCTTGTCCTGCCGGAACGCACGGAACAAAGGATTGCGCCGGATTCGCCCCACCAACACGGTATCCCCGGCAATGATGCCCGCCTGCGATCCACCCAGGAGCTTGTCGCCGGAAAACGAAACCACGTTCGCGCCAGCCGCCAAGCTGTCCTGCACGGTTGGCTCGGGAATCCCATGGGCACGCAAATCCACCAGGCATCCGCTCCCCAAGTCTTCATAGACCGGAATATTCCGTTCCCGACCCAAGGCCACCAATTCCGCCAGCTCCGGACGGGCTGTAAACCCGGTCATGCGGAAATTGCTCGGATGCACCCGCAGCAGGACCCGGGTCCGTTCCGTAATCGCATCCCGGTAGTCCTCGATCCGCGTCCGGTTCGTCGTCCCGACTTCCCGCAATTCCGTCCCCGACCGCCGCATGATCTCCGGAATCCGGAATCCGTCCCCGATCTCGATCAGCTCCCCGCGCGAAATGATGGTCTCGCCACCCGCCGCCAGCTCGTTCAGGATCAGGAACAGGGCTCCGGCATTGTTGTTCACCGCAATGGCCGGACACCCCAGCAACTCCTCCAGCAACCGCCCCGCATGGACATCACGCTTGCCGCGCCTTCCCGTGGCCAAATCATACTCCAAATTGCTGTAGCCTGCAGTCGATGGCAATTCCGGCAGTGGGGCCCGCCCCAAATTCGTGTGCAAGACCACACCGGTAGCATTGATGACCCGGCGCTGGGACTGCGATTTCCACCCTCGAACCTCGTCCTCCGCCACCTGCAATGGAGACTTGCCGTGAACCTCACCCCGCAAAATCGACTCGCGCGCGGCAGCAATCACGGTTCTTGCCAGCACCACCAACCGCTCATGGGGCAACGATTGGTCCAACTGCCCCGCCAGTTCGTGGACGGACGGCAAATCGCGCAGGGTCAATGTGAAGCGGCCCCCCCAAGAATCTCCAGCACCTGCCGATCGTGGTCCGACGTCCGGGCGGAGGGGATAACGGCTTTGATTCTTCCATCCCGTCCGATCACGAACGTCGTGCGCTTGGAAATCCCGATAATCGGCATTCCGACGCCATACATCTTGATCAGCAAATGGTCGGGATCGGGCAGGATGCTGAACGGCAGGCTGTGGGCTGCGGCGAAGTTCGCATGGCTTTCCGCGCTGTCCGCACTGACTCCGATCACCACCGCCCCCGCGGCTTCAATCTTCTTGTAACCGTCCCGTAGCGAGCACGCTTGGGCCGTGCACCCGGGCGTGCCATCCTTCGGATAAAAATACAAGACGACATCGGACTTGCCCCGGAAATCCTGCAGCCGGATCGTCTTGCCGTGCTGGTCGACGCCTTGGAACGCGGGGGCCACATCGCCCTGTTTCAGGGCCGGACCCGCCCCCATCGCGACAAATACACCCACCCCAACAGCCAGCAGGACCAAGAACGCAACGCGGAGTTTCATACTTTTATTCTAATGGCGCTGGTCGGAGCCAAAAGCCGGACCTCCACGATCCGGCGGCTACCCATCGAATCCGGCAGGTCGTAGCGCATCACTTCCACCGCCGTCGCCCGCAGCTTTTTCATTTGCGGAGCCGCCTCGGCGATTTCCTGCTCAATGTCCGGCCCCTTGTACAGGAGCCCCCGCGCACCGGATTTCAAGGCAGGTGCGAGAAACTCCAGCGCACGGCCCAACGGGGCAAATGCCCGAGCGGTCACCAGGTCGAACCGGACCGCCGTTGTCAGATCCTCCACCCGCTCTGCGGAAACCGCCGCGTTGGCCAAGCCGAGCGCCGCGATGGTATCAGCAACGAAACGGGCCTTCTTACCAGTCGATTCCGCCATCGTGATCCGCAAATCAGGCAGCGCAATCGCCAGCGGAATCCCTGGAAAACCCGCGCCTGTGCCGGCGTCCAGCAAGTGTTTCGCCCCAACGAACAACCGCCATGGAATCAACGCATCCAGCACGTGCTTGATTGCTGCATCCCTGGGCGACACAATCCGCGTCAAATTGAAGAGCTTGTTGGTCTCCTCGATCCGCTCCAGATGCAGCGCCGTCTTTTCCACCACATCCGCGCGGTTCGGCAGGTCCGAAGGCAGCACGGCTTCCAGCTCACTCCGAAAGTCCACGTTCCATAATTGCATTTGAGGTGCTTTTGACCGGACAGGAACGTCGTCGCAAGATTTTGGAGGAGGCATGGATCGGGGATTCCGTGCTCAGCCTGTTTGCCCGGAAGCGCATCCTGCGCGACATCGGCGTGTTGGACAGCGCCCGATTTGAGCGCATGACCGCGAACCGGTTCCTATCCGCATTCGGGGACGCCTCGGAGGTTGAGGCCAGAATCGGGCGGGTCTACGAACAAGAGGGCATCGAGGCAGCCTTCGATTGGATCGAAAGCAACCTGATGCCCTTGTTTGAAAAACAGGAAGAGAAAAGAAATCGCTAGAAGCTAGTTGCCGAAACGACGGCGGCCCGGACGGAACGACTGCGACTTGGACTGGTACGGTTGTTTCGCACCACCCTGCCCGCCACCCTGCGCACGACCTTCACCCTGCGACGAACCCCTGGAGGCATCGCGCTGGCCGTATTCCCGGCTCGGCATGACGATCACGGGAGCCGAACTGCGCTCCTCGCGCGCCAAACCTTGCGGAACGTCCTTCCGGTTCAGCTTCATCTTCAGAATCCGCTCAATGTTCCGGATGTCGTTGCGTTCGTGGCTGGTGGCGAACGTCGAAGCGACGCCCTCGGCCCCGGCGCGGCCCGTACGGCCCACACGGTGGATGAAATCTTCGGCGGCCTGCGGCAGGTCGTAGTTGACAACATGCGAGATGCCGTCGACGTGGATGCCGCGTGCAGCTACGTCGGTGGCAACCAGAACGCGGTAGTAGCCTTCCTGGAAGCCCTTCAACGCTTGGTTGCGTTGGTTTTGCGAACGGTCGCCGTGGATCGCGGTCGACTTGAAGCCGCCCGTCGAAAGCTTCTTGGCGAGCTTGTCGGCACCGTGCTTGGTGCGCGCGAAGACGAGGAAGGAGCCCTGCTCGTTCTCAAGAAGCATCTTGAGGAGGCCGAGCTTGCGGTCCTGGTCCACTTCGTACACGTTCATTTCGATCTTGTCGGCGGGACGGGTGGTGGAACCAACCGAAATCCGGACAGGATTCTTCATGTAGCGGGTGACCAGCTTTTCGGCAGCGCCCTCGAAGGTGGCCGAGAAGAACAGGGTCTGCCGTTCCTTTGCCGTCTTTTTGAGGATCGCTTCGACGGCGGGCTGGAAGCCCATGTCGAGCATGCGGTCGGCTTCGTCGAGAACAACGATGCGGACCAGTTCGAGCGAAACCAGGTTGCGGTCCAGGAAATCCTGGAGGCGGCCCGGGGTCGCGATCAGAACCTGCGCACCCTTGCGGAGCTGCTGGATCTGCTTGGATTCGCTCATGCCGCCGACGATGGCGGCAGTCTTCAGGCCCGTGCCCATGGCGGCCCGGTTGAAGGCTTCTTCAATCTGGAGCGCGAGTTCGCGGGTGGGGCTGAGCACCAGTGCCAGCGGCTTGGAGCTCGCGGGACCCTTGCCCAGAAGTTCGATGATCGGAATCGAGAAGGCCAAGGTCTTGCCGGTGCCGGTTTGCGCTGTGGCAACCAGATCCTGGCCGAGCATGGCGGGGGGGATGGACTGCGCTTGGACCGGAGTGGGCTCCGTGATGCCTTGGCGAGTCAAGTTGGTCCGCAGGAGCGGAGATGTAACCAGTTCAGAGAAAGTGTTCATTCGAGGTTCAGTTTTGTTTGAGGAAGCAAAATCGGCGAAAGCCTATTTCAGGCCCGTCGTTTACGGACCTAGTTTTACGGACGGCGACATGGGCCCGGCGTTGCCCGATTTCCGGGGCTCCGGGGATTCCATGTACGACTACGCGACCGCAAACTTCAAACACTGAATGCTCGAACAAATGGTCGCGCCGGAAGGGATGGGCGTCAGCGAATCAACTTCAATTACTTTTCCAGTATAGCGCGTTGCACGGCGGCAAAGGGATGTTTCCGCACGGCGGGGACTATCAGTACTATGCCCGCCCGGCAAGAGCCCACTACATCCGTCCAATTTCGGCAATGATCGCCGCCACCGCCTTGCGGAATTCCGGCGCGGTCGACACGCTGTAAATCTTGGCGTCCAGCATTTTCACCACATGCTCCAACTCGTCCACTGGCATCGACGGCGCTGCCGGAATCGCGGACCCGTCCGGTGCCACCTGCATGATCCGGGGCGGCGGCGGGCGGTACCGGACATAAAACACCCGCCGATTCGGATCCTTGGGGCCAATCGCGGGCTCCACTTTGTTCTGCCCGTCCAGGAAAACCGGGGAGCTCAGCACGATCACCACCCGCTTCGCCGCATCCCCCGTGGGCTCGTCGGCCTTTTCAAGCAGCTTGTCCCAGAAAAACTGCAGCATCTCCCGTTTTGCCGCCAACGATTGCGCGTCGATGATTCCCGGATTCGTATCCGCGAACGGCTCCCGCATCCGGTTCCAATCGAGGCCACGCGAAACCGCTTTCTGCTCCCAGGTCCTCCGGCGCACCAAATCGAGCAACCCGATGTCCATACTGCCGTTCTCCAAACGCATCCCGGCCAAAATCCGCAGCGCCGGAACCAGCACGCCCATATTGCGACGGAAAATTCGCAAAGACCCCTGCGCCCGCTGCGACGGCGTCATGTTCATCACCAGATCCACATGGACCGGGCTCTTTGACGGCACCGGCAGCTTCAACCGGCCCCGCAGGTACGGCTGGAACCAGCTGTCCGGCGTCGCCAATGCCCGGACAAATTCAACGGACGGCAAATCCGCGTCCGAACCGGGCAGCGGATCCTTGCGGACCGGAGGCACCTTCAGCGCGACCTTCGCGAAACTGTGGTCCAAGCTCTTGCTGTCGCAGATGGCGAAGGAAACTGCGTAGTCGCCCGGACGGATGAAGATGTCCTGCGCCAACATTACAGTCTGGCCCTTGGCTCCGGCCGGAATCCTCGTCAGGTCGAAAATGTCGTGCGTGCGCCACTTGCGCCCCTGCGAATCCTGGAACTCAGCCAGAATGGCCAACTCCCTATTCCCGCCCGCCGGCTCACGCCGGGCCTCCACCTCCCCCTTGTCGATTTGGATCTCCATCCGCACCGACTGCCGTTGGTGGGCCGATAGCGTAGCCGGGAGGATCCTGTAGCTCCAGTGTAGACCCGACGCCGGACCCTCCTGCTGCCACTTTTCAAACGGGAATCGGTTGAAATAGCGGTCCCGCACGCCGCCCAGGGGCGGACCCGGCTGCCCGAACACCAGTACCGGCAGGAACAAAAGACACGCGAGTCGCACCCGTCAGGACCTTCCAATCTGATCGAGGATCACGCCCAATATTCGCCGGAACTCCTCCGGCGTGGAAGCGTCGAAAATCCGGGCACCGAGCGGCTCCACGGAGCGCTCCAAGTCATCGGCGGGCATCGGCATCCTCGGAGCCTCATTCATGACCGGTGGGCGCATGCCCTGGCGCGCACGGCCCGGATATCCCCGCCCGAATCCGCTGGGTCCCCCACGGCCCACGCCGGGACGGAAAACCAGATTGCGTGTGCGTATGTAGAAGAGCCGCCGGTCGGGGTTGGGCGGCAGCGGCTCCGAAGGCACCGGCTCCTGATTGTCGAAAAAGGCGGGTCCTGAGATCACAATCACCACGTTGGTTCCATCCGTCCTCCGGTTCAGACGACGTTCCACCTCGTCCCGGAAAAACTGTCGCATCTTCCATTCGCCCGCCAACGTCGCAACGTCCACCAGACCGGGCTGCATGGCCTTGAAGAACTCCGCAAACCGGGGCCAGTCCAGCTTCCGGACATCGGTTTGCTCCACCGCGACCTTGTGGTGCGTCAGATCCAGCAACGCGGCGTCCATGGTTCCGTTTGCGAGCCGGATGTTCGACAGAACCTTCAAGGCTGGAACCGCCAGCGCCATGTTGCGGCGCATCGCGGTCAAAAGGCCGGAATTGCGCTCGGACGGCGTCGTGTTCACCAGAATCTGCAGGTGGACCGGCCTTGAAGTCTTGAGCTCCAGGCTGGGCGTGCACTCAATCGAGGGCAGATACCAGACATCCGGCGGCTCGGTGATACCGGGGACGAACTCCACTGTGGGCAGACCAACCCAGGACGCCGGGAGCGGTTCGGACTTCAATGGCGCAACCAAGACCTTGCGGATCGCAAAACTGTGCTTCAGGCTCCGCGGATCGCAGATCGCAATGGCGACCTGGTACTCGCCAGGCAGCACAAATGCGTGTTCGGTGATGTAGAGGTCCTGGGCCGCAATGCCCGCCCGCAGCTTGTTCAAGTCGATAACCGTGTGGTCCTGGCGCACAACCCCCGCGGAATCAGTGATCTGGACCAAAACCAGGAAATCGCCTTGGTCGCGGCGCGATTCGAGTTCGCGGCCGTCCACCCGGACAGAGATGCGCAAAACCAACCTCTGGTGGGAGGAGAGGGCGGCAGCTGGAATTTCCAAGCCCCACCGCAGCTGGGAGGTTCGCCCCTCCTCAACCCATTTTGCGAAAGGGACGCGGGCGAATTCGGCATCGGCCTTTTGAACGGACGCCGCACCGGAAATTGCTCCGGGAATTGCCAGAAGCGTGCCGAATGCGAATTGTAGGAATCGGCGCACCACAGCCACAGGGTACACCAAACTCCACTCAACCGGGTTATGAAGGAAATGTGGCTCCAGGACCACCCCACGCATGGCAACGAACCGGAATCCCCAGCCAGCGCATCCAACTATACTGAAAGGTTGAGGCTCCCCCATTGACTCTCCGCAATTTCCTGCGCTTGTTCACCCACGTCCAGATGCTCCCGATTCTTGAAGGCGGCGAGGCCACCCTTGTCGGCGGGCAGGCCGTGATGGAGGGCGTCATGATGCGGGCCCCCCACAGTTATTGTGTTGCCGTCCGCAAGCCCGATGGCGGAATCGCCATGGAGGAATTGCCCATTGTCAGTCCCGCCCAAAAACACGCTTATTTCAAGTGGCCTGTTTTGCGTGGAATCGGCGTCCTCGGCCAAGCAATGTCCCTGGGCATGAAGGCGCTCCAGTTTTCCGCCAACCATGCGCTGGCTGAAGAATCGGACGCCAAGACCGAAGGCAAGGAACCGGAAAAGCCCATCTCGAACTGGATGATGGGCGTCCAGCTCCTCTTCTCGTTGGCATTTTTCCTGTTTGCCTACAAATTTGTCCCGCTGAAGCTGACGACAATGGTCTCGAAGTTCGTCCCGGCCCTGAACACGCCCGGCTTCGAGGGCCAAGTGCTATTCAACCTTGTGGATGGCCTCATCCGCCTGACCATCTTTATTACCTTCATGTGGCTGATGTCGCTGACCAAGGATATGCGCCGCATGTTCGAATACCATGGCGCGGAACACAAGGTTGTCTTCAATTTCGAATCCGGCCGACCGGTCTCAGTCGCCAACGCACAGACATTTGTCACCTGGCATCCCCGCTGCGGCACCAGTTTCATGTTCGTCATCATGTTGATCTCGATGATCCTGTACATGTTCATCCCGGTCCAGGGCATGCTGGCCAAAATGGCGATTCGGATCGCCCTGCTGCCGGTGGTGGTGGGCATCAGCTACGAGTTGATCCGGTTTGCCGCACGGAAGCGCGGGTCGTTCCTCTCGGTACTCACGGCTCCGGGGCTTTGGACCCAGCGGATTACGACCAAGCCGCCGTCGGACGACCAAGCGGAAATCGCAGTGCGCGCCCTTGAGGGCGCAATGGATTTGGAAGCCCGCCAAGGCGGGGAACTGGTGATCGCGTAAATGCAGTACGGACAGAAACTCGACCAGATCGAGAAGCACTTTGAAGAAATGACCCAGCAGATGGCCGACCCGGCCATCATCTCCGACGGCGATCAATACCGCAAAGTCTCCAAGGCGCACAGCGACCTTTCCGAGATCGTCGGCAAGTACCGCGAATACAAGCGCGTCGACTCCCAGCTGGCCGACGCCCGGCAGATGCTGGGCGAGTCCGACCCGGAAATGCGGGAAATGGCCGCGATGGAAGTCGCGGAACTGGAACCGCAACTTACCACGATCGACGATGAGTTGAAGTTCCTGCTGCTGCCAAAGGACCCGAACGACGACAAAGACGTGGTGCTCGAAATCCGCGCTGGCACCGGCGGGGACGAGGCAACGCTGTTCGCCTACGAAGTCTTCCGCATGTACATGCGGTATGCGGAAACCCGGCGCTGGAAGGTGGAAGTCACCTCGTCGAGCGAATCTTCGGTGGGCGGCCTCAAGGAAGTACTGGCGCTCGTCAGCGGCAACAAAGTCTATAGCCGGATGAAGTACGAAAGCGGCGTGCACCGGGTCCAGCGTGTCCCGGCGACGGAAACCCAGGGCCGCGTCCACACCTCGGCGATCACGGTGGCGGTGCTGCCAGAAGCGGACGAAGTCGAAGTCAAGGTGGAGGAAAAAGATATCCGCGTGGATACCTTCTGCTCTTCGGGACCAGGCGGGCAGTCGGTGAACACGACCTACTCCGCGATTCGCATCACCCACTTGCCGACAGGCGTGATCGTTTCGTGCCAAGACGAAAAGTCGCAGATCAAGAACCGCGCCAAGGCGATGCGGGTGCTGCGTTCGCGGTTGTACGAGCTTGAGCTGGAGAAGCAGCAGGCCGCGATCGGGGCTGAACGAAGGACGATGGTCGGCACCGGCGACCGCAGCGAAAAGATCCGAACGTATAACTTCCCGCAGAACCGTCTGACAGACCACCGGATCGGCCTGACACTGCATCAGTTGGACTTGGTCATGGAAGGCCGCTTGGACCAGATCATGGACGCGCTTACGAATTTCTACCAGACCGAGAAGCTGCGGCTGGAGGGCCAGGCGGCGTAGGCTGGACACTATATGAGCCTCGCACTCGACAGTCTGACGATCCATCGCTTCCGAGGCCTTCGGGACATGACCTTCGAGGGACTGTCGGCTGTGAATGTTCTTGTAGGTGGAAATAATTCGGGGAAGACGAGTGTTCTGGAGGCTATTGCGCTCTATGCCAGGCCCACCGAAATTCGGACATGGGTAAGGATTGCACAACAACGAGATCTAAGGCCAAGCCAAGAATTAGAAGCTTCTGAGTACGTTTGGCTGTTTGGTGGGAACCCGGATCAAAGCGCTCAAGATGTATACCCAATAGACCTTGAAGGAACAATGTCGGGTCGCGACCACACAGTTGTAGCGGGCTGCGTCCCGATCGCTGGTACCGTCCTGGAGCCAAGCTACATCCGCGATGACGAAGGGGAAGTGGTCGATGCCATAGAACGTCAGTTGGCCCGTGAAGGCGTGGAACTAAAAGTTCGCATCGACAACACGCCCGACGAGGTGTTCACAATCTGGCTGGACGCACGGGAACGTATCAAGAAGCAAATACCGTCGCCCAATTGGTTACCGACCCGAACGATAACGCCATTCGCTCACCGGGTTGAGAGACCGCAAATAAGGGATCTATCCGAGGCGACCAAGCTATTCCGCAAAGAAGAGATCAGCAAACTCCTGAGCGAGATAGATCCGCTGATCGTCAGCTTGGAGATTCTTTCTTCCGACGGGAAGCGTGCCAGCCTGTCAGTCCAGCACAAAGACCTTGGCATCGTCCCAATCAGTATGTTTGGCGATGGCATTAGGCGAATAGTGGCGATGGCACTGGCAATACCGTCTGCGAGCAATGGAGTCCTGCTGATCGACGAGATTGAGACGGCAATCCACACGTCCGCGTTGTCGAAGGTGTTCTCGTGGTTGGTGGCTTCATGCAGACAGTACAACGTGCAACTATTTGCCACAACCCACAGTCTCGAAGCGCTTGACGCCATCATGGGTTACCCGCAGCCTAACACCGAAGAGTTTACGCTCTACAAGATTTTTCCAGAAGGCAATCCAGACCGGGTGCAGCGCATGGATGCAGACCTCGTGCGCCGACTTCGCGCAAACCGCGGCCTGGACGTAAGGTAGCGGGATGGAACACGGATACCTCGTCGTCGAAGGGCCGCACGACGTCGAATTCGTCGGTCGGCTGCTGAAAATGGCTGACCTTTCCCGCGTCAAATTCAGAAAAGACTTGGATTCCTACTGGCACCCAATCTTGCCGACTACTTGGCCAATAAACGACGATCTTCTCAAGCGCGTGGCGGTACCTGTTTTTTTTCAAGGCCCGACCCACTCACTGGCGGTAAGCAGCGCCGGAGGCGACTCGCGTATTGCAGAAGACATAGAGGAGATGCTCTCCCGGCTTAAGGATCCGCACGCCATCGGCGCCCTCCTCGACGCTGACGAGAAGCATGACCCCAAGACGCGATTCAGCAGTTTTGTTCAAAGCCTTGGCAAGAGATTACCGCACCTAGCGATGCCTGTGGAGCCGGGCTGTGTATCTGGTACCAAACCGAGAGCGGGTATTTACGTATTGCCCGACAACGCCAACCAAGGGGCACTCGAGGATCTCCTTGTGGATTGCGCCGAGCACTTCGCGCCCAGTCTCCTAGGACATGCGAGAGCGTTTGTCTCCAACGCCGAGCCAGATTTCGAAGAGAAGAAGCACTCCTCGCGAAAGAAGGCGCTGGTCGGCTGCATCTCGAACGTGTACAAACCAGCCAAGTCCATCCAAACATCGATACAAGACAACAATTGGGTCTCTCAAGATACCGTCCGGCTCCCCAGAATCGCGGCCTTCGATTCATTCCTAAAGAATCTTTTCAACCTGTGACCGGATTTCTCACCGTCCGCGAGGCCCTTGGCCAGGGTCGGGATCTGTTGGAACGGGCTGGAATTCAGGCACCGCGCCTCAACGCGGAAATCCTTCTCGGACAGGCGCTGTCCGTTCCCGGGTCCCTCGGCTTCCGCCCGGATGCGGCCTGGTTCTACGCGCATTCCGACCGTGCCTTGCGCGAGGTGGAATGGATCCACTACGGTCGGTACCTCCACCAGCGGCTGGCGGGCAAACCGACCCAGTACATAACCGGGCGCCAGGAATTCTACGGGCGGGAATTTGCCGTCACCCCCGACGTCCTGATTCCCCGCCCCGAGACCGAACTTCTGGTCGAATGCGCGTTGAAGCTGGGGTCGCGGTCGGGGATCGCGGTCGATGTCGGCACGGGATCAGGGGCGATCGCGATCACGCTGGCGCTCGAAGGCTGGTCCGGCCCCGTTCTGGGCATCGATATCTCAGCCCGCGCCCTGGAAATAGCGCACCGTAATGCGCGGAAACTGGGCGCGAAAACCGGGTTCGTCCATGCGGACCTGCTCAGCCCCTTCGCCGACCATACCCTCGACGCCGTCGTCTCCAATCCCCCATACATTGCCGAAGCTGACCGGCCCAGCCTTCAGCGCGAGGTTGTAGCCCACGAGCCCGGCCTGGCCCTTTTCGGCGGTACCGACGGCTACGGAATCTACTGCCGTCTCATCCCGCAAGCCCTCCACGCCCTGAAGCCAGGCGGACTCCTCGCCATGGAAATTGGCATTGGACAGGCAGCAGAACTATCACAAATGCTGGCAGGTTGGAACGACATCCAAACGTTCCCGGACCTGGCTGGCATTCCACGAGTCCTGACGGCCAGAACTCCCGCCAATCGCCGTTAGCGCTAAAGCACAACTTTCGATATACTGGACCACCAAGGGGTAGTTTTCAACACGCATGAAATTCGCTGCGCGCCTAGCCGCCATTTCCATCCTTAGCGCCATTTGCGCCTTCGCCCAGAGCGGTGGAGCCACGCTCCAAGGGACCGTCAAAGATGCCACCGGAGCCGTCATGCCCGGCGTCAAAGTCAGCATCACCCACTTGGATACCGGTATTAAGTCCGGCACGGTTTCGAACAATGACGGATTTTTCGTCTTTCCGCCGGTCCAGATCGGCAGCTACCGCGTCCGCTGCGAAGCCAAAGGCATGAAGGCGTGGGAGGAGACCTTAGTCCTGGCCACCGGGCAACTGGCAGACATCAACCCTCGGCTCACACTGGGTGACGTAAACCAGACCGTTGAAGTCACCGACACGGCACCGCTGGTGACAACGACCGATCCGACCGACGCAACCACGCTTGACCAGCAGCGCATCAAGGAACTCCCGGTAAACGGTCGCGACCTCAACACGCTGATCTCCGACGTCACCCCGGGCATCGAATACGGCGGCAATGTGAACGACGGCGCGCGCACCGGCGGCATGATGACCTACTCGACGAACTACTCGCAGGACGGCGCTTCCGCCAACAACCGCGAGTTCGGCGGTTCCACCGGACTCCAGGGCCTCGAATCAATCGGCGAGGTCCGGATCGAGACCAGCACCGGCAACGCGAAATCGTCCTCCCCCGCTTCCATCATCATTACGACCCGTGGCGGCACCAACGCCTACCACGTTTCGGGCTACGAAACCGCACGCAACAACTGCTGCGGCGTCGCCAAGCACCTACAGGATTTCAATCCCAACGGCACCCCCTTCCAACTGCCCAAGCTGATCCGCAACGAATTTGGCGGCTCCTTCGGCGGCCCGGTCGTCCTCCCGTCGTTCGGGTTGAACGGGAAAAAGTTCTACGACGGCCACAACCGGACCTTCTTTTTCGTCTCACGTGAAGCCGTCTACCTGCGCCAGGGTGTAGTCGGATCCTACTCCGTGCCCACCGCGGCGCAACGCAAGGGCGACTTCTCAGGCCTCGAAACAAGCACCGGGCTCCCGATCACGCTCTACGACCCCAACACCAGCGCCATCCAGACCATCAACAACAGGCCGATCACCCTCCGCACCCCGTTTCCGAACAACACCATCCCGATCAGCCGTGAGAGTCCGCTCGCCAAGTACATGTACGGGATTACGCCGATGCCGAACGACATCACGGAACCCAACATCACGGCGAACCTGAAGTACGCCTTCGGGAGCAGCGGCCTCCCCAACCAGAACAACAACCCGATGACGATCCGTGTGGACCACCGGATCTCGCAGAAGGACAACTTCTTCGCCAAGGCCAACTGGGGCAAGCAGATTTCGTGGTTCCTCGGAACCAGCGGATCCAACGGTGTACCCACAGCCAACTACGAGGCCAACGTCACCTACCTGCCGATGCAGAGCTGGGGTGCGGCACTGAGCGACACACACGTCTTTTCGACCAGTTTCTTCGTGGAAAACCTGCTCAACAAGACTTGGCAAACCACCAAGACCATCGCGGGCCCGCCGGATGCCCAGAAGGAATTCGCCACCAGCCTCGGGCTCCCCAACCCCTACGGGCAGATCGGATTCCCCAACATCACTTCGATCGGATTCAGCAACTATATTGAAGGGGACAACCGCAGGTTCCTCTCCAGCGGCATCATGAATGCCGCCCAAAACTACACGTGGATCAAGGGCCGCCACACGTTCCAATTCGGCTGGGCTTGGCACGACGAAGTGCAGCGGCTGCAGCCCGACCAAGGCAATATCTCCGGTTCCGCGACGTTCAACAGTCTTGCAACATCCCTGGAGAGTTCCACCAGCGGATCCACAACTACGCCAACCACGGTTGGGAACACCGGTTATGACGCAGCAAACTTCTTCCTCGGCGATGCCGCTACCTATAGCGTGTACCTCTCGCGCGGCGTGATGAAGGTCTCCCAAAAGACGATGGGCAACTACTTCCAGGACAGCTGGAAGGTGAGCGGACGCCTAACACTGACCCCGGGCCTCCGTTGGGACATCAACCCCGCATGGAAGGACAGCAACCACCTGCTGAATACCTTCGACACGAAAAACCACAAGGTCGTCTTGTCCGAATCCGTTGATTACTACCTGCAGCACGGTGCCACGACCCAACAGGTGATCACCAACTTCCAGAAGGTGAACGTACAATTTGAGAGCGCCAAGGACGCCGGCCTTTCCTCCAACCTGTTCCCGAACAACTTCTACGACTTCGGCCCGCGCATGGGAGCGGCCTACCGCTTCTTCGACGGCAAGAAGGCCTTTGTGTTGCGCGGCGGCTATGGACTCTATATTTCCGGCCTGCCCCTGCGCACACTCCTGGCACAGTTCTCCAGCCAGTTGCCCTTCAAGGCGACGTTCCAGTACAACCCGAACAGTTCCGCCTACAGCCCCGACGCGACCAACAGCTACCTGTTGACCCACGCCTCGCCGATCATTGCCGGACTCAACTCGCAGAACCCCGTCGACATCACCAACCCCAATGCGCTGGGCGTTGGCCAGAGCGTGACCGGCCTCGCCACAGAGCTGCCGAGCACCAAGGTCCAGGAGTGGAACGCGGAAATCGAGAAGGATCTGGGGCACCAGATGGTGTTCCGGATCAAGTACAGCGGCAAACACGGGTCCAACCTCGACCAATTGGACAACATCAACCCGCAGATGACGGACTACAACTGGTACACCACCACCCATCTGCCCACTCCGACCGGCACCTACGCCAACACGGCCCGCCGCATCTACGACACGACTGCGTACACCACCATCAACCTGCTTTCCAAGACCGGCGTCAGCAACTCGGAAACCGGCACCGTGGAGATCGACAAGCGGTTCAGCAAGGGACTGCAATTCCAGTGGTTCTATACGCTGACAAACGCCTACCGGCTGGCGGGCAATTCGTTCCGCGACGGCCTCGGCACGATCGCCGCCCAATATGCGCCGGGCTCGGTGCCCACGGACCCCGCCGCGCTGAACCACTTCCTGAACTACGCCCGCGACACCGGCGTGCCCCAGCACCGGATGCGCTGGAACTGGATTTACAACCTGCCGGTGGGTAAGCGCCAAGCGTTCCTGCATAACGCTCCGAAGTGGCTCGACACCATAGTCGGGGGTTGGACCATGACCGGCAGCGGCACGCTGGTGAGCTCCTGGTTTGCGCTCGACGCCTCCAACTGGAATTTCACCGACGCCGGTGTCCAGACCTACGGCAAGTCGGTGCCGATCCAGGACTGCACAGCGACCCCGGCCACGGCCAAGACCAGCGCCGAGGCGCGCTGCTACTCGGCCTACCTTTACTGGAACGGCTATATCTCGCCCAGCCGCATCAACAGCAAGAACGCCAACGGCGTGCCGAACGGCTACATCGGGATTCCGGCCAACTACAAATCCGCTGTGACACCGCTGATTCCCTACGGCACTCCCGGTGCCGTGACCGGCGACTATGACACCAACGTGGTCTACATCCCGCTTTCGAACGGCGTCACCCAGCGGGTGGCGTACGACAACGGGCTGAATCCGTTCCGCAACCAGTACCGGCTTGGACCGTTCAACTGGATCATGGATTCCTCCATGCGCAAGACGTTCAAGCTGACCGAGAAGCGGGGTACGCTGCGGGTGGGCATCGACGTGTTCAACGTGTTCAACAACCAGGGAATGAACGCGCCCGGCAGCAACGGCGTGGTGACCATGAACCGGTCGTTCAACCCGTATGGATTCCAACCCCGGCAGGTGCAGGGGAGTTTCCGGTTCGAGTTCTAGGAGAACAGGAAGCTACTTGGGCTACATCATGCTGATCCAGGCTGCCATCTTTCCGTCTGCCTTCCGCGCCAATTGATTCGCGGGTGCCCCAAGTGGAGCACCTCCACACCCGGCAGGAAAAGCCGCTGCCGCTCGGCAAACTGTAGTGCGAAATAGACGTCATATTCGGCGGCCGTCGGAAACTCCACCAAGTGTTTCGGCGCTGATTCCAAAGTGCAGTTCCAAAGTTGGAAATAGCCGGACAGCGCCGCAGGATTCCCCGTTGGACACTTGCCCCATACCCTGCCGTCGATAATTGGCAGATCGGCGGTAGGAAAAGATTCCATCTTCCTCCGTCCAGCTGAAAACTCGAGCCAGTCGCTCTCTGAGAGGCACATTCGCCGCCTCGCCCCATACAGGGTGTCCGACACCAATCTCTCCCATTCCAGAAATAAATCACGGGGCAGAATGATGTCGGCGTCAAGCATTAGCACCCAACCGCAATTTTGGGTGGTGCGCACATGCCTCAGCCATTCATTGAGGGCTCGGGCTTTGTTGAACATACCGTTCTCGCGCCACGCGGTAGTTGCAAAAACATCGGCACCGTGCTCCAAGGCAAGAGACCGCGTACGCCGGTCCCACGGCGCGGTCAGCACAGTTATCCGGCCGGGTCGCGGTAGAACAAGCATATTCACAGGCAACGTCAAGCTCAAGAAATCGTCGTAATCCACGCAGCAGATTACGGTGTTCAACATGATATTACACTCCATGGCATCCGAGGTCCTTGGACCACTTCTGAACAGAAAGCGCACCATACGTTACAGTTGGCGGCCCAACTCCACGCCCCTCGCTTTGAGCAAGTTTGCCGTATCAACAATCGCCGGCCACCAAATCAGCAACTCCGCGAAGCTAGCCGTGAGCGCCTGCAACCGAGCGGAAACGCACCCGGAGTCGGCGTTGGCTTCAAAGTCGAATATTTGCATTGGATCGGCGCATGCCGCAACTGCCGCAGCTTCCACCCGTTGGTTCAATTCCTCGATCCAAGCTTCGGGGACGAACGACCGGTGGTTAGCAATCCATACTTCGCATCGCCGGGCGAAACCGGCCGCGCGGGCGACCAAAACAGTTCGAACAATGTCTCGAAAATCCCTTTCACTGAGCCGACTAACCGAACGCAGGTGGCAGCCCAATGAGATCATGTTTTCCCTTGGCGTGGAGCCAGCGGATGGTTGCCAAGCTGCAACCAAGGCAGCGACCACATCGGAAACGCTCCCAAGTTTATCTCGTCCCGGCAGATATGCGCGCGGGGCATCCGGCTTGTGTTCCATCGTGAAAGGCAAGTGGGCGGAAAAGCAATCGCTGTCGCACTTCGATAGAACCGCGGCAAAAAGTCTGTCCTGAGCCCGGTAGATTGGGACATAGGGAGGGAGGATGTCGGTGTTGTCCAAGCCGAAGAACATCCCAAGCGAAGGGCTCTCGCCATGGATGACAGTAGGCGACTGAACTTGTCTCGCAAGCGCCCGCGACGCGAGGAGTGCTCGAAAGCCATGGGGATCGACTGCCAGCCGATCCAATGTTGATGGATTCGAGCTGGTCAGGATGCCGATGTCCGAACGGAATCCACTGTCTCCAACCGATCCGTTGTACGTCACCCTTACAGTACCCTTCCTGCGAAAAATCGCCTCGGTAGTGTGACCGCAAATATTATCCAGCATTTGCAGTAGATCCCCGCTTCCGGACTCCCAGGAGGTCCACGCCGATTCGCCAACGGTTCTCGAAAGAAATTGCTCGTGCTCCGCAAATGGATCCAAAAGAACAGGGACTACGTTTGAGACGGACGCCTCAATGTCTCTGGAACACCAGTATTCATAGTAATCACCGCCACAGACAAAGCTCGGGTGTGGCGACTTGCATTCCGTTGAAGCGCGGCCGGTACGGCAGACGGTATCGTCATCGACAGATAGGATTCTGTCTCCCAGAGTCTGCAGTAAAATCGCATTCCGATTGGCGCCCGTCCGCACGGTTGCACGGGAATCCGAAGAACCAAGCAAGCCGAACGCAACGGTTTCGAGGGGCAAGTCGCCCTCGCTGCACAAGATCCTTGCGTATGAAGCCTTTTCCTTCGGCCCGGCGTAGTAGATTGCGACGTTGTGCGCCCTTGCCTCTCGCTCCAGTGCTGGGCGCGAAAGGTCGTCCTCGTCTGCCATAACACAATACCTCAATTGGCGTCCAAACTGCTGCTGATTGGCGATGTAGCTTTGGAGTGCCCGCGCCAATTCCCTCGGACGCGATCCCGTGGGTATCGCAAGCCAATCGATTTGGTACGGGCCCGAACGATCTCTTTTGGATGAACGGCACGCTCCCAGCAGTTCATCCTGGGAAATCAACGCTCCGGCAGCTTGGAGCTGCTTGAGTACCAGAGCCATTTCAGCCTGGCCAGATTCGAACGGAAACGCCGCTGCCAGACGTCGCGCGTGTTCTGGAACCGATGCGAACCCGAGGCAAGCGGTGAGCAGGTTGAGATCCCTCGACGCTGCGTTGATTGTACTGTCGGACAGGGGAAACCGAACCAATTCCCGACCGTTTCCGATTGGAAACCTGAGTTGAGGGCCCGGTCGAAACAGGCCCTCTCCGGCTTGGGTTGGCGATTGACTGTCGAGATGTCTGGATTCATTCATACTTGAGCCTCGGCAAACCAGCGAACGGCCTATGATGGTCGAGCCAAGCCCTTCTCAATTCGGCGTGGGAGTTTTGTTCAATTTGTCGACGACCATAAACTGGGCTTGTACTTTTGCGGCCTTCATCTTCAATCCAAGTTGCTTCTCCAAGGCCGCCGCTACAGCCTTCGGGTCCATCTGGGGACCATCCTCGCCAACAGAAGCTGACTGTCCGTTGCGGAGTTCAGGCGGAAGCGGCCGAGGTGGAGCGGGAAAGGCAACGCGAAACAGGTACTTCCCCGCCAAACCCGTCTTGTCTTGGAATAGGACCCCTGGGAACAGCAACCCAAGGCGGCCTAGAAATACCCTCATGGAGGCCCCGACCAAGTTGATATGTGCAATCCCGTCCGAATATGTCATTTCGGCACCGCCAAGGCTAGGGACTGGAAATCCCTGCTTGTCCATCTTGGGAGGTTGGTTTGCAATTCTAGCGTCAGTTCCGAACGCGGGCGCTTCGGCAGACGCGAGCTTGTGGCCCCCTGAAGCCTGCGTTATCACCCAACCGTCCAAATCCTTCGGGAATTCGTGGAACGCCAGACCGAACCTCGACACCAGCAGTCCAGCCACCATCTGCCGAAATTGAATCTGAGTTGTTCCAGGCGGCATCTTTGCCTCCAAAGCGTAATCAGAATCAAGCCACGAGGGGCCCGAGATCCGCTCAGGGTGGTCGAGATAGTCCGGGTAAGCGGTTCGAATAAGCCACCTCGGAGAAGTCCGAGACCACGATGCGCGCTCAAAGCCGGGGCCGCCCGAGTACCGCTTGGGAATGTCCGGTGATACGGGCTTTAGGGAGGCAACAATGAATTCAGAGGGCTCTGAAGCATTGGAGACATGGAGACACAAGACTGCAAATCCGACGATTTTGAAATTTGCTTTCATTGAAATACTCATCTTTCTGTTAAAAATTACCACAGAACACTAGCACTGCGCCACCATAGCAAGTGGGTTGCCGAACAAGCCCATGTCGCAACGACCAGAATCGCCAGAACGATATTGATGATAAGCCCTTTGACTCTACTCATAATGTACTGCGTCCAATTACCTACGGGAAGGATACCATCGCTTTGTGAAGTGGTCAACATTGTTTTTATTTTTTCTTCGATGAAAATCACGACTTGACAGTGCTTCTACAGACGTCAGGGAATATTTCATGTTCTTGCAAAATAGCGTCGCACACTGGCCGCTATTACCCCCGGTGCAGTGACCGGAGACTATGACACCAACGTGGTTTATATCAAGCTTACGAATGGCGTTACCCAGCGCGTTGCGTTTGACAACGGGCTGAATCCATTCCGCAACCAGTACCGGCTGGGGCCGTTCAACTGGATAATGGATTCCTCCATGCGGAAGACATTCAAGCTGACCGAGAAGCGTGGCACGCTGCGGGTCGGCATCGACGTATTCAATGTCTTCAACAACCAGGGCATGAACGCGCCGGGCAGCAACGGCGTGGTGACCATGAACCGGTCGTTCAACCCGTATGGTTTCCAGCCCCGGCAGGTGCAGGGAAGTTTCCGGTTCGAGTTTTGAATCGCGCAAGTACGGGCCTTGAGGGCACGGTACCGGAGGGAAAGCCGACTGCAGACCGGAAAGCACTTCCCCACACGGAGGGGAGGGCTTTGGGCATATGATAGGTCCATGCAAAAACTACTCACCGCCGCCGGGCTCGCGGCCTGCATCCTGGGTGGCACTGCGTCCGTTGGAAGATTGACGGCGCAGCGCAATGAAATTCTGGCTTGGGGTCCGAAGACCATCCAGCCTTCCGAGTGGACCGGGAACAACCGTCCGCATTATGTTTATGCCGATCTTTTGGCGCAGCACAAGGGCCAGTCGAACTGGCACCAAGTGGTGCTGGACGACGAACATCTAAAGGGTGTCTACATTTCGGAAGCGCCGGGCACGAAGACCCCACGCCGGTTCCATGCGGATACGCGCGAGTGGTGGGTGGTGACGCAGGGGCAGATCCGGTTCTCGATTGACGGCCAGGAGCCTTTTGTGGCGTCGAAGGGATGGCTGGTGCAGGTTCCGTACCGGACGATCTATAGCATGGAGACGATTGGGGATACCCCGTCAATCCGGCTGGAGACCAACATTGCCGGGGCGAAGACCTTGTATCCGATGGATGTGAAGCCGCCGAAGCTAGATGGTTTCGAGTTTGTGCCGGTGCGGATCGCCGGGCCTGTGTCGCAGGACTACAAGACCAACCGGATTCACGCGACGTACGAGGAATTGGCGGCGGAGGCCGAGGCGACGCCTCGCCATCAGGCGACGTTGCGGTTTGCGCATGACGACCGCGGCACGGTGAATTTCATTTACGGGCGCGAGAGCGATTTGCCCGCGATCAATCCGGCGGACAAGGGCCACTACCATCC
>CAIYDY010000216.1 GCA_903925015.1 uncultured Acidobacteriia bacterium
ACCGCTCTCAGCCACGCCCGCTTTGAAAAGGCCGGTGTGGGCCAGCAGGTTTGCGGTCATGAAGGCACCATAGCTATGGCCGAACACGCCCACGCGGTCGCGGTCCACAACGCCCATTTCAACCGCCTTGTCGATTGCGGCCTTGGCGTCCATGGTCAGCTGCTCGATGTAGGTGTTGTTTACCGTATCTGGATCGCCGATGATCGGCATGGCCGCGTTGTCAATCAATGCATAGCCGTGCAGTACCGCCAACTGGTGGTAGTTGAGCTCGGTGAACGATTGGCTGGCGTGGCCGGATACCTGTCCCGCCGTGTCCACATCGCTGAATTCATACGGATATGCCCAGAGTACTGCCGGCAGCTTGGTTCCGGGCTTGTAGTCCGCAGGTAGATAGAGAGTGAAGGACAGCGGGACGCCGTCGGAACGCTTGTAGTTGACCAGTTGCTTGGTGATTCCGGCGGTTTGGGGTGCCGGGTTCTTCAGATTTGTGAGCGGAGTCAGTTTGTCGCCCGTGCGGATGAAGTAATTCGGTGGGGTGGTTGGGCCTTCCCGCCGGGTCAGGAGTCGTCCGGCTTTGTCGTCCAGGACGGCTTCGACGATTTCGTAGGCTTCACCGCCGGACTGGAAGACGCGTTCGGACTTCCCGGTCGCCAGGTTGAACCGGTCCACAAAGGGGTGGTCTCCAGTGGCCGAGGCTCCCAAGCCCGACAGCAGAATTTCGTCACCGGCTTGGACGGCCATTCGCCGGCCTTCGGGCGTCACCTTATAGACGGGCGTCCCCGGATCCCGGTACGCATCCCGCTCGTTGCGGCTGAACAGTATCTTGGGATCGGAGCCGGGCTTGTCCAGGTCCACCTCCACAGTCCTGACGATGCGTTTGGCGCGTTCGTAGTCATCCACCAGGGCCTTGCCGTCGGCCAAGGGCCGGATGGCGCGGAACCGGTCCTTCGTCTTGTAGACCTGCTTGGGCTGTCCTTGGAATGGGGCTGCATGTTCCACGATCTGGTCGCGGAACGGCACGGTCTCTTTTGGATTGCCACCGTCCAGGGCTTCGACCCATAGCAGGGTGGCGGACTTGGTGGGCAACCACTCGTATGAGCGGGGGCCGGTCCGGACGCCGCCTATCGGAACGCGTTCGGAGAGGCCGAGAGCCGCAACCTTGTATTCAACCTTGCCGGTGCGGTCCCAAACTTCCACGTCCTGCGGAAAAGACCCCGCTGGCAGTTGATAGGAGTAAGGCCGGTGGAGCCGCCCAACCATCAGATGTTTTTCGTCCGGGGAGGGGTTGACCAGCGTGTAGATGGCTGGCTTGCCCAGAGGCGTTGTCTTGCCGGTCGTGGAATCCAGCCAAGCCAGTTGGGAGGTGGCGTAGTAGTCGAAAAGGTCTTCGTCGTGCGGGTTGGAGAGCAGGTCCTCGTAGGTGGGTGCGGGGCCCGCGTGGCCAAGGCTCTCCTGCGTGTGCGGCCCTTTGGGGATGCTGGCCTCGACCGGAGCGGGACCGCGCCCTGCGGGAACCAGGTGCAGCGCCAGGGTCTTGCTGTCGCCCATCCATTCCACCGGTCCGCTAGCTCCGCCGCCGCGGCCTCCCCCGACCCGGACACCATTTATCGCAACACCTTCTATCCGGCGGGTTTTCCCGGTTGCTGTGGTGCCAATCCAGAGTTCCAGCCCTTTCTTGGTCGTGTTGGTGAACGCGAATTGCTTTCCATCCGGGCTCCAGACCGGCGCGCCGAGTTTGGCATCCGCGGGCGCTGACACTGCGATGTCCGTCGCATCCGAAAGCTTCTTGATCGCGAACGAAACATAGTTGGGTGCCAGGTGCATGCCGTTGGTATTGGAATCGATTCGGATGCCGGCCAGACGCAGCATGGGCTGGGCGACCTCCGTGATGGACGGGTACCTTACACCCTGCATCAGGATTGCGTAATCGTGTTGCGGACTGACCGAAATCAGTGGCGTGGGCGACGCGATGAGAGCGTCCAGAACTTCTCTTGGGGGCTTTTGGTAGAGGACTTCGCCGGCCAAAACGAACGTGGTTGTGACCAGGGTGACGATGGAAACAATGGGTCGGCGCATGATCGATTCTAGAACATTACCATTGGATTGGAAGCGCCGCCTTTCACGACCGAATCGATGATCAAACAAATGCTGAAGATCGCCATCCCCCTTGCCCTTGCCGAACTGGGCTGGATGGCCATGTCGGTGGTCGACAACATCATGGTGGGCCGGCTACCCGACCCTGCCGCGGCGATTGGCTCGGCCAGCGTCGGCTCGGCTCTGTTTTATTCGCTGGCCATTTTCGGAATCGGGATCATGTCCGGCCTCGATCCCATAATTTCAAAGGCCTTCGGAGCGGGGGATTGGGGCGCGGCCCGGGGCTCCATGGCTTCCGGCTTGGTGTTGAGCGGCTTGGTCTCGGTCCCGTTGATGGCTGTCATCGTGGCTGCGGAACCGGTTCTCGGGTGGATCGGCGTTCGCTCTCCAGTCCGGGAGCATGCGATTGAATTTTCACGGGTCCTGATGTGGAGTCTCCCGCTGCTGCTGGTGCAGTCCGTGTTCCGCCGGTATTTGCAAGGGATACACCAGGTCAAGCCGATCGCTTTTGCCATCGTGTCGGCCAACTTTGTGAATCTCGCCGGGAACTGGCTGCTGATCTATGGAAACCTGGGGGCTCCCGCGCTGGGTATAAGGGGGTCCGCCTTGTCCACCGTAATCGCGCGCACTTGGCTTTGTTTTGTCATGGCGATGGCCGTGCGCCTGAAGGACCCCGAAGCATTCCGCCGGATGCAGCCCTCGCGTGCCCGGTTGCTCGAACTTTGGAGGCTGGGTGTCCCGGCAGGGGTGACAATCGGGCTCGAAGTGGCCGTTTTCAATTGCTCCACCGCCGTTGCGGGGCGGCTGGACGCGGCCAGTCTTGCGGCGCACACCATCGCCCTCAATGCCGCCGCCGTTACCTATATGGTGCCGCTGGGCGTGGGGTCCGCCGCCGCAGTCTCGGTCGGTAAGGCGTTGGGCGAGAAGGACCCGGCCAGGGCGGCACGGGCCGGGTGGACGGCCATCGGAATCGTCGTGGCGTTTGAGATTTGTTCAGCCCTCATGTTCGTTGCCATCCCGGGGGCGATTGCGCGGGTCTACACGGTGGACCCTGCCGTGATCTCCGCCGCCGTGGGTCTGTTTGCCATCGCGGCGGCCTTCCAAGTGTTTGACGGGTTGCAGACCGTGGCTACAGGCGCGTTGCGGGGGTTGGGGAATACGACCACCCCGGTGGCTTGGAACCTTTTCGGCTACTGGGTTGTTGGGCTGCCTTTCGGCATATGGCTTTGTTTTGCAAGAGGCTGGGGAGTGCGGGGGATCTGGATTGGCCTGTGTCTGGCGTTGGGCCTGGTGGCTGCGGGTCTGGTGGACGCATGGAGGCGGAATAGCGCGCGCGCCGTGACGGGATAGACGGAGCGCGAGGCTGGATTTAGGGGAGGCGTCCTTCGGGGCGGCCTCCCCTTTTTTATTGCGTGAGGCTGGCGTATAGACTACTTGACAAGATCACGCGCATATTTTATTATTGAAATCGGATGAGGTTTTCGAATCCAGCCGCATCCGAAAGGAATCTCACAACCATGAGCACACTTCAGACCTACGAACCGTTCACCTTCGACATGAACCGTGGCCTCCGCCTCTTCGAGGACGCCGTAACCCGTCTTATGAGCGAACCCCGGAGTGGGCGCCCATGGTCGCCGGCGGTCGATATCCTCGAGACCGAGGACTCCATCGCCCTCAAGGCCGATCTGCCGGACATCAACATTGCGGATATCGATGTCCGCGTCGAGAACCAGACCCTCACCCTCAGCGGCACCCGCAAGTTTGAGCGGGACGAGACTGTGAAGGGATGGCACCGGATCGAGCGCAGCTACGGCGAATTCACCCGCAGCTTCGGCGTGCCGACCACCGTCAACACGGACGCGGTGGCCGCCGAATACAAAAACGGGGTCCTCACCATCACCCTCCCCAAGAAGGAGGCGGCCAAGCCGCGCCAAGTGAAGGTGTCGATCCAGAACCCGGACGCTCCCGTCCAGCAAGCCGTGTAACGCGGCGGGTTTCCCAAACCGAACATCGCGGGGCGCCGATTCGACGGTGCCCCGTGTGTTCCAACCATAATGAAAGGCAGGTTCCCATGGCATTCCGTTTTGACAAACTCACCCAAAAGGCCCAGGAGGCCGTCCAACAGGCCCAGGAATCGGCCAACCAGAACGGCCACCAAGCCGTACACCCGCTCCACCTTCTGATTGCCCTCACCGACGAGAAGGAGGGCATTATCCGTCCGGTCCTCGAAAAGTGCGGGGCGCAGCCCGACGCGCTGTCCGCCGAGGCCCGCAAGCAGTTGAACGCGTTGCCGCGTGTCACAGGTGCTCCTTCGGGCATGTACGTATCCCCCTCCCTGCAGCAGGCGCTTGACCAGGCCGCCAAGGAGAGCGAAAATTTCAAGGACGAGTTCGTCTCGACCGAACATCTATTGCTCGGCGTCTCCAGCCAGAAGTACGACCCGGCCGGATCCCTGCTGAACAAGCAGGGCGCGACCCACGAAGCTATACTGAAGGCGCTTGTTGCAGTTCGCGGAACCCAGCGCGTGACCGACCAGAATCCAGAATCGAAATACCAAGCGCTCGAACGCTACTCCGTCGATATGACGGACTTGGCCAAGCGCGGCAAACTCGATCCCGTCATCGGGCGCGACGAGGAAATCCGCCGCATCATGCAGGTCCTGAGCCGCCGCACCAAGAACAACCCGGTGCTGATCGGCGAGCCCGGCGTCGGCAAGACGGCCATCGTCGAAGGACTCGCGCAGCGCATCGAAAAGGGCGACGTGCCCGACCAGCTCAAGCGCAAGCGCCTTGTATCCATAGACTTGGGACGCATGGTGGCGGGCACGAAGTTCCGCGGCGAGTTCGAGGACCGACTTAAGGCGGTGCTCAAGGAAATCACCGAATCCAACGGCGAGATCATCTGCTTCATCGATGAACTCCACACATTGGTGGGCGCAGGCGGAGCCGAGGGCTCCATTGATGCCGCCAATATGCTGAAACCGGCCTTGGCGCGCGGTGAACTCCGCTGCATCGGAGCCACCACGCTCACCGAATACCGCAAGCATATTGAAAAGGACGCAGCCCTTGCGCGCCGTTTCCAAACAGTGCTGGTGGGCGAGCCGACGGTCGACGACACCATCGCCATCCTGCGCGGACTCAAGGAAAAGTTCGAGATCCACCATAGCGTCCGGATCAAGGACTCGGCCATCGTCGCAGCCTCCGTGCTTTCGCACCGCTACATTACCGACCGCTTCCTGCCCGACAAGGCCATCGACCTCGTCGACGAAGCCGGTTCCGCGCTCAAGATCCAGATCGGCAGCATGCCGATCGAGATCGACAACTTGGAACGGCGTGTTTCGCACCTCGAAATCGAGCGCCAGGCGCTGAACCGCGAAAAGGACAACGCCTCGCGGGAACGTCTGCGCCACATCGAAAACGAGCTGGAGCGGCTACGCGGGGAATCCGCTGGTCTGAAGGAGCGCTGGACGAAGGAAAAATCCGCAATCACCCGCGTTCAGCAGCTCAAAGAGGAATTGGAGCGCGTTCGTGCCGAGGAGGAGCAGGCAACCCGCCAGAATGACTGGGAGCGCGCAGCGAAGCTCAAGTACGGGCGTTTGGCCGAGATCGAGCATGAACTCGAGGCAGCGAACTTGGATATCGAGGCCATCAAGTCCGGAACCGCCCTTTTGAAGGAGGAGATCGACGAGGAGGATATCGCCAAAATCGTGGCCAAGTGGACCGGAATTCCGGTTTCGCGGATGCTCGAAGGCGAGGTCCAGAAGCTGATCCACATGGAAGCGCGCCTGCATGAGCGTGTGGTTGGCCAGGATGAGGCTGTTTCGTTCGTTGCAAATGCCATCCGGCGCAACCGGGCGGGCTTGTCGGACCCCAACCGGCCCATCGGCAGCTTCATTTTCCTCGGACCGACCGGAGTCGGCAAGACCGAGTTGGCGAAGGCTTTGGCGCAATTCATGTTCGACGACGACAAGGCCATGGTGCGCGTCGACATGTCGGAATACGGCGAGAAGCACTCGGTGGCCCGCATGATCGGCGCGCCTCCCGGATATGTGGGTTACGACGAGGGCGGCCAGCTGACAGAGCATGTGCGCCGGCGTCCATACTCGGTGGTGCTGTTCGATGAAATCGAAAAGGGCCATCCGGATGTCTTCAACACGCTGCTCCAGATCCTCGACGACGGACGGCTGACGGACGGCCACGGGCGGGTGGTGGATTTCAAGAACACCGTGATCATCATGACGTCGAACGTGGGCAGCAATGTCATCGGCGAATCGACCCCGATTGGATTCTCCGTGAACCAGCGGACGAAGAACGGCACGGAGGAGATCCGGAAGCGCCTGCTGGACTCGCTGCGCCAGACGTTCCGGCCCGAATTCCTGAACCGGGTGGACGACATCATCGTCTTCAACTCGCTCTCGAAGAAGCACTTGGAGGTGATTGTGGACCTGCAGCTGGCCCGTGTGGACAAGATGCTGGAAGCCCGCAAGGTGACCATGCAGGTGACTCCGGCGGCCAAGGAGGCGATCATCAACGACGGCTACGATTCGGCCTGGGGTGCCCGTCCGTTGCGCCGATCGATCCAGCGGTTGTTGCAGGATCCGTTGGCGTTGCGGTTGCTGGCGGGGGATTTCCTCGAAGGCGAAACGGTGGTGGTGGACGCGGACAATGCGGGCAAACTGAACTTCCACAAGCTGGAAGTGGCTCTGGCGGCGTAATCGCCATCGGCACCGATAAAGAAGGGCGGCTCCCGGAATTCTTTCGAGAGCCGCCCTTTTGAAGCGAGAAGTGTTCGCGGTCCACAATTGAAGAGTGCGAACCCTCCTCCTGTTCATCTTGGTCGCCGATTCAGCTCTGGCACAAGGCAATCCCGACATCGTCGAACCCGGCAACACCCGCAACTGCGCGCCGCCCAACAACGAGCAGTGGTACCGCACCGATCAAACTTTCACCATCGATCCCAACAACACGCAAACCATGTACGTGAACGCCGAGTACAAGGGTTTTTTCAAGTCCACTGACGGCGGCAAAACATGGTCCATTCTGACCAACGGCATCAAGGCCTATGGCCGCCAGACGGACCCCAATTCCCCGTGCTATGGCGAAGCACCGGCCGTTCTGGTGGACCCGACCAACTCCAACCGTATCCTGCTGATGAACAGCGGCACCAACGGCTACTTGACGTCGTTCAACAGCATGTCCGGGGGTATCTTCGAGTCGCTTGATGGAGGCAAGAGTTTCCACCAGTTCATCCAGCCTTGGATGAACACCTACTCCACCAGCGCCGGTGTCTTTCAGCCCGGTGACCCGAAGGTCTTCTATTACGGTTCCAGCGCAGCCCCCGCCTCCTACGCGGAAGCCGACCCCAACAAGATTTTCGTCACCAAGGGCGTCGTCTACAAGACGTCCGATGGTGGCAATACATGGACTGAATTGCCGACAGGCTTGGTACCCTTCGTCGGTGCAACCGGAATCTACATTGACGCGGACAACCCCAAGTCTTTGATGGTTTCCACCTACGCGGCGGCCCGTGCCGCCACCGGACGTCAGGCCGACCCCGCCGCTCAACTGGGCCTGATCCGTTCCTCCGACGGTGGCCTCACGTGGACTCGCGTGACATCGTTGCCGGTAAACTATTCGCCGGTTATTCTGGGATCGTCCGCTCCGCAGAAGTCGACGCACGTGTACCTCATTACTCAGGCACCCGGAGAATTCACCCCGGCAAACTACTTCACCACCGACTTCGGCATCACGTTCAAAGCCTCATCCAAGTACCTCGACCTCGTCACGTACGACCCTTTCGATCCCTTGGGCAACCACATGCTGGGCTTCGCCTGGCAGAGCACATCGGGCCCAGCTGGGCGGACGCTTTTTGAGAGCAATGACGCGGGGGCGACGTGGCAGCCATGGGGCACGCTCCCAACCGAGATCGTGGATCTGACCGACAAGAAAACAGTCGTCTCGCGCATTGTCTTTGACCCCAAAGACCGCACCATCGTCTACATGAGCGGAGCCGGAGCGCATATCTGGAAAACCACGAATTCCGGCGCGACTTGGCAGACCCTGCTCGACTACACCAAACTACCCGACTACCTCTGGACGGGCGGCCCGGCGGCTTCTGTCGCGTCGGTGGTAAATGCGGCCGATTTCAGCACCCAGCTCGCCCCCAATACCTGGGTCGCGATTCGCGGGACCAACATCGCCACCACAACCCGCGTTTGGACTGCGGCGGATTTCGTTGGCACAACCCTGCCGACCCAACTCGACAAGGTGCAGGTGAAGGTCGGCGGCCAGCCCGCTTACGTGGAGTATGTCAGCCCGAGCCAGGTAAATGCCTTACTGCCTGCGACTTTGCCCGAAGGTATCAGTCAACTCCAGGTTGTGCTCAACGGTATTGCCGGCGTCCCTGTCCCCATCACGATTGGTCCGGTGGCTCCGGCCCCGTTCGCATGGGGTTCCGACAAGGGCCACAGCTATGCCATCGCGACGCACTTGGATTACTCGTTGATCGCGCCCGCTGCCGAATATCCCGGGGTTGCGACACCCGCAAAGCCGGGCGAAACTGTGCTCTTCTACGTGAACGGCATGGGGCCGACAAGTCCCGGAACACCCGAAGGCCAGACGCCCTCCGGGCTGCTCGAAAACACAATCGGGTTCGAGATGCAAATCGGCGGGAATCGCGTGGCGAACCTGAAGGCTTATCTCGTCGGAGCCGGGCTGTACCAAATCGCGGCGACCATACCGGCGAACCTGCCAGATGGTGAAGCCTCTATCCAGATCCTGAGTAGCCGGGGTCGAAATTCCGACGGCAGGACGACGATCTCGATCGCCCGTTAAGGTAGCTGCGTCGGGGCACACCATTTTTTCCCACAAAGTTCGTCCGCGATGGTAGGTTTCGCAAACCGGTTCCGTATGTCGAATTGAGGGGTCGTTCAGACCCCAAATCGGAGACAACGGAGACAGACCAGCATGACATTGAGAAGACAACCTGAACGCTTCGGGACGTCGGGCCGGATCTTGGCGGGTAGAACCGGGAAGGCGTTCTTCGTGGCAATGACGCTCCTGCCCGTCTGCGCGAGCCACGCGTCCGCGGGCCAGGTTCAGATTACCGACCTCGGCATCTTTGGAGGCACCACAGGCATTCTTACCGAAGACACAAGCTCGATAGCGACCGGCATCAGCGCCAATGGAATCGTAGCGGGCTCGGCGTGGGGCAACGGGCACGTCGAGGGTTTTGTTTACTCCGGCGGCGCGATCCACAACGTCGGCGCGTTGGGGGTAATCAACAATACGGGTGCTTTGGGCCGACTGCATCCCACCGGGGTGTACACCTATGGGCGGTCGGTCAACAGTTTTGGCTATGTAACCGGGTCCGCGAGCCAAAACGACCAGTTTCGGGCCTACGAATCGGTTGGCGGTACGATTACGCCCGTCGCTGTTTTGCCAACCGGCACCGACATCGGGTCTGGAGGCACTGCGATCAACGAACGGGGGTCCGTGGCTGGTTGGACTGGCACCGCTGTCAACCACGATCCGGTGCAGGAGGGCTATGACCCCACCGCCTTTCTCTACTATGCCGGGACCCTCGTCCATATCACGGCGGCTCCAGCCCAGTACACCTTTGCCAACGGGCTCAACAACAACGACCTTGTCGTTGGCGACTACGGCTACAGTCCCGACGACTCCCACGGCTTTGCCTTCAACCCTTATTCCGGTATGATGACGGACCTCGGCACGCTCGGGGGTCTCACAAGCATAGCGACCGCGGTGAATGACGCTGGCCAGATCGTCGGATATTCTGCAGATTCAGCTGGGGTCACGCACGCTTTCGTGGATTCCGGGAACCAGATGGTAGCCATCGGAGGCAGCGGCACGAGCGAGGCCTACGGGATCAGCCAGGACGGGCATGTGGTCGGGGCGCAAGACAGCGGGGCGTTTGTCTACTATGGCGGCATCATGACGGATCTGAACGCGCTGCTTCCCTCCGGCTCCGGTTGGCAGCTCTCCGCCGCGTACGGCGTCAACGATGCCGGTCAAATTGTCGGGGAGGGTCTTGTTGGCGGCAATTTCCATGCCTTTCTGCTGGACAATGTATTTCTGCCAGGCCAGCCTGCGAGTCAGTCCAGTTCAGGGTCGGGTTACTCCATCGGAAACACCTTTTCAGGCGCACATTTTGGTGGCTTCCCATCGGGCGACCCGGTTGGATCGGGCGCGCCGGTGGATGCCGGCACTGCACCCGAACCCGGAACGTGGCTGCTGCTCTTGGGTGGTTCGGCGGCCGTGGCAGTCTGGACCCGGCTTCGGGCGATGCGCTGACACGAACGATAGCCGACTCGGATTTGTCCGTGTCCCCTTTTTCCTTCCAGGTACGCTGGATAGACTGAGGAGCTTCTTTCAAATGAGTACAGGATTTGCGACCGCTGGTTCGGCGAGTCTGAAGGTGGAAGTATTTGACGGCACCGGAAGGCCGTTCCCAGATGGCCGGGTACTGGTTTCAGCCCGCTGCTTCTTTCCGACAAGCGGGAAACGACCGTTCGGCTGATGCTGCTACCGAACAGCAACGCACTGAACTTCGCCGGGGCGAAGTGGCCGGTTCTGGGGCAAGTCCGGCTCGAACTCGCCAAGATCTTCGCTGCGGACCTTCCTGACGCAGCCCAGGCCGGCGGCAGGTACAGCGATCTTGAGGATTACCAGACCGGTCGTGTGCTGGCCTGTCTGCTGAACATCACGACGGCCATGGGCCAATTGGACCTGGTCGGCGGTACCGCGCTAAGCTACCTGAAAGCCGTCGACTGGGATCTCCAAGGCCCCTTCAGGCTGGCACAGGACCGGTTCTTCGGCTGGGCCGATCCGGCAATTCTCGCGAAGCTCGAAGATGAGCGAAAGAAGAAACCCGCGAACGTCGCCTCCGCCCCAGCTCGGTTGCATCCGTGCGCCACGAAGAGCTACAAGCAGATTCGGTTCGGCGAGGCCAACGTCCAGTTGACGTTCCACGAAGGCGACAGGCGGGAAATCGACGGCGTCAACTGCGTCCGGATCGAGCCTGACATCGATTACTGCAAGGACATGGCCTCCCACCTCTTGGTTGAGGTGGCCGTGAATGAGTTTGGGAGCATGACGGATCCGCTCCAGGTATTTCTTTTGCGCTGGATTGCGGGACAGCGGGTCGGTCTTCCGGCCTTCAACCCGCTCTACACCGTTCTGGAGGCTTGATCGTCGCCGAGATAAGGATTAGCGCTGTTCCGCAACCCCGTTGAAGAACCCGACATACCGCTTCGCAAGCACTTCGCGCCGGTACGTTTCGGATGCGGCTGTCGCACGGGCCGACTGCTCGGCGTAGTACGCCTCGTCGAAACACAACCGGGCAATGGGCTCGATCCACGCTTCAACCGCTTCCGGCCCCACCGGGACCCGCGATTGGAGCGTCAGGCTATCGGGTAACGGTAGCACGAAGCCTGCCCCGTTGCAGCTTTCCGCCATGCCGCCGCGGTCACTGACCAACGGTGGCACGCCGTTCACCAGAGCCTCGGCCACCACGCGTCCTGACGCCTCCTCGCCCACGGAAGGCGCAATCAGGACGCGGGCCGTCGCGAAGATATCGCGGGGATTCGGAACCGCCCCGGCGATCATGACGCTCTCATGCCGCCTGAGGTCGAAACCCCCGGCCAGTCCCGCATTCACCACCATGCCGGCCGTGGCCCGCGATTCCACCGCCAGAACCGCGATGTCCGGATGACGCACCGCCAGTTCCTCGGCCAGCCGCACGAAGAAGTAAAGACCCTTTTCCACCGATGGATTCACCATCGTGACAAAAACCGGATCCCGTTCCGGTGCCACGACGTCGGTGAAGTCGACCGGTGTGGGCAGTGGCACGCTGTCGAGGCCGATTGCGTCCCGGTACCGCTCTGCGAGGAATTCGCTCGGGGTTAGGACGGCTGAAACGTCCCGGAACAGGGTGGGGGCCTGCAGATAGTGGAGATTGAAAAGGCAGAACACGACCCGGGCGCCGGTCCGCTTGGCCCGCCTGTGGCGTCCCGGATCGCTGGCCAATCCGCCGAAGGTCAGGACCAAATCCGGCTGGAACCGCGCGAGTTCCTCGTCGAACAACTGGTCGTACGTTGCGCCACCGATGTGGTCCGGAATTCAATACCCGAGCCGCGCAGAGATTCCCCGGGGGAGGCCGCAACCCCGCGCTCGGTCGCTGTGGTTCCCACGGCACGAACGCGAAACCCCGCCGAGGAGGCCATCTCGCACGCGGTTTGCGCGGTGCGGGCGGCCCCGCTGGCGGGGTCTTGGGGCATTTGCGGCAGGGCCAGCAGAATGCGGCGTTCCACGGGACTAGTTTCTGCGGCGGCGGAAGCGGGTTGCAACAGCACCGAGTCCTGCCAGGAGCAGACTCCCGAACGTGGCCGGTTCCGGTGTGGCGGAAGCCGCTACATCCGAGAACGTGAACTTGGAACCGCTGTCCGCACCCGTATTCAGGGAACAGAAAGCGCAACCAACCGTGTATGTGTAGCTAAGGTCCACTTGGACCCGGTCCGCCGAACTGATGGTGGACGTCAATGCGATGGATCCGGTGCCCGTATTGTGTGTCAATCCCGTGCCCGTAAACGTCTTGGACGCGGTCGTGTTGTTGTCCTGGACAATACCCATCACGAGTGTCCAGCCGGTGATGCTGCCACTGCTTTGGGGATTGAAGTGCAGCGAGAAATCGTACGCCACGTTGATGGACGTTGCAGCGATGCCCGAACCCGAGACGCTGGAGCCGTAGGATCCGTCGCCGTAAATAAAGTGGATCGCCATGCCGCCCGAGTAGTAATTGCTGGGGTCGCCCGTGGTGATAGTAATGCCCTCCACGCCCTGGCCGCCCGCACCTTTCTGTGTGGCCGAGCCGGTGCTGCCACAGTTCGACGTGCTGCTGCCGAATGTCTGGAACTTGCAGTACACGGGCGATGTTGCCAACGTGACTGCTGCTCCCTGTGCGCTGACCGCCGCCGCCAAGGGCACGATCATCAGAGCGCTCTTGCGCGCGCCGTCCATCATAAGCGCTTTCGCGCGGGCTACGTAGCTGTTTTCCAATGTTCCTCCTGTGTCAGCGACACGTGTAGAGTTAGGAGAGCAGGCGGAACAATGTTCACTTTGAATTGCCGGAGTAATTTTGTGGGCAGACCGGTGCCGGTTGCCCTCGCCTTGTTGATCCTGACGATCCCAATGCGCGCGCACCACGCCTTCGCCGCCGAATACGACGAGAACAAGCCGATCACCGTCTCTGGTAAAGTTGTCCGCTTTACTTGGGAAAACCCGCACGCTTGGCTCATCGTCGATGGTCCAGCCGAAGGCGGCAAGACCACCAGATGGAGCTTCGAAATGGGGAGCCCCGGCGGACTCACCCACCGGGGATGGAAGCGGACGGCGCTAAAGTCCGGCGACATCATCACTGTTACGGCATTCGGTGCCAAGGACGGCAGCAAAAAGGCAAACGTCCGCGTCGTCACGCTGCCCGACGGTAGAAAGCTCTTCGGTGGCTTCCAAAGCACCCCCGGAGCACCGGCGAAGTAGCCGCGCTGTCATCATAGTAAAAGTGATCGGCACGACAACGGCGGGTGTCTTTTCGAATGCGGGGTAGCAAGGAACTCCGGCGCTTTTTCCTGCCAGGTGGTGCACTTTCGGCGGCCCACCCGGCCTTCGAATCCCGTCCCGGCCAGCTGGAAATGGCGGTGGCGGTCGAGGAAGCGCTCACCGAAAGACGGAAACTGATCGTCGAGGCCGGTACCGGCACCGGGAAGACCCTTGCCTACCTGGTTCCGGCGTTGCTCTCGGAACGCCGCGTCGTTGTCTCGACCGGTACAAAGGCCCTCCAGGAACAGCTCTTCTTCAGGGACATACCCTTCCTCGAAAAGGTCTTCGGTCGCGAACTCAAAGTCTGCTACATGAAGGGCCGCAGCAACTACGCCTGCCGCCAGAAGATTTACGAGGCCGAAAACGTCCCCGTCTTGTCCGGTCTGGAGGAGGTTGCGGATTTCCAGATTATCCGCGATTGGGAGCAGACCACCGAACACGGCGACCGCGCCGAGATCCGCACGCTGCCCGAGGAAAGCAGCGCCTGGGCCAAGATCGACGCCCGTTCCGAACTCTGCGCCGGGGCCAAATGCCCCCAGCACGAGCGCTGTTTTATCACCCTGATGCACCAGCGGGCGGTGGAGGCCGACATCATCATCGTCAACCACCACCTGTTCTTCGCCGATTTGGCCGTGCGCCGCGAGGAAATGGGCCAGATCCTGCCCGATTACAATGCCGTCGTGTTCGACGAGGCCCACGAAATCGAGGACGTCGCCGGACAATACTTCGGCTTCGCTGTCAGCACATTCCGGGTCCAGGAGTTGCGCCGGGACGTGGCCGTGCTGTCCCGGGCCCGCAAGTTCGGCTCGGAGGAGCTGGACCGGATCCTGATCCGTTTGGAGGAAATCTCGCTCACCTTTTTCGGCGGCTTGCCCGGCGGCGATGGTCGTGCCAGTTTCACCGGCCGGGACGAGTTCCTGCGCGACAACGAGGAACTCTACCGCGATTTCGTGGCATCCTTCGACCTTCTGATGCAGCACCTCAAGCTGATTCCGGACGCTCCGCAGGACGTGATCCCGCTATTCCGCCGGGCACAGGAACTGCGCGGTGCGCTGGAATTTCTGATTGAGGGTGCGAATCCCGAATTTGTCCACTGGATTGAACGCCGGGGTCGGGGTGGCGTTTTTCTCCAGGCCACTCCGATCGACGTCGCCAATCTGCTGCGCCAGCACCTGTGGGACAAGGTCGATTCCGCCGTGCTGACCTCGGCGACGCTGGCGGTATCGGGAGGTTTCGAATATGCGCAGGCCCGTGTGGGGCTGGACAATGCGCGGACCCTAGTCGTGCCCAGCCACTTCGACTACCAGAAACAGGCATTGCTCTACATCCCGAACCACTTGCCGGGGCCGTCGAGTCCGGCGTGGGTCGACGCCGCGTCACGCGAAATTGTCAAGATCCTGTCGGCGAGCCGGGGCAGGGCATTCGTCCTGTTTACCAGCTACCAGCAGATGCGCCTAGTGCATGACAGGGTTGCGTTCGAACTGGATTTTCCCATGCTGATGCAGGGCTCCATGCCGCGGACGGCGCTTCTGGATGAATTCCGGTCGACTCCGGGCTCTGTTCTTTTCGCGACGTCCTCGTTCTGGCAGGGCGTGGATGTGCCGGGTGACGGGCTGAGCTGCGTGATTATCGACAAGCTGCCGTTCGCGGTGCCGAACGACCCCGTGGTGGAGGCTCGCATTCGGAACGTGCGCATGGCTGGCGGGAATCCTTTTTACGACTATCAGATTCCCCAGGCCGCCATCGCGCTAAAACAGGGGTTTGGCCGTCTGATCCGCACCGCGACCGACCGGGGCGTGCTGGTTCTGCTGGACAACCGCATCACCCAGCAGCGCTACGGACAGGTGTTCTTCGACAGCCTGCCGGATTATGGTTTCACGATGAAGATTGAGGACGTGGAGGAGTTTTTCGGGGCATCGTGAGCGTTTTCCACTCCGACCCTTTGTAGTGTTTCGCCATCCAAACAATCTGCCCCACGTGGTAGGCGCAATGGGAGACGCTGCGTCCAATCGCTTGGAGTACCGTGTGAGCCTCGCCACGAATGGTGATCACGCTTGCCAAGTCCGCGTCGGTTAATACCGCCATGCTGGTGAAGGCCGCTTGCCAGCCAGCTTCCCAAGCCGCCAACAAATCCTCGCGCGATACCGCCCGCTGCTCGAACTCCGCGTCGCGGTCCCGCCACGGCTTCTCGCCATCGGAGGTCAGGAAGTCCGTCCAACGCGATTTCATGTTGCCTCCGACATGCGCCATCACCATTGCAATCGAATTGGATTCGCCGTCAGCGGTGGCAAACAGTGCGTCGTCGTCGACTTGGGCGATGGCCGCCTCCGCCATGTTCTTGTATTTCCGGAATTGCGCCGTGGCATCGGCGACCGGGGAGGAGGTCAGTTCCAGTGCCATGTCAATTCGTGATGTCCTGGGTGCGGCTTTCCTCGCGGATTGCGAGATAGGTCTTCTCCCAAGCCTTGTGGGCGTCGCTGACGGTATAGGCTTCGAATGCGGCCTTGTTTTCGAATTCCAAGGCGAAACTCAAATCGAAATCCGCAGGCTGGACTTTCACCTTCTTGATCCAGATATTGCGGATGCCCTTGATCTCGGTCGCCATCCGCCGAACGCCCTCAACTACGGCTTGCTGTTGCTGCGCTGTGGAATCGGCGCGCCATTTCACCGTCACCACGTGCAGCAACGTCCCGGGTTCCGCTGCCGACGCCAGCGTTGCCGAGCACATCAGGAGGGTCGCCAAAACAAGTCTCTTCACGTCGCTATTTTACCTGGCTTTCCTGTCTTACCCTTGTCGGAGCTTACCCGGCCACCATCTTCCGGGCCTTCTTTCTAACCGGCAGACCGCTCCAATCCTCACACAGCACGATAGAATTGGCGGCATTGCGCGGGTCGTACTTGACGGAGCCGTGGCCGAGAATTTTTTCCTCATTGACCGGGAGCCGGACCGGGATCTCCGAAACGTCCTGAGAAGCGCCATACGTGATGCCAGCCACGGAATAGGTATAGGAAATGGATTTGCCGTCGAACGCCACAATCTCGCACGGGGACCGTTTGCCCGCAGCATTCACTGCGAGCCGCCGCTTCCGTTCCGTTTGTTCGGGCGAGGGACCGGCGAAGAACTTCTTCAGCAGCATGTAGGTAAAGATCATCGGACCAGTGCCTCCACGGCGACGGAGCGCGCACTTTCGTTGCCGGACGTATCCAAGGCTGTGACCTGGTAGGAGTACTTCGTACCAGCCACAACCGCGTGGTCGCTGAACGCGGGTGCGGAGCCGCCTTCCGAAACCATCTTGCCATCCCGGTAAATCCGGTACGACGCAAAATCATGTTCGGCGTTGCGGTCCCATACCAATTCGACCGTGCGGGTGCCGACTACGGCCACAAGTCCCGATGGTGCCACTGGCGGGAACCGGTCGACTGGTTTGAACTTCAGGAACGTGGAAAGGTCACTTTCTGCGTATCGAGCGCCCGT
>CAIYDY010000217.1 GCA_903925015.1 uncultured Acidobacteriia bacterium
GATAGTTGACGGTGGGCAGGTAGAGCATACCGGGGAAGCCCTGGCCGAAGCGCCCGGGCACAGGAGTCACTTCGAGCCGCTTGAGGGGAGGGTCTCCAAACTTGGACCGGAAGTATACGGTTGCCTCGTCCACTTCGAGTGCGATTTGGGCGAGCCTTTCCACCGGACTGCGGGTGGGTTGAGGGGCCAAAACGACGGTGTCGCCGGAAATTTGGTTCGAGGCGCGCCTGGTTGCTCTGCCGGACATCTGGGTTTGGAGGTCCAGCGGCATCTGTTGGGCTCGGGGACGGAGTGCATCCTCCAATTCCTTGTTGGCGCAAACTTCGGCCGTTACGCCGTCGCGGGAGGACTCCTTGCATTGGTACTGGCCAAGGTTGAATCCGAGGAGGCGCAGGGGAACATCGGCTACGCGCCTGGTGATGCGGAAATCGCCGTCGGTGCTGTCGCTGACCACCGTGCCCGCCGAAACCATGCTGAGGGTCCTGGGGTAGTGGAATGTCGTGTCGAACTTGGCGAATTGTTGGCCCCGGCCGGGATACCAGGAACCACGCGAACCGACGAAGTACACATTGTGCCCGGCATCCAGCACCACTTTCCCTTCGTGGACAATTTCGATTTCATGCTCGGTGCCTGGTTCGAGGGGCGTTTTCGGCAGGATCAGGAGCAGTTCGTTGCCGGTGTTGGAAACGAGGCCCGCGCGGACGGAATCGCGCTCGTAGAGTTCTGCAGGCACCCCGTCGACAGTGGCTGAAATGGCGCGCATGCGGCCCGCCAGATCGAATGGGACGACATTGCGGGATTTCGGGGTCGCACGGAACTTGATCCGCGTGGTGCAGCGCATGGATAGGTCGGGGGCCAAGGCGGCGTCGATCCGGTAGGACAGGATCTCCTGCTCCGGTTTGGGGGCTGGCTGGCCGCGGTGGCTGCGGCTGACGAAGCTGGTCCAGGTGTCCCACCACTGCGAGCCGTTGCGTTCGACAATTTGGCCGACCAGGAGCTGTTCGTAGCCGCGGTCGTCGTAGAGTAGGTCGAAGTTGCCCAGTTTCCGGCCTTGGATCACGGCTTCGAAGAGACCGCCGTGTTCGCCGGGGGTGAGCAGGTCGAGAACCATGCGGCTTTCGAAACTGGTCATGAGGTTGGAGACGATGCGGCCCCAGCGCTCGACCATGAGCGCGCCAACTTCGGGGGACTCCTTTACTTGCGCTGCCCGGATCTGTTCCAGCAATTCCTTGGCGGTCTCGTCGGTGAAGAGAAAGGCGGCTTGGTCGAAGTGTTCGGAGAGGTTGGGGGAGCCGGCGAATCCGGAGAGCGACTTGCGTTCGGATTGGTCCGGGGGGAGGAGGAGGACTTCGGCGTCGCCACCGTCGCTGTCGGAGGAGAATACGGCGACGCGGGGCTGGCCGTTGACGGGTTGGCCGAACATCAGGTAGCCGTCGGTGAGGAAGATGCGGGCTTCGTCGCGGGTGATTTCGAGGTCTCGGACGCGGTAGCAGTGGGAGGTGTCAAGCCCGGCTTGGAGGATCTTGCGCCCGAGGTCGGAAGCGATGGTGGGCGTGGTGGCGGGAGGGCCTTGGGCCCCGAGGAGGGATGATGCAGCCAGGACGATTGAAAATCGGAAACTCACGGTACAGAGGATTATCTCAGTTCGCACGGCGACTTTTGTTTGCCGGAAAACGCTACACTAGCGGCAGGGGCCAAACAGTGGCAAGAGCGGCATTCCAATGCGGGTGGTAATCCGGCTCGGTCGGGGGCCGAAGGTCACCAAGCGGCCGGGGAAGAATAGCCGAATCGCGCTGCTGGGCGCCAGCCTGATGACGATGGGGGCGATTTGCCTCGCTTCGATGGGTTTGTGGCGGGTTTCGGTGGATGTGGACTTGGCCGGGGACTTCGTCTTCACCGAAGGGCTGCTGTCGCACTGGCAGATTTGGTTTGCGGCTGCGGCGCTGACCCAGTACGGGGCGTGGCGGTTGAACGAACACGCCAAGGCGGCCCAGCCTGTGGACGGTACCGACCAGAGTGGCGGTGCGGCGCAGGCCTGAATCGATTCAATGGGGTCGCTGCCAGCATTGGATGATATGCTCATATCAGGTTCAGTGTCTGGAAATTGTGCAGACCAGCCCCATGCGCTACGACGTTTCCTACCGCAGTCGAAACTCGATGTTTTCCGGGCCGTTTCCGAGCGGCGTGAAGGCTCTGATTGTCGCGAACGCCGCAGTTTACCTCGTTTATTTTTTTGGTTCGCTGTTCAGCGACCAGCCCATTTTCCGATCCCTGCAGTTGGTGCCCGCCGACGTTTTTCGCCGCTTTGAGATCTGGCAGCTGGTGACGTACATGTTTCTGCACAGTTTGCAGAGCTTCTGGCACATCCTGTTCAACATGTTGAGCTTGTGGATGTTCGGCACGCCCTTGGAGCAGACTTGGGGCACGAAGCGGTTGGTGCAGTATTACTTTATTTGCGGTATCGGCGCGGGCGTCTGCGTGGTAGTGATGAATATGCTGTTCGGCGATCCCTACCAGCGTGTTCTCGGGGCGTCGGGAGCTATCTACGGGCTGCTGCTTGCCTACGGGATGATGTTTCCCGACCAGCAGGTGCTGTTCTCGTTCCTTTTTCCCATCAAAGCCAAATACATGGTGATGATCATGGGCGGGATTGCATTCCTGAGCTCCTTCCAGACGGGCGGCACGGTCAGCAATCTGGCACATTTGGGGGGCATGCTCTTCGGATTCGTTTACCTGAAGACCCAGTTCGGGGGCGGTCGGCGGCGGTCGGTTTCGGGCAGGTCCGGGGGCGGTGGTTTTGACCTGTCCGGCTTGGACCCGGCGCGCCTTTGGAGGGAATACAAGTTGAAGCGCGCCAAGAGGAAGTTCCAAGTCTACATGCGGAAACATGACTCGGACCGCGGCCCTTGGGTAAATTGATCGGGCCTAATTGGGCGGACGGGAAACCCCCGTCGCTCCTGCACCGTCTGTTCCTTTTTCCCGTATGATGGAACAGTGGTTCATCGGGTGGCAGGAGTCGGCAACATGAAGATTTGGATTGCAGCAGCGGCGGTTTTGGGTTTGGCTTGGGGTGCTTGGACGGATTGTCTTGCGCAGGAGGGTCCGCAGCAGCAGGGTAGTGAAACGGTGGCCCGGCCGCGCAAGAAGACGGACCCGGCGAAGACCGACAGCCCTTCGCAGCCAGCCGATCTGCCCAAGATACCGTCGAAGCTTTCCCAAAAAGCGCGCTCGAACGATGAGGCGGGCAGCGCTGATGTGAGCTTCAAATCCGACACCAGCATTGTCAATATTGGCGTTTCAGTGCTGGACAACAACGGGAATCCGATTCCCAACATCCCGAAAGGCAATTTCCGGATCCTGGAGGACAACACTCCGCAGACGGTTACCCAGTATTCGATCGAGCAGGCTCCGATGACCGTTGCCCTGATCATCGAATTCAGCAACCGCTACCAGAGCTATTGGAGCCAGGGGTGGTACGAGACTTTGGCCGCGTCCTACGGTTTCACGCAGACGCTGCGGCCGGACGACTACATTGCGATCATCGCCTACGACCTGCGCACCGAAATCCTTGCCGATTTCACCAATGACAAGAGCAAGATCCAGGAAGCGATGCAGCGGCTGCGCATACCGGGCTTTTCCGAAAGCAACATGTTCGACGCGATTACGGACACGGCGGACCGGATGTCCAAGATCGAGGGGCGCAAAGCGATTGTCCTGATCACTTCCGGGATCGACACCTTCAGTAAGATCACCTACGACAAGACCCGCAAGCTGCTGCAGGAGGCGGATGTTCCGATCTACCCGGTGGGCATTCTGCAGTTAACCCGGCAGATGGCGGAGGCTCGGGGTGCAAACATGATCGACTTCCTGCAAGGCGACAACGAATTGCGCACGTTCGCGAAGGAGACGGGCGGACAGGCCTTCTTCCCCCGCTTCATGGCGGAGATGCCGAACGCGTTCTATAAGATCAACCAGGCGCTGCGCACACAGTATGCGCTGGGTTATACCCCCACGAACCAGGCCAAGGACGGCAAATTCCGGAAGATCACGGTGCAATTGGTCAACCCGGCGACCAACGAGCCGTTGAGGGTGACGGACCAGAAGGGCAAGCCGATCAAGTACCAAATTGTTGCAAAGACCGGATACAAGGCGCCGCTGCCTGTCCAGTAGTCCGGGGAAACCGGGTCAATAAGCATAGGCCTGGCTGGGTCCGGAAGTCAAGAACTCGATTGTCCTTGGTTTCAAAGGGATGCAAGGCTGTTGACAGTCAAGTGAACAGCCTGTTATTGTCAGCGAGTCCCTGCATGAAGAAAGTCCCCGCGACTCCCGTCCGAATCCTCCTCGCTGACGACAACCAACACGGCTTGACTGCCCGGCGCATGATCCTTGAGGAATTGGGGCATGCCGTCGAGATGTCGTCGAGCGGTGTGGAGGCGTGGTCGAAGTTCCACGAAGCCCTTGCGAACGGGAATTCGTTCGATATTGTGGTGACGGATTACCGCATGGGTGACGGGATCGATGGAGTGGAATTGATCCGGCGCATCCGGCAGGCTGACACGGGACTGGCCACGGCCACGCGCGTGATCATGCTTTCGGCGTACACGGATATCATCGGGATGTCGGAAGCGGAAATCGGTGCCGACGCGGTGATTGCGAAGACGCACAAGGAAGTCCAGGAGTTGCTGCGCACGGTGAAGAAGCTGGCACACCATCCGCCGCGCCGCCGCCCGCCAAGTTCGGTGAAAATGCCGCCAAAGGCGGTTCGGAAGTCAGAGTCGGCGTGAAACTACGGCGCTTGCTCGTGGTATTTTTGACCGGGAGTGCGCTTGCGGCCACTACCGCTAAAAAGCCCGCGCCGAGTCCGAGCCAGTCCAAGACCGGCAAGCCCGCGCCCGTCAAGCCCGCGACGAAGAAACCCGCAGCGCCTTTGGGTGACAAGGAGGCGGTGGCACGCTGGATCAAACTGTTGACGCCGCGCGAGAAGGCGGCGCAGCTGGTGATGGTTCCGTTCAGCGGTTTCACGCCGAGGGCCAAGTCCAAGGAGTCCCGGAAGTTCTACCAATTGACGGCGGTGGAACATGTGGGGGGACTTGTGTTGATCAACGGGCCGGGCGGTCGTCCGAACGCGCCGGACGTGGCCGGCCTTTTGAACAAACTGCAGAATTCGGCCAAGGTTCCGTATCTAGTGGCCGGGGACTTCGAGCGGGGCCTGTCGATGCGGATCGACGGCACCACGGTCTTTCCCCATGCGATGGCCTACACGGCAGCCGGGGACGCGGTTCTGGCGCGCGCCGAAGGGCAGATCTCGGCGCGGGAAGCGCGGGCGCTCGGCTTTCACTGGATCTTTTCCCCCGATGCCGACGTGAACAACAACCCGGACAACCCGATCATCAATATTCGGTCCTACGGGGAGGACCCAGCCGATGTCTCCCGGATGGTGTCCGCTTTCATAGACGGGGCGCATTCGGTTGGCGGGACGCGCGTGATGGTGACGGCAAAGCATTTCCCGGGGCACGGAGACACATCGACGGATACGCACCACAGCTTGGCGGTGATTCCCGGCGACCGCCCGCGACTGGAGAAGATCGAATGGGCTCCGTTCCGCGCGGCGATCGCCGGGGGGGTGGATGCGGTGATGACGGGCCATTTGGCCGTGCCAGCACTGGATGACGCGAATTTGCCCGCGACGCTCTCGACGAAGATCCTATCGGGGACACTTCGCGACGAGCTGGGCTTCAAGGGGATTGTGGTTACGGACGCGCTCCAAATGACAGGTCTGGCGCAGGGCTTCCCGACCGGAGAGGCTGCGGTGCGGGCGCTGGAGGCGGGCGCGGATGTACTCCTGATGCCATCCGATCCCGTTGCGGCGATCAATGCCGTGGCTGCGGCCGTGCGTTCCGGTAGGATCAGCCAGAAGCGTCTGGACGACAGCTTGCAGCGTGTACTGCTGGCCAAGAGCAAGGCGGGTCTGGCGAACCAGCGCTCGGTGGAGGTTGCGGCGATTGCCTCCAGTGTGGATACCTCCGAACACAGGGCTGCGGCACAGGCTATAGCCGACCGCTCGATTACCTTGGTCCGGAACCAGGGCGGGTTCCTGCCGCTGCGCAAGTCTGGTGGGTCCACGGCATTTTTTATCCTGGCGGAGAGCCGGAAGGGTGTGGAGGGGCAGGCGATGGCCTCCGAACTTCGCCGCAGGGTTCCGGATGCCGCCATTATCCAAGTGGAGGCCGGGATGTCGGAGGCGGAATTGGACGCCTCGGCGGGCCAAGCCGGAAATGCTTCACGGTATGTTGTGGTGGCCTTTGCGTCAGTTGCGGCGTTCAAGGGAAATCCCCCGCTTGGCGGCGGGTTGCCGCGGTTGGTGCATAACTTGGCGGGCCAAGGGAAGCCTGTGGCGTTGGTGGCAATGGGAAATCCCTATTTGCTGCGCAATTTTCCAGATGTGGCGGTCTACATGACGACGTACAGCACGGTGCCGCCGTCCGAAGTGGCGGCGGTCCGGGCGCTGTTCGGTGAAATTTCCGTGACGGGGAAGCTGCCGGTGACCATCCCGGGCTTGGCGAAATATGGGGATGGCTTGCCGCTCCCGGCGTGGCGACCTTAGAATAGCCGCATGGAGCGGCGGCTTTCAGAACTGCGCGGCATCGGGAAAAAGATGCTGGAGGACTTCGAACTTCTCGGGATCCAGTCCATCCAGCAGTTGCAGGCCGGGGATGCCGACGAACTCTACCTTCGGATGTGCGGGCTTACGGGTACCCGGCAGGACACGTGCGTGCTCGATACCTACCGATGCGCCATCGAGCAGGCGCGGAACCCGGCCTTGCCGGAGGAGCAACGGGAGTGGTGGTATTGGTCGCGATTGCGGAAGAAGGGTCTTATTTCAGGTGTCCCAGGCTGACCGTCATTCCGAAAACGAGCTGATTGTCGGGCACGGGGTTGTTGGGCGTGAGCCCGTGGATACCGTAATGCTGGCCGGAAACGTCGAAGGCTATCCGGTCCGTCATCTGGAATTCCACTCCTTCGAATAGCGCCAGAGTACCCGAAACACCGCTCGACCGTTCCCAGATCGCGTTGAAATGGGGCGTGAACTTTTCCAGGAACGGCGACCCGGACAAATTCCGTCCATAGCCGAAACCGGCATCCATGGTGCTGGCCGGATTGGTGGCGGAGCTGTGTGTGGCACCCGACCAGCCCAGTGTGAAGCCTGTACTGTTGCGTCCGCTGTCATAGCGGACAATCGCGGTTGCGCCCAATCTTGCACCGGACTCGTCGCGCAGGAAGAAAGATGCTTGCGGGGCCAGTGCAATGTCCCATTTTTCGCCGTCGAACAGGACGGAAGTGGCTGTCATGGAGATGGCTTGGCTGAAGCGCACCAGTTTTCCGCCGGTTCCGTCCGCGGCTGAAATGCTGTCGAATGCGATGCTGTACTCGGTCCGGCCCCAGGGGATGGAGGTGCCTTCCGGGGTGAACTTGACTGCGGAGGGCATGGAGAAATCGCCGCTGGTGAGCGAAAACAGATTGGCCCAGTCGAGTTCCACGGTTCCGGGCTCGGTGATGAGGGTGTTCACGTGGAGCCGCTTGCGGAGGCTGATGGTGGAATTCCTTCCCTGGCCGCTCCGTGCACGGCGGAACAGCTGGGCGTCCAGCGCGGAGGGACACAGGGTTGCGGCAAGAGCCACGAGAGTTGCCACGCGCGTCTTCATTCGAATAGTACTCACTTTGATAGCACAGCGGGGAACACGGAGCATGGTAACCTCGTATTAAATCAACAGCATGGCACCTCAACCGCAGACCGGCACACTGCAGCCGGAGTCCCAACCGATGACGGCCTGGCTCTGGCCTGTGGTCGCCGCATGGATTATTCCCGGAGCCGGACATTTCCTCCTGAAAAAATCCGGCCGGGCCGGACTGATTTTCATGTCGGTAGTCACGATGTTCCTCTTCGGCCTGTTTATGCGCGGGGTGATGTTCACGCCGGAAATGGGTGCCGATTACCTGACGACCTTCATCAACTACGGTGGGTTCGTAAGCAACTTGGCGGCGGGCGGGATCTACGTCCTGACCACCATGTTCAACTACTCGCAGCCCGACATGGCTGGCGCTGTCCATGACTACGGCACCAAATTCCTTGTGTCGGCCGGATTGTTGAACATCATGGCGATCGTGGATGTTTGGGAAATCGCTCGCGGGGAGAAGGAGTAAGCCGATGCCGAAGATCAACCTTTCCCACTTTGAAGCTGCCGTCCTGTTTGCCCTGCTGACGTCGATTGTGATGGGAATCACGTCGAAGAAGACGCAGAAGGAACAGTTGAACTATGGCGCTTACTGTTTTGCGATGTTCGTGCTTGCTCTCTTCGGCATTGGTTGGGCCATGCGGCTCGGCCACGGCTAGACCCCGGCGGTAGGCTGCAAAGTCCCGTCCGGCCGGAGCGAAACGGGGGATGGCGGAGAATTCAAGTATGGGCGTTCGTGGCAAACGGGGAGCAGCGGCTGCGCTGGCGGTGATCGCGGCTTCTGCGATTGCTTGGTGGGCAAAACCTTACGTGGTCCACTGGATCGCCTCGACGATTGTGGACGCACAAGTTCCTGTAGTGGGACGCAATGCACCCGATTTCCACCTGCCAGACGTCAACGGCGTCACCAGAACCCTGTCCGGCCTCAAAGGCAAAGTGGTTCTGGTCAACTTTTGGGCCACTTGGTGCGCACCCTGCGCGAGGGAAGTGCCTTGGTTTGTGGAATTCCAAAATGAATGGCGGGGCCGCGGCTTCACGGTCATTGGCATTTCGATGGACGAACAGACGGACGACAATGTTTGGGGGATGATCCAAGCTTGGGCAGGTCCGCGCAAGGTCAACTATCCCTTGGTGCTGGGCGACAGCCTGACGACGCAGAGGTACGGCGGCGTGGAGACGCTTCCGCAGACACTGTTGGTCGACAGGGCCGGGATCGTTCGCCAGATCCATGTTGGCTTGGTGCCGAAGGAGACGTGGCACAAGGAAATTGCCGAGGTTCTGGATCCCGCGCCGCAAGGGCCGTAGCATAATTCTGGACGAACACATGAAGCTTATCGAATTGGCAGCAGCATTGGATTGCCGTCTCGCAGGGGACGGGTCGATCAACATTACCGGAGTGGTGGGCATGGAAAAGGCGGGCGAAGGCCACCTGACATTTCTTGCGAATCCCAAGTACGCCCCGAAGCTGAAGCACACCCAGGCCAGCGCGGTGCTAGCGACCCAGGCCGTGCCCGATATTGCGACGTTGATATCCGGGAATCCCTACTTGGATTTTGCCCGGGCGCTGGAACTTTTCTACAAGCCGCCAACGCCGAAGTCCGGGATCCATCCGACGGCTGCCATCGCCTCCACCGCTATTATTGGCGAGGGAGCGTCGATCGGGGCGTTCGTCTCGGTTGGCGAGAACGTGGTGATTGGCAGGAATGCCGTGATCCATCCGCACGTGGTGATCTACGACGGAGTGCTGATCGGCAACAATGTGCTGCTGCATTCGCATTCGGTGGTGCGCGAGTTCTGCCAGTTGGGCGACAGGGTGGTGCTGCAGAACGGGGTGGTGGTGGGCGGCGACGGGTTCGGCTTCGCCAAACGGCGGGACGGGTCGCACTACAAGATTGTGCAGTCCGGGATAACGGTGTTGGAGGACGACGTGGAGGTCCAGACACTGACCTCCATCGACCGGGCCTCCGTTGGCGAAACGCGGGTGCAGCGGGGTGCCAAGATCGATAGCCTCGTGCAGGTTGGACATGGCTGCGTGGTGGGCGAGGACAACATCATCTGCGCACAGACCGGACTCGCGGGTAGTTCGATTCTGGAGCGGAACGTGCTCTTGGCTGGGCAGGTTGGTGTTTCCGGCCACTTGACGATCCACGAGGGCGCGATTGTCTATGCGCAGAGCGGCATTGGCGGGGATGTGGACGCGAATGCGAGGGTGTCGGGATCGCCGGCGTTCGACGCGTCCACTTGGCTGCGGGCCGCGACAGGCTTCCAGAAGCTGCCCGAGTTGCTGCGAACGGTCCGGGAACTGAAGAAGAAGCTCACATGAGACCTCAAGTTGCCTACCTCAGCGAGGAATTCCTCTCTACGCCGGATGCACGGCCGCTAAGGATTCTTTCCGAATACCTGGAGCCGCTGGCACATTTTGAGCGGGAGAAGATCCACGACACGGTGGTGTTCTTCGGCTCGGCCCGGATTCGCGAGGACGGTCCGCTGGCACGTTACTACCGGGATGCGAGGGAGTTGGCCGCGATGGTGGCGCAATGGTCGAGCGCGTTGGAGGAGCGGTCGTGCCGGTTCGTGGTGTGCACAGGCGGCGGGCCGGGCGTTATGGAGGCGGCAAACCGTGGTGCTGCCGACGTTGGGAGCAAAACGATCGGGTTGAACATTGGTCTGCCGTTTGAGCAGATGCCGAATCCGTACGTGACAGACGAGTTGAACTTCCAGTTCCACTACTTTTTCATGCGGAAGTTCTGGTTCGCGTATCTTGCGAAGGCGCTTGTGGTGTTTCCCGGCGGTTTCGGCACCATGGACGAGCTGTTCGAGATCCTGACGCTGGTCCAGACACGCAAGCTCCGGAAGCGGATGCCGATTATCCTGTACGGGACCGATTTCTGGAAGGAAGTGGTGAACTTCGACGCGTTGGTGCGGTACGGAACCATTGCGGCGGACGATTTGAAGCTTTTGAGTTTCGTAAATACACCTGGGGAGGCGATGGCGATCCTGGTCGAGCACTTGTCCACGATCGAGCCCTGCGCGGCCAACGAAGGTCCGGCAATCGCGCAGACGGCCATGCCGGGCGATCCGGCGGATTTGCTGGATTAGGGGCGACGCAATGAATCGGCTGCAATCGGTGGCGGTTTTCTGCGGATCGAGTGTGGGTTCCCGGGCTGCGTACGCCGAAGCTGCGGCGGAAACGGGGCGGGTGCTGGCGGGGCGCGGTCTCCGGATGGTGTATGGCGGCGGCAATGTAGGGTTGATGGGGATCGTCTCGGATGCCTGTCTTGGGGCGGGCGGAGCGGTGACCGGCGTCATTCCACAATCGCTGAAGGACCGGGAGGTTGCGCACCTTGGGCTTCCCGATCTGCGTGTGGTGGGGTCGATGCACGAGCGGAAGGCGCTGATGGCCGATCTTTCGGACGCTTTCATCGCCTTGCCGGGTGGCTTTGGCACCTTCGACGAGTTGTTCGAGATTCTGACTTGGGCTCAGTTGGGGATTCACCGCAAGCCGGTTGGATTGCTGAACGTGGAGGGGTATTTCGACCCACTGCTTGCGATGGCGGACCGGGCGATGGAGGATGGGCTGTTGAGGCCCGCGCATCGGGCGCTGATGCTGGTGGATACAGAGCCTGCCGCGCTGCTCGACCGGTTTGGATGGCACGATGCGCCGGACGTTTCCAAGTGGGCGGAGCGGCGGGAACGGTAGCGCAACCGCCGCAGCCGCCCGGTTGAACTGGGCTATGCCACGTGGGGGTCGGCACCGATGGTGCCGACAAATTCCTTCAAATACTCGGCCGACGACACATGGGCGAGGCGAGCCTGCGCCTTTTCGGATCCCGTCGCCAGGAAGTGCCGGGTCCATAGTGCGATGTCGCGGCGTTGGCGCTCGGCAAGGCGCGCCGCGTACCAATCGCTGGACATCACTGATTCACGGGTGAACATTGCGCGGATTTCCGGGTGCTTCACGTCCTTGCCACGGAAATGCCCGTGCGCCATGATGTGCAGCAGGGCTTGGATGGGCGGACATGCAGCCTCGACACTGCCGTCTTCGAAATAGTTGAGCGCCACACCGCGCTGCGCCTCGCAGATGGCCTCCACACCGGCGGCAAACGTTGCCAAATCCTGGAGTTCCGGTCGAAGCATCTCCTCCGGGAACACGGAACTGGGCAACTCGAAAATGCGGCCGAGGAAGCGGTCGACGAAGTTCTCGTTGATGCGCCAGCCCAGGCGGCTCGCCAGAATTGTCCGGCCTTCGAACTTGAAATCCTGTACAGGCTCGAGGCAATCCTTCGCGATCAGGAAATCCGCTTCGCGCTCATGGACGCGCATCCGGGACCAGACTTCCGGCACCAGCATGCTGTTGTCATGGTCCACGCGATACTTCGGGCCCACGTGTCCGGCTGCGGTGGTGAATCCGCCGTAGCCTGTCACGATAGCCGAAACGAACGCATTGTTTATGTCGACAACCGGGGGCAGGGCATTGAACGGACCCTTGGTGAGTGCTCCCTCGCTGCCGAACCCGGTGGTTGAGGGCGATTTGCCGGTCAAGCTGCAGATGAAGTCCATGAACAGCTCGGGCAATTCCTGGTAGTGGATCGGGCTGTAGACCGCGAGCGGCGGGATGCCCGCCTTCAGGTCCGGCGGATTGTTGCGGCGACCGGCGAGGACCGCGTTCACGGGGAAGTGCGCAGCCTTGCCGGAGGGGATCTCGCGGGCCAGCCGGGTGCCGATTTCGGCCAGATATCCATCCTTGGGCGTGACCAAGTCGGGGCGCCGCTGCAGGTAGCGCGGGTTCTTGGACGGGCTGCCGTCCACAATCCGGGGGTGGGCCGACGAAACCAGATACGTCGCCTTGGGGCCGCGCTGCGGTTCGGCGGCGAAATCGGCGATCAGAGTCCGCATCGGCTCGGTGTACCGGTCGAACTGCACGACGCGGTCCACCAGTTCGCGCGCTTGGGGGACCGTGAGCGGCTCAAAATTGGAGATGAAGTTGCCGGGAGCGGCAAGGTCGGCCTCGGCCTCGCGGTCGGCACCGCGGTGTATGGCGTCGTCGGGGCGCTGGAAAAGCAGCTTTTCGCAGTTGATCAGCAGCTTGACGCTCTTGTGTGGATATTCGGGGTCGAGAAACTCCAAGCTTTCCCTTGGAAGCACCACTGAGACTGTAATGTCGTCCTCGACCTGTACTTTGTCCGCCGGATTGAAGTCGGGCCGTAGCTTGAAGGTGCGCCAGGAGCCGTCGGGATCATAGCCGACGCGGAGGTAATTTCCGACCAAGTGCTGGTTGCGGAATTTGAGCTCGTGGCCTTGGAAGCCGTTGATGACGTCGACGGTGAAGAAGCGGCGCCAGTTGTCGCCCCACTCGGGCCTGTAATAACGCTTCACTGTGACGATCAGCTGCCGGATTGTGTGCGGGAGATTGGCGATCCAGGCGTTGTGGGCGTCCGTATACTCGCTGGACGGGGTCAGCAACTTGATGACCGAGCCAAGTGAGCGCTGTCCGCTCAGAATGGGACGGGCGGCCCGTTGCGGATCCACAGGTTTCCGGTAGATGCCGGAAAAGTCCATTTGCAGGATGCGGGTGACTTCCTCGATGTCCCTTGGGTAGTCGTTGACGAAAACCGGTCCTTTCAGGATGATATTGCCTATGGGCTTGGAGATTTCGGACTTGCCGCCGCCGGACACGGTGCAGGGCTTGTGGCAAAGGATGCCGTCGGCGCGTGTTGCCACCAAACGCCAAGCTGTTCCCCCTGACTGCTTTTCGAGCCGAATCTTGGTGCCCCAGGGTAGGATCCACGTTTGGTCCGGGCGCAGGACGAGTTGGTGGGTTCCGCCATTCCAAGGCCAGCGCACAACGCCGTCGGGAACTAGGAAATCCGCGTTTTCAGGCACGTAGAACACGTCGGGGTACTGTTTGTCGACCGCGTACCGCTCGGGTTTCAATTCCACGCGGTCGCCCAGAAGGTCCATGGCGGCATCGTACACCACCTTCTTGGTGAGCACGGTGCGGCCGGCGTAAAACTCCTGGCCGAGGACGTAGGCCGGGAACGCAATGGCACCGCCGGCGTGCTCCTCCTCGCAAAGGCCGTAGAGGTTGGTCGCGTAGGAGATCTGGGTTTTGACCTCCTTCTTGCAATAACCGTAATAGTTGTCGGCGATGACGGTGACGATCACGCCGCGGGAGTCCCGACAGGTGATTTTGAAGGCTTCGCCGCCGTTGTATCGCTCGTCGTCGGACTTCCAGCACATGCCGTCGCGACGCTGGCGCGCGGTGGCGTCGTCGTAGTGGGGGAGTCCCAGATCCTTTTTCAGCAACCCGACAATATGCGGTGCGAGGATCACGCAGCCCGTGTGGCCGCTCCAGCCTTCGATGTCGAACGCGGCGTCGTTTTCCTGGAGATCGGGATCGCCCGCGTTGCCGAAAATGCCCTCGATGAAATCCAGATTGCTGACGAGGCTGCCGGGGACGAAAAAGCGCGTTTCCATGGAAACCGCGGGTGCGGTGCCGGTGGCCGGGCAGACCAACGGGCGCAACATGAGGGTGACGAAGAGTTTGGCGGGTTCCGGAAGATGGGCGGTCAGTGGGAGCGCGAGGACATTGTCGGGTGGCTGGAGGGCGGCGGCAAGAAGCGCGGCGAATGTTTCGCGGGGCACCTCGATCTTGTCGGCGGGCACCGGAAGGCCGTTTGCGGCGATGTGGAAGATTCCCTTGGTGGTGCGTCGGTCGCTCTTGGGATTGTGGAGGACGCCTTGGGCGACGCGGTACGACTTCAGATAGGGGGACGAAAAAAAGTCCTCGCCGGCCGGCAGGGACATGGCGCGGGCCAAGCCCTCGCGGTCCAGCGAAAAAGTGCAGGCGGGCAGCCGGGGAGTTTCGCGATCAATTCCGGACAAGTAGGAATTCAGGAAGGCTTGGATACGGGTATCGGCGGGGCAGAGGCGGTCGCCGAGCAACTGGTCCTTGCGATGGAAGTTGCGAAGGAGGGGTCGGGCTAGTTCCAGAAGGGCGGAAGCGGTAGCGCTTTGGCTGTTTTCCACAGTGGGAAGACCGAGCGCAGCCAATTTTAGATCGATGTACCGGTAAATGTCCGAGCCCGAATCGGCATGCACTGAGGGATTGACCGATGTCGCTCCGCCCGCGAGGGGGCTTCCATGCAAAGGGTAGCTCATATGGTTTTGGTTGTGCTGACTGCGGTACGGACAGGGGGCCGCGAGGATTTGAATTGCCTAAGAGACAGGTTACCAAGACCTTTTTTCCAGCCTAGGGTTTCAGGCATCGAAGGGAATTTGATTGGTGCTGGACGGCGGGCAATTACAATAAACTGATGGTCGGCGACGACGCCGCTTGCCTTTGACAATGGGAACCCGGTGACAGCCTACGCCATCTTGTTGCTGCTCAGCGCGGCCTTCATGGCAGTGCCGGCAACGCTCGCGCTGCGCCGCTGCGGTGCGCCTGGAGCGCGAGCGTGTGTATTCCTATCCCTGGTTGCGGGTGCTTGGACAACCACAGAGGCTGGGTTCCAGCTTTCCACCACTCTGGACGCCCAACTTCTTTGGGCCAAGGTCAGCTACGTTTCGGCGTTTGCGCCGCTGATGTGCCTGCTGTTCGCGTTGGACTACCGGAGGGAGCTCGGCGGGTGGCGGCAAGTTGCGCTGGGATTTCTACTGGCGATTCCGGTAGTGACTCTCTTCATCGCGCTGACAAACGACTACCACCACCTGTTATGGACACGGTACGTCCCGTTTACCCGAGGCGGCATACGGTATGCGGAGGCCAGTTACGGCCTCTGGTTCTGGGTTTTTGAGGTCTATGCGTATAGCACGAGCCTTGGCGGTGCGGCCCTGCTGGCCGCAACCCTCAGGCGCAACAGGAGCGTACGATCCCCGCAGGCCATTCCGATCATGCTCGCGATTGTGGTGACTTGGGCTGCCAATGTGATTTACACCTACAGGCTGGGCCCATTCCCCGGCCTCGACCTGTCGCCGCTGGGATGTGCCGTGGGGGCGGTCCTATTTGTGTTGTCCCTGCAGCGTTACGGGCTCTTCGACTTGGTCCCTGTAGCTTACGACGTGGTGGTGCAGCAGCTTTCCGACGGCGTGGTGGTGATTGACGACTCCCAGCGGTTGCTGTATTGCAATCCAGCGGCGACGGGGATCTTGGGTCTGTCGGCGGAAAACATCGGAAGCCCCCTGCCTGCAATTCCGGGTCTGGACCCAGCGCGGTTGAGGGAGGGCTGGCGTTTTGTGTGGCAGACCGGAAGCGGCACCGGGGAAAAACACTTCGAAGTAAGCATAGCCCAGCTGCGTGGACCGTCGCGGAAGGAGCCCGGCCGCGTCCTTGTGTTCCACGACGTGACAATGCGCCGAGTGCAGGACATGGCGTTGCAGGAGTTCCAAGCCGACCTGCTGGACACCAATCTTCAACTTTCGGCCATGAATTCCGAGTTGGAGCAATCGGTGGCCACCAGCCGCAGACTTGCGGAGGAAGCGGCGCGCGCGCGCGCCTTCTCGGAACGTATTCTGACTACGACCCCCAGCATCGTCTACATCTACGATCTGGAAAAGCAGAACTGGGTCTATGTCAACCAGATGCTGTCGGTGGTATTGGGTTACTCGGCGGAGAGGGCGCTGAGCGCCGAAGGGCTGCGACCCTTCATCGGGGAAGCCGACAGGATGGCTTTGCGCGCGTTCCACCTGCGGTGCGCGGAGTTGGCCGACGGCGAAGTATTGGAGTTTGAGTTCCAGGTGACGAGCGCCGAAGGGGTCTGGCGATGGCTGCTTACCA
>CAIYDY010000218.1 GCA_903925015.1 uncultured Acidobacteriia bacterium
AATACTCGTACTCCCTGCCGTAGGCGATTTCGGTGTCCAAGTAGGTCGGCCTTTGCACGGACGCGATCAAACTCCATTCGGCAGTGCCCACTTCCCGGCGGAAGACACGGAAGTCGGTGGTGGTTGCGTGCCAGTCCAGCCGGACCGCATCGGCTGCGTCCTTGGCTTCCAGACCCTGCGGAGTCGGCAGTGGCGACACGATCCCGAGGGTTTCGAAATTCGACCAGCCGGTGGTGGTCCCCTTCGGGCCCCGGACCCGCACTCCCACAATCTGGGCCTTGCCCTCGTACGGTGCGGACGGGATTTCCACATTTGCCGCGTGGGCACTGATCTTCAACCGGTCCTGGGGTATCCGAGTGGAATTTTGCGCCCAAACATCTGGATTCCAGCCCCCATCCGGCATCCCGCCGATCCGGACTTCCAAGTCGGGATCTTCCAACGGCAGGTTTTCCGTTGTACGGGTCGGGACCGTGAACCGGATGTGGATATTGGCCCCCCGTTGCAGCACAGCTAGATCCGTCACCGGAACCGGGCGCCGCAACGCCGGCGGGAGCGGTTCGCCCGGATAGCCGCAGCCTGCAAGAAACAGGCCGGACACAAACAAGATTGCCGCCGACAACCGGGTGCGCATTAGAGGATGTATCTGCTCAGGTCCTGATCCTTGACGATGTCCGCGAGCTGCTTGCGAACATACGCCGCGTCCACCTTGACGTTCTTCTTCACCATGTCCGGCCCCTCGAAGGAAATTTCCTCCAGCAGCTTCTCCATGATGGTGTGCAAACGGCGGGCACCGATGTTTTCCGCCGATTCATTCACCTGCGCGGCGAACTTCGCCACCTCGCGCAACGCATCCGGCGTCAGCGTCAGCTTGAGCCCTTCAGTATCCATCAGCGCCACGTATTGCTTGGCCAGCGCGTTTTTAGGTTCCGAAAGAATTCGGACAAAATCATCCTCGGTGAGCGATTTCAGCTCGACGCGGATCGGGAACCGGCCCTGCAGTTCCGGAATCAGGTCGCTCGGCTTGGAGACGTGGAATGCGCCTGCTGCGATGAAAAGGATGTGGTCCGTCTTGACGAATCCGTAGCGGGTGTTGACGGTTGTCCCTTCCACGATGGGGAGGATATCCCGCTGCACGCCTTCGCGGCTGACGTCGGGTCCATTGCCGCCTTCGCGGCCAGCGATCTTGTCGATTTCGTCCAGGAAGATGATTCCGCCGGTTTCCACGCGTTCCAAGGCGATCCGCGTGACCTGGTCCATATCGACCAGCTTCTGCTCCTCCTCGGAAACCAAGTAATCCAGCGCATCGGCTACACGCATGCTCCGCTTCTTGGAGCGAGGCCCGAACAGCGTGGGCAGCATTTCCTTGAAATTCGCGCCCATCTCCTCCATGTTGCCGGACGCGGCGAATTCGATCATCGGGCCGCCACGGTCCTTCACCTCGATATCGACCATGCGCTCGTCGAGTTTCCCGGCGCGGAGGCGCTCACGCAGCTTTTCGCGCGATTTAGCGTTCTCTTCCGCGTTGTCCGGAGCGGGCGGGAGCAGCAGGTCCAACAGGCGGTCCTCCGCAGCGGCTTCCGCGCGGTCCCCCACCTCGTCCAGCTTTTCCTCACGAACCATGTCGATGGAGATATCGACCAAGTCCCGGATCATGGACTCCACGTCGCGGCCGACATACCCGACCTCGGTGAACTTGCTGGCTTCGACCTTCATGAAGGGCGAATTTGCGAGCTTTGCCAGACGCCGTGCCAATTCCGTCTTGCCGACCCCTGTGGGGCCGATCATCAGAATATTCTTCGGCATCACATCGTCGGCCATTTCCGGCGGCAATTTCTGGCGGCGGAGACGGTTCCGCAACGCGATGGCAACCGCGCGCTTGGCGTCGGGCTGTCCAATGACATACTTGTCGAGTTCCCGGACGATCTCACGTGGTGTGAGTTCGTCCAGTACCGGGCGTTCGTCGAGGGACTGTGCGGGAAGGTAGATCACCATGTCAGGACAGCTCCTCGTAAGTCACGTTGTCGTTGGTGTAAATGCAAGTCTTGCCCGCGATGCGCATGGACTCCTCGGCGATCTGGCGTGCAGAGAGTTTGGTGTGCCGCATCAGCGCGGTACCGGCGGCGATGGCGTAGGAGGCTCCCGAACCGATCGCGGCGATGTTCTCGTCCGGCTCGATCACGTCCCCGTTGCCGCTCACGATGTACGTGTTCTTGTTGTCTGCAACCAAGAGCAGGGCTTCCAAATGGCGGAGAATCTTGTCCGTGCGCCATTCCTTGGCCAGTTCCACCACCGCGCGGGGCAGATTGCCGTTGAACTGCTCCAGCTTGGCTTCGAAACGCAGGGTGAGGGACAGTGCATCGGCTGTGGAGCCTGCAAATCCGGCCAGAATCTTGTCGTTGTAGAGCCTCCGCAGTTTTCGGGCGGTGGATTTCAGAACTTCGGAACCGAGCGTTACCTGGCCGTCCCCGGCCATCACAACCTTTCCATCCCGGCGTACGCAAAACACCGTGGTGGAGCGAATTCGCTGCTTCATCTTTACCTGTGGGAAACCTTGGAAATCAAGCCGGGCCCGAATGGGTGGCGCAATCCCGTGTAGTCCCTAAATTCCAGTGTAACGCAACCGACGGGAAGGCCATATTCATTGGCGTTACCCAACCACGGGCTTGGACCGTGTACACTGCAATCGAAGGAACCAAAAACACCCAAAACGCGCTTATTAGAGGCTAGAGGATATATGGCATACCTGGAGAATTCCGACACAGCGTGGGAAATGAGCCCCCCGCGACGCAATCCCGACGACGTTGGCTTCGACGAGTTGGAAGACGATGTCTTCGACGACGAGGATGAAGACGAAGACGACGAGGACGAAGACGAGGACGATGAGGAAGACGACGAGGACGATGAGGATGACCTCGACGAAGATGACGACGAGGAAGACGACGAGGACGAAGACCTAGAAGACGACGACCTCGACGACGAAGAAGATGACGACCTCGACGAAGACGACCTCGATGAGGACGACGAGGACGACGACGACGAATAGTCCAGCCTCAATCCGGGCCGTCCGGCCCGGTCCTAGCGGTTGGCCGGACCGTGCTGGTCGGGTAGCGCGAAGGCGACGAGACTGTCGCCCGCCGGCGAGCCCCAGTACGGTCCCCCGCCAGCCATGATGACGACGTACTGACGGCCGTCCTTGCCCAAGTACGTGATCGGCGTCGCCTGTCCGACGGCGTCAATCTGGCCTGACCAGAGTTCCTTCCCGGATTTCGAGTCGTAGGCACGGAATTTGGAGTCGTTTGCGGCTCCGATGAACACCAGTCCAGCCGCAGTTGCGATGCTTCCCCCCAGATTCAGCGCACCTGTGTTGTGCAGTCCTTTGGATTCCAATTCCGGAACCGTACCCAGCGGGGAGCGCCAAGCGATGTCCCCGGTGGCAAGGTTGACGGCCACCAGTTCGCCGAATGGCGGGTCTTGGCAGGGAATGTGGTTTGCTGGATTCCAGAAGCGCGCGTACGGACCTCCGAATTGGGCGGCGCGCACGTAGGATACCTCACCGGTCTTGGAGTCCACCTTTTTTTCCATGTGCCCCCATTGCGCCAGGTTGTTGATGTTGGTGAACGCGTAGCCCAGCGTCGGGTCGTAGGAGATGCCGCTCCAGTTGCCACCGCCCAGCGTGCTGGGGTAAACGAGGATATTGGGCTGGTCGGGGCCACCTACCGGATACGGCGCAAACGGGCCCTTTGTGAATAATTTTTGCTCTTCCCAGAGCGCCTCGCAGAACTTGGAATGTTCCGGCGTGGCCTTGTAGAGTTGCTCCTTCGTAATGTCCATGCGGGAGAGCGGCGCGGGTTTCACCGGGAACGGCTGTGTGGGCGAAGTTTTCTCCCCTTGGACCGTGCTCTGGGGGACAGGCCGCTCCTCGATGCCCCAGATTGGTTCGCCGGTCCTGCGGTCAAACACGAACATCATCCCCATTTTGGTGATCTGCGCTACCGCCGGGATCTTTGTGCCGTTTCGGGTCGCCTCCACCAAGGCGGGTGGCGCGGCCAGATCGTAGTCCCAAAGATCGTGGTGGACCAGTTGGCGGAACCATTTCACCTTGCCCGTCGCCGCGTCCAAGGCGACTAGCGAGTTGCCATAGAGCCCGTCGCCATGGCGGTCCGCCCCATAGAAATCGGACGTGGGGCAGCCGAGGGGGACATAGACCATGCCGAGTTTCGCATCGATGGTCATGAATCCCCAGTTGTTCACGCCGGAGCGGTTCTTCCAGCCGTCCTTGGGCCAGGTGTCGTTGCCGGGCTCGCCGGGGCGGGGAACCGTGTGGAAGGTCCAAACGAGCTTGCCTGTGCGGGCATCCCAGCCGCGGATGTCCCCGTAGGCCCCGGTACTTGGTGAGCCCTCTTGGTTATTTGCCCCGGTGATGATGATGTCGTTGAAGACCGCTGGCGGCGACATCATGGTGAAGCGCGAGCTTGCCAGCTGGGCCTCGGGCAACCCCTCCACCACGCCCTTCTTCATGTCAACCTTGCCTTCGTTGCCGAATCCCGCTGCGGGCTTGCCGGTGGTCACGTCAATGGCGAGCAGGTCGCTGCCCGAGCCGACGAACAGGCGCGGGTGCAGGGTGGCCGCGCCGGGCCAGTAGGCTACTCCCCGGCGGGTGACGGTTGGCGTTTCGTAGCGCCAAATTTGCTTGCCCGTCTCGGGCACCAACGCGACCACCGAGTCCGGGGTAGTGACGTACATGACGCCGCCAACTACCACCGGCGTCACTTGGGACCCGGTCTTGCCCCCTTTGAACGTCCATGCCCGCTGCAGACCCGCTACGTTCGCCGGGGTGATCTGCGTGAGCGGGGAATACCGTTGGCCGCCGGCGTCGTGGCCGTAAACTGGCCAGTCCGTCTGCGCTAGGAGTGCGGGAAGAACAAGGAGGACTAAGAGGACAGGGGCAAAAAGAATCAGGGGGCGCGGCATCATGATTATTGAATCACGGCCGGCCCCCTGTCGTGGTGGGGTCTGCTCCGGTGGCGTCTATTCGGGTGTGGCTACCGTCCTTGGCGCAGGTAGGCCGGGACGTCCAATTCCTCGTCGAAGATCGGTTCCGGTCCATTTGAATCCGGTTCCTTCGGCGCTGTAGTCGCGCTTGCCGCCGGGAGTTCGCCGAAAAATTCCTTGGGCTTGGAGGCCGTGGCCGGGACAACCGGCGCGGCGACCGGCTCCGGCTCTGGAGTAAAGCCGGTCGCGATTACCGTTACCTTCACCTTGTCGCCCATCCCCTCGCGCGTGATCACGCCGAAGTTCAACTGCAGGTCATTCGAGTCGCTCGCCTCGCGGATGATCGAACATGCCTCGTTCAGTTCATGCAGCCCGATTTCCGGCGACGCCGTGATGTTCATCAGCACCTGGCGGGCACCCTTCATCTTGGTGTCCTCCAGCAGGGGCGAGTTGATGGCGGCCTTCGCGGCTTCGATCACGGCATTGGGTCCGGTGGCTTCGGCGTTGCCGATCAGCGCGTGGCCCATGCCGGAAATTGCACCCTTGATGTCGGAGAAATCGAGGTTGATCAAGCCCGGTGTGAGAATCAGCTCGCTGATGCCCTCCACGGCTTGCCGCAGCACGTCGTCGGCAATCTTGAACGCCTGGGACATGCTGGTGCCCTTGGGGGCGATGGTGAGCAGCCTGTCGTTCGGAATCGTCGTCAGAATATCGACGGATGCAGCCAGGTCCGAAACGCTGCGCTCCGCCTGCCGCATTCTTTTGCCGCCCTCGAACGTGAACGGCTTGGTGACGATGGCGATGGTCAGGGCGTCCAGTTGCTTGGCAAGCGAGGCCACCACGGGGGATGCACCCGCGCCGGTTCCGCCGCCCAGTCCTGCAGTCACGAAGACAAGATCTGCACCTTCGAGGATGGAAAGGATGCGGTCGGTATCTTCAAGCGCCGCTTGGCGGCCGATCGCGGGGTCGGAACCGGCACCGAGTCCGTGGGTGATTTTCTCGCCGATCTGGATCTTGTTCGGTACCTTGGATGCTTTCAGCGCCTGGGCGTCGGTGTTCATCACGTAGAACTCGACACCTTCCAATCCTTCCTCGTACATCCGGCCCACGGCGTTGGATCCGCCGCCACCTACGCCGACGACCTTGATCCGGGCTCCGCGGCGCGTGTCTTCTTCCATCTCGAACTTCAAAACGTCCATTTGGTGGGTCTCTCTATCTCTTTCTTGAAGAACGGGCGGCTCCCCGCTTATTTACCGGAACAGGTTGCTTAGGGCGAAACTGGATTGCTTGGCGACGTTGGCGTGGTTGCGCAGCCTCGCGGCATACATGGCCAATCCGGCCACAGTTGTCCACGTGGGGTCCTGCAGTTCGTCGGGCCAGCTGAGCACGCCCTGCGCCAAGCCTTTGCGCACGGGGCACTCAAGGATTCCGTCAGCCACATCGCAGATTGAGGGGAGCAGCGCTCCACCGCCGCAGATCACTAGGCCGCCGGCAATCGCCCGGTGCATGCCGAACTTGGCCAGTTCCATACCAACCATTTCGAAAAGCTGCTTGGCACGTGCCTCCAGCACCCGGTTCACCAAAATTCGCTGTGCGTCGCGGGCGGTGCCGTCCACCGAAGGCAGTTCCACAAAGCTGCTCTCGGGAGTACCCTCCGATATGGCGCTGCCGAACTGCTCCTTGACTACCGAAGCCGCCTCCACCGGGATGCGGAGGGCGTGCGCCAAGTCCCGGCTGAAGTGGTCGCCGCAGATGGGCAGGGTGGCCACCAGCTGCGCGGAGTCCCCGTAGTAACAGATCAGTTCGGTGGAATGCTGGCCGATGTCGATCATCACCACCCCGTCCCGCCTGTCCTCCTCCAGCACGCAGGCGTAGGCGGCGGCCACTGCTTCATATACGGTTTCCCGAACTGCGACATGGGCCCGGTTTATGGCACCGACAAGGGCGTCGTGCTCCAGAACCGATGTCGTCACGATATGCGCATTGGCTTCCAGGGTAGATCCCACCATTTGACGGGGGTCGTGGAAGCCGGGGTGGTCGTCCACCACAAAGTCCTGGGGTAGGGATTGGAGGATCATCCGGTCCTCCTGCAACTGGATGCGCATGGCCCGGTGCATGGCCGAACGAATGTCCTTGCTGGTTACTTCGCGCGGTCGTCCAAGGTCCCATCGGCCGCGGTTGTTGGCCCCCCGGACCGATAGTCCGCCCACGCCCACCACAACGGACTCCACCTGGGCCCCCGCGCTTGCCTCCGCCTCGCGCACGGCTGCGGCGACGCACTCGGTAACCGCCTGGTGGTCCGTGATGCGTCCTTTGGTCCAGCCGCCCGAGGGCACCAAACCGACTCCCAGACAATGAAAGCGGTTGTCGGACGGCGTATCGACGGCGCCGTCACCCAACCGGGCAATCACACAGCGGGTGTAGGAGCTGCCGACATCCAAGCCGACTGCAAGAGCTGGTTTATGGCTCATTTGGCAATGATCGCTTTCCTGAGAATCATTTGGCAATGATCCTGTCATCGTAACGGAGGTCGAAAACATTTGCAGTTGCCGATTTACGGCGGATCTGCCCGTAGTGGCTCAGGAAATTCTGGTACCGGGACCGGAAGTGCTGGTCGCCCAACCAAAGGTCGACGCCCTGGCCTTCCACGTCGGCAATGATACGAAGCTCGCGTATGTTGGAAACATTGATTTCCGAGATTCCATTGGTAGCTGGACCCAGATCCGACAACAGCCGGTGCATGGCTTTTACTCGGGACTTGCGGTCATCCTCCGTCTGATCCTCCAGCAGTCCACTGAGCACCGGGAGGCTGAAACGGACCCGGGCGGGAATGGAAAGGAGAACACCTTCGTCGTCCACCAGGGCGAGGCGAAAGCGGGTGGATGCTCCGATTGGCAGTTTCGCGAAAGCCGCGGGGTGGCGCTCCGTTACGTTCACCACGATGCGGTTCGGCCAGACGCGGGTAATGGCGGCGGTGCGGATCCAATCGAGAGCCAGCAAGCGGCGTCGGCGCTCGGCCAAGGGCATCTCGAAGACGCTTTTGCCGAAGTCCGACGCAAAGACGGACTGGATGCGGGCTCGGCTCGCATAGGTGGTTCCGTGGATCTCGAAGCTCGCGCAGGTGGTTTCATCCTCCGGGCACGATAGCACGAAACGGGGGTCCTGGAACAGGAATCCGTGGACCTCCCGGCCAGCCCACGCGGCACCGGCGCAAATACAAAGCCAACCCAGGATGTTGAAGGTCAGGCTCCAGTTGAACGCTGCCTTTGCCGGGGCCTTGCGGGTACGCGTGCTTGCCGGGGGGACCGGTTGCGTCCGGTTGGCCTGTGGGGTTTGCTGGGACTGGGTCGATTGGGCTGGTATGCTCTGCGTCCTGGTTCCGGCTGCTGCTCTAGCCATGTGTACCTCCGCGAAGCCTGTCCAAAATCTTGTCGCCAAGCTGGGATACACTTCCAGCGCCCAATGTCAGGATCAGGTCGCCCGCCTGCGCTCCGTTCGCGATGGCGTCGACCCCGGCGGCGGCACTCCCCGCGTATTCCACCCCACGGTTGCCGAACTGGCGCATGCGGTCGGCCAGCGCCTCCGACGTCACGCCGGCAATCGCCTTTTCGGAAGCGGCATAGATGTCGAGGAGCACCACGCGGTCCGCATCGTGGAAAGCACGCGCGAATTCGTCCATCAGGTGCATGGTCCGTGTGTAGCGGTGCGGTTGGAAAAGAACGTGCAACCGCCCCTTGCACACGGATTTCGCGGCGGCCAGGGTGGCCAGAACTTCGGTCGGGTGGTGGCCGTAGTCGTCCACGACCCGTACCCCGTTGACCTCGCCGCGGATTTCGAAACGGCGGCCCACGCCGGTGAATTTTTGCAGACCCTCCCGGACGGTGTCCACGGGGACGCCCAGTTCCAGAGCCACCGCGATGGCGGCTGTGGCGTTTAGCACGTTGTGCGCTCCGGGCACGTTTAGACAAAACAAACCCAGATCGGCGGTGCGGCTGCGCAGCCGGAAGGTCGTCTGGAGTGTATCGGTCTCCACATCGGACGGGCGGTACTCGGCCTGCGCGCTCAACCCATAGGTAATGGTGCGGCGGCGGATGGACGGCAGGATCGTCTGGACATTTTCACTGTCGAGGCAGACGATGGCGGCACCGTAGAACGGGACCTTGTTTACAAATTCGGTGAAGGCGGCACGGATCGCCTCGATATCCGAGTAGTGGTCCAGATGTTCGCGGTCGATGTTCGTGACGATGGCGAGGATGGGGGAGAGCTTCAGGAACGAGCCGTCACTCTCGTCTGATTCGACGACCAGGAAATCGCTCTTGCCGACGCGTGCGTTCGAACCTCCCATGGCCGCCACCTTGCCGCCAACCACAACGGTCGGGTCCATTCCGGCGTGGCTGAGGATGGTTGCAGCCATCGACGTGGTTGTCGTCTTGCCATGGCTGCCCGCAATCGCGATGCCGTACTTCAGGCGCATCAATTCCGCCAGCAACTCGCCGCGCGGGATGACGGGTATTTGGAGTCGGCGGGCCTCCTGGACTTCGGGATTGGCCTCGTTCACCGCCGAGCTGACGACGAGGGCCTTGGCCCCCCGGACGTTTTCTGCGTTGTGGCCTTCGTAAACGGTGGCACCAAGCTGGACGAGACGGTCGGTGGTCGGGGAGAGCTTCAGGTCCGACCCGGAAATCGTGTAGCCGAGATTCAGCAGCACCTCGGCGATGCCGCTCATGCCGATCCCTCCGATGCCCGCGAAATGCAGGTGCTGGCGTGAGAAAAACATTTTATCTACTTATTGTTTCGGTTACTGGAATGCTTGTCAACAGCAAGTTGCATCAGAATTTCCGCAGCGCGGCTAGCGGCACCGGTCCGGGCAAGACTGCGCGCCTTCCGGCCCATGGCTTCAACGCGACCGGGGTCGGCGTACAGTTCGCGGACGAATTCAAAAAAGCGTTGTCCGGTCCATTCGCGGTCGAGCGAGAGCATGGAGGCTCCGGCGCGCTCGAACGCTTGGGCGTTCTTGAGTTGGTGGTCGTCGGCGGCGAACGGAAAGGGGATCAGGACGGACGGCTTTCCGGCAGCGGCGAGTTCCGAGACGGCACCCGCACCCGAGCGGCAAACGACCAAGTCGGCTTCGCGGAAGGCGGTGGGCATGTCCGCGATGAAGGCCGAAACTTCGCCGGGCAGTCCGGTTGCGGCGAATTCCCTCGCGACAGTTTCGAACATGGCCGTACCCGTTTGGTGAATGATGCGGACGGGTAGACCGGAATCTACAAAAAGGGACCACGCGGCGCGGGCGGCGTTGTTGAGCGTTTGCGATCCCTGGCTGCCGCCGGTGATCAGGATGGTGAATTCGGCGGAATCGGGCTTGGGCGGGATGGCGAAGAATTCCTCCCGTACAGGCAGGCCCGTAATTTCAGTGCGGCCTTTGGGGAAGTAGGCCGCAGTTTCCTCAAAGCTGACGAGGGCGCGCTTGACTTGGCTGGCGATGGCCCGGTTGGTGATTCCGGGGATCGCGTTGGGCTCCATCAGGACCACCGGGATACTTCGCGAAAGCGCCGCAAGCACCGTGGGCCCTGCCACGAAACCGCCCATACTGAAGACCGCTGCCGGTTTCCACTGCGCAAAGAGGCTGCGGAGACGGAGTGTTTCCGCACCCAGGTGGTAGAGGCTGGCGGCCTTGGTTGCCAAGCCGAGGCGCTTCAGGCCACCGGCCTCAATTGTTTCCAGCCGGAATCCTGCGGCCGGGACGAGTCGCCCCTCCGCACCGCGTTCGGTACCCACAAAAACCACTTCGTGGCCCTGCTTGACGAGTTCCCGAGCCACGGCGATGGCGGGGATCACATGTCCCCCCGTACCGCCTCCGGCCATTAGGAAAAGGCTCATCCGGCATGCTCCGAGATATTCATCAGCACGCCGAGCGAGGCCAGGGTGACCAACAACGAACTGCCACCGAAGCTGATCATCGGAAGCGGGATTCCCTTGGGCGGCACCATGTCCAATGCCACGCTCATATTAAAGAAGGCTTGAAAGACCATCAGCACGGTCAGGCCGAGGGCCAGGTACCGTCCGAAATCGTCCGGAACATTCAGGCTGGCGTTCATGCCCCTCCACAGGATAATCACGAACCCAGCCAGGATCGCTACCGAGCCGAAAAGGCCAAATTCCTCCCCGATCACGGCGTAGATCATGTCCGTGTGGGACTCGGGTAGGTAGAAGAGCTTTTGGCGTCCGCGCATCAAGCCCGTACCGATCAGTCCGCCCGATCCGATGGCGATTTTCGATTGCTCGATCTGATAGTTGGGGTCCTTGGTCGTGACGGACTTGGCCATCTGTCCCCGGATCCAACCAGCCTTGTCGTACTTGTCGACCAATTTCAGCGTGGGATCGACGAAATGGACGACGCGGATCAGCCTGTAGGGCTTGGCTGCGACGGCGGCGACGCAAGCGAGGAGTCCGACTCCCACCAGAATCAGGAAGTATCGCCGTTCCAGCCCTGCGACCCCGAATACCGCGCCAGCTGTGCAGACCAAGACGATAGGTGTGCCAAGGTCCGACACAACGATTGCCGCAATGATGAACCCGAGTGCGAGGATGGCCGGGAACAGCGTGTATTTGCTGTTGATAGCGCGGCTCCGCAGTGCGATGAAATAGGCGAGAAACAGGGCGACGGCCGGTTTGGCAAACTCGGCGGGCTGCAATCCACCGAACAGCGGAAAGCGGATCCAGCGGTGCTGCTTGCCGTCCAGCACATAGGCGACCACCAACAGAATCAGCACCAGGCCGGTAAGCGTGAATGCTACCGCCGGTGTCTGCAGGCGACGGTAGTGCAGTCGCTTGAAAAACATCATGACCGGGACAGCGACGGCGATCCAGATCATTTGCCGGATTGCGTAGTACCAGCTGGAACCGTTGCGGGTATCGGCGACAACGCTGGACGCGCTGTAGACCATGATCGACCCGAACAGGAGCATCAGGACAACGGTAATAAATAGGATCCAGTCTGTCTTAAGCCTTTGTGCCATCTTGCGATTCCTTTGCTGCTACTACCTTGAAAACTTCTTCTTTGAAAATCCGCCCGCGGTGTTCGTAACTTTGGAACTGGTCGAAACTGGCGCACGCCGGGGCCAGCAGCACCGTGTCCCCGGGCTGGGCCTGCAATCGGGCTTCCGCTACGGCGCGCTCCAGTGTGATGGCCATCACCACAGGGGCCGCACCTTCCAACTGGGATGCGATCTTGTCGGCGGCCGAGCCGATCAATAGCACCGCATGGGCCTTGTTCGACAGCCGCTCGCGCAGGAGCGAATAATCACTGCCCTTGTCCTTGCCGCCTAGAATCACCCAAAGGTTGCCTTCGAACGAATCAAGCGCCTTGATGGTGGCGTCCACGCTGGTGGCCTTTGAATCGTTATAGTAGTGGACACCGGACATCTCGGCGACAAATTCGAGGCGATGTTCGACGGCTTTGAATGTGCGGACGGCCGCGGCGATTGCGGCCAGCGGCACCCCTGCCAACTGCGCGGCGGTGGCTGCGGCGAGCACGTTTTCGGCGTTGTGGCGGCCGGGGATCGGAATCTCGGCCAGCGGCAGCAAGACCTGACCGTTCATCCAGAGACATCCGTCGTGGATGTTCTCATCGCCGAACCAGATGGTGTCGGCCTTACCAATTCCGTCAAACGAGCGGCAGACGGCGTCGCCCGAGTTTAGAATCGCGGTGTCGCCCACTTGCTGGGTGCGGAAAATGTTGGCCTTTGCTGCTGCGTAGTTTTCGAACGTGTGGTGCCGGTCCAAATGGTTTTGGGTCACGTTCAGGCACATCGCCACGTGTGCGTGGAAGGTCCGAATGGTCTCCAGTTGGAAGCTGGAGAGTTCTAGCACATTCCACTGGTCGTCGCGGGAGGTTTCGGTCATCGCAATCACTGGGGTCCCGATATTCCCGCCGACCTGAACGCGGACACCGGCGGCTTCCAAGATGTGGCCTGTCAGGGATGTCGTCGTCGTCTTGCCGTTGGAGCCCGTGATGCCGATAGTACGGCCCTTCAGGTATGGTGCTGCCAATTCGATTTCGCCGATCACATCCACGCCGCGCTGGCGGGCGCGGTTCAGGCCGGGGAGATCCGCCGGGACGCCGGGCGAAAGGACGATTTGGTCCCAGGGCTCGTCGAGCAGGTCGTCCGATTGGAGCCTAAAGTTGGAGAGGTCGAGCGGCTTGATGTCCGACACGGTGACGTCCACGCCACGCGCGCGCAGAAATTCCGCGGCGGCCCGGCCCGTCTTTTCCATGCCCAAAACCAAGGTGCGGGGGTACATGGTTTATCTCAACTTCAGCGTGGTGAGCGCGAAGAGCGCCATCACCAGTCCGATCACCCAAAAGCGGATGATGATCTTCGATTCCTGCCAGCCGAGGGCCTCGAAATGGTGGTGAATGGGTGCCATCTTGAAGATCCGCTTCTTGCGGAGCTTGAAGCTGCCCACCTGCAGGATGACGCTCATCAGCTCGATGACAAACATGCCCGCGATGAAAATCAGGATGATTTCCTGCTTGATCAGAACCGCGACGACTCCCATCGCGCCGCCGAGTGACAGGGATCCGACGTCGCCCATGAACACGCTGGCCGGATGCGCATTCCACCAAAGGAACCCGAGGCTGGCCCCGGTCATCGACGCGCAGAAGATGGTTAGTTCGGCCGTGCGCGGATTGCGGGCCAGCAGCAGGTAGGCCGCCAGTTCGCGGTTGCCGCTGGTATAGGCAAACAGCGTCAGGGCCCCGGCCGAGATCACCATCAGGCCGATCGCCAAGCCGTCCAGGCCGTCGGTGATGTTGACCGCGTTGCTGGACCCCACCACCACGAACACGAAGAACAGGTAGAAGGGCAGGAAAGCCAGCGGGTACGTGAACGGGTTGGCCAGTGCGGCGTGGATCAGCAGATCCGGCTGGTATTGCTTGAAGAACGGGACATTCAGCGTGGTTGAATAGGCGCCGGTCGACCGCATGTATCCGAGCACCAACGTAACGAACGCGGCCACCAGCATTTGGAGTCCGAACTTGCGGCGGGCGGTCAGACCCAGATTGCGCTTCTTGGAAACCTTGGCGTAGTCGTCAATGAACCCGATACCGGCGAACGCGACCAACGCAAACAGGGCCAGCCAGACGTACAGATGCTTCAGGTCTGCCCAAAGCAGGGTTGAGAACGCAATGCTGGCGACGATCAGCAGCCCGCCCATGGTCGGGGTGCCCGCCTTCTTCATGTGGGACTGCGGTCCATCCTCGCGGATGTGCTGCCCGAATTTCAGGATGCGTAGTTGCCTGATGGTCCACGGACCCAGCCAGATGCAGAAGAACAGCGATGTGAGGCTGGCGAACATGGCGCGGGCCGTCACGTAGTGGAAGACGTTGAACGCCTTCACCGAGGGATAGAGAAGTTCGTAAAGAAGCCAGTAGAGCATGAACGTTAGTTCCCCGTCCCGACAAATTGTGCGAGTGCGCGTTCCACTTGGACGCTGCGCGAGCCTTTGAAAAGCACTGCGTCGCCCGGCTGGGCCACGGTGCGAATGAATTGTCCGGCTTGTTCCGGGGTGTCGAAAAAGATCGCGGCGCCGTCCGACATCCCGGATTTCAAGGCCTCGTCGACCATGAACCGGGCGGCGCCGCGGATGCCTACAAGGACATCAACAGCCCCACCTGCAGCAAATTTTCCTGTGCCGCGGTGAAGGGACTCGGCCTCCCGGCCAAGCTCGAGCATCTCGCCCAGGACGGCGATGTGCCGTCGGGCGGGGATTCCCCGGAGCAGTTCCAGCATGGAGCGGGCTGCTTCGGGGTTGGAATTGTAGCAATCGTTGACGATGGTGACGCCCTGGTGTTCGGATCGTTCACCGCGCATATGCCCCGCCGCAAGGTTGCGGACGGCTGCGGGAAGTTTCTCAGGCGCGATGCCGAGCGCCTGCGCGACCGCGATTGCGGCGAGCGTGTTGCTGACGCTGTGGCGGCCGGCCAGGGGCGAGTCGAAATCCTGGCCCAGGGCGTGGAACGTAGCTCCGTTAGAGGTCATGACCAAGTTCTCGGCCCGTACGGAGGCTTGTTCCGCGAAACCGTAGCAGCTCGTCCGTCCGGGGTGGATTTGGGCGAAGTCCGCCACTCGCGCGTCGTCCGCGTTCAGTATTGCGGTGCCGCCGGGGCCGAGGGCCTCAATGAGCTCCCGCTTGGCCAGCGCGACCCCGTCAATCCCGTCGGGGAAGTTTTCGGCGTGGGCCCAGCCGACGTTGGTAACCACGCCAATGTCGGGTTTCGCGATTTCGGCGAGTACCCGGATTTCCCCGGCGTGGTTCATGCCCATTTCGAGGACTGCGACCTGGGCATCGTCGGGGAGCCGCAAAATACTGAGGGGCAGTCCCAAGTGGTTGTTCAGGTTTCCGATGGTGCGGCCTGTCTTAAACTGGGCCGGGCATAGGGTCGCGATCGCGTCCTTGGTGGATGTCTTGCCCGCACTGCCGGTGACTGCCACCACGATGCCGTTCCACGTCCGGCGCATGGAGGCGGCCAGGGTTTGGAGGGCGGTTTCGGTGTTTTCGACGCGCAGGGTCGGACAGGTGGCGGCGACGGGTTTCGAAATCACGGCCAGCGCGGCTCCACGGTCGCACGCCACTTGAACGTGGTCGTGGCCGTCGTGGTTCGGGCCTGCAATCGCGAAGAATGCGTCTCCCGGTTGGACCGTGCGCGAATCAATCGACCAGCCCGTGATGGTGTTGTCCGGCGCGGTCGGCACCGGAAGGCCGAGGATCCGGGCGATTTGATGGATCGTGGATGTCATGAGGCCGCCCGAACTTGTTCCTTGCGGCGGAAACCGAAGGATCGGAGGGCCTCCGACGCCGATTCGCGGTCGTCGAGGTGGATGGTCCGATCGCGGAAGATCTGGTAGGTTTCGTGCCCCTTGCCTGCAAGTAGGACGAAATCACCCGCTCCGGCTTCGGAGATGGCCTTGCGGATGGCGGCGGCGCGGTCCGGTTCCACAATCGTCCGGGTGTCGGTGCGGCGCGCCCCCACCATAATGTCGTTGATGATTTGGAGCGGGTCCTCCGAGCGGGGGTTGTCGCTGGTAACAATCACCAGGTCGCTGCCTTCGCCCGCGACTTGGCCCATGATGGGGCGCTTGGTGCGGTCGCGGTCGCCGCCGCAGCCGAAAACCGTGATCACGCGCCGGGGGTTGAGGCTGCGGGCCGCTACGATGGCATTTCGGAGGGCGTCGTCGGTATGGGAGTAATCGACGACGACCGCGAACGGCTGGCCTTCGTCCACACGCTGGAAGCGGCCGGGTACCCCCTCGCACGCGGCGATGCCCTCGGCAATCATGTCGAGCGGGAGTTGGTAGGAAAGGCCAGCCCCCACGGCGGCCAGGATGTTGTAGACGTTGATTTTTCCGATGAGCTTCGAGCGGATGTCGAGACGGTGGCGGTCGAAGGTAATCTCGAAGCGCAATCCATCCAGCCCCGTCTGGATCTGCCGGGCACGAAGCATTGCGTCGGCCGTCAATCCGTACCAAATTGCTTGGGATGAGCGCGGGATGGCGAGCTTGCGGGCCCAATCGTCATCCCGATTGACTACCGCGACGGCGGGTGCCGGTGCGCCCGCACCTGTGAACAGCAACTGCTTGGCCGCGAAATAGGCTTCCATCGTCTGGTGGTAATCCAGATGGTCGCGGGTCAGGTTCGAGAAGACCGCTGTGTGGAAATGCAGCCCGTAGACACGGCCCAGGTCCAGTGCGTGCGAGGAAACCTCGAGAGTCGCATGCGTGCCGCCCATCTCGTCCAGTTCGGCGAACATCCGGTGCAGGTCCAAAGATTCCGGCGTCGTGTTGATGGCGGGAAGTGCCTTGTTCCCCAAGCTGTAGCCGATTGTGCCGAAAACGCCGGTCGTATAGCCCGCAACCCGGAGGATCGAATCGATCAAATAGCTCGTGGTCGTCTTGCCGTTGGTGCCCGTGATGCCGGTTAGGCGAAGCTTTTCGTCCAAGTGGTCGTAGAAGTTTCTGGCCGCCAGTGCGAGCGATTTGCGCCCGTGGGGGACTTGGAGCCACGGAGCAGGGAAACCTGCCGGTGCGGGGGACTCACTGATAATCGCCAACGCGCCTTTTTCCACAGCCTGTTTGGCGAAAGCACGCCCGTCCACCTTTGCGCCCGGAAATGCCCAGAAGAGGTTTCCGGGCAAGACTTGACGGGAGTCGTAGGCGAGGCCGGTAATTTCCGTGTTGGGGTCGACGAACGGCGAAGCGGGAGCTTGGTGATCCGAAGACCACTCCACTCCCGACAATATTGCGCCTAGTTTCATCCCTGCTTTCACCTTGTCAGTTCACCTGGTAAAGACGACCCGGATCCGTTCGCCACGCCTTAGAGGCATGCCGGGGCGGGGAAGCTGTGCGCGCGCAACTCCGCTGCCTTCCAGCGAAACTTGGATACCGTCTGCGGATGCGAGTTCGACCACGTCGCGCATCGACTTGCCTCGGAAGTCGGGAACCAGCGGGCCGCTGCGCCTTTGAACCGGAGCCGGGGGGATGCCCTCGTCCAATATCGATACCGTAACGGGTTGGGCCGGGGCGGTCTGCTCGGCCAGAAGTTCCCGGAGACTGGAATCTTCGGCCATGATGTTGGAGCCGGAAAGGTCGGCAATGGACGGCTCCTCGAAGATGGGCCGGGTATCGTTCTTGGCCTTCCGTGCCGCTGCGATCTCGTCTTCCGGGATATCCTTGCGCACATCCAGCATGCGAAGTGCCTCAATGGCGATCTCCTTGAAGACCGGGGCCGCTGCAGCACCACCCATTCCGGCGTTGCCTTCCGTGCCGTTCAAAGTCACAAGAATCACCAGCCGCGGGTTGGTAACCGGTGTGAAGCCCATGAACGAGGCGTTGTAGAGGTGGGTGTAATGCTTATTTTCGAAAATCTGGGCCGTTCCGGTCTTGCCCGCGGATGTGTAGCCGTCCAGCCGTGCGGTTTGGCGGGCCGTGCCGCGCAGCACTACGCCTTCCATCATGATGCGCATCTTCATGACGGTATCGGGTTTTAGAATGCGGACAGGCGCTTCTACCGGCTCGGCATTGTCGCCGCGCTTGAGGATAATTCTGGGGCGTACCAGCATGCCGCCATTCGCGATCACCGCTGCCGCGCGCGCCAATTGCACCGAGGTGGCCGAGATTTCCTGGCCCATCGAAATGGATTCGAGCGACGTGCTGCCCCACTTTTCCAGCGGTCGGAACAAGCCCCGCGATTCCGCCGGGAATCCAACGCCGGTCTTGTCGCCGAAGCCGAATCGCTTCACGTACTCGTACATCTTTTCCCGACCGACGCGTTGGCCGATCTTGATCGCTCCGATGTTGGACGATTTCTCCAATACCTGCTGCATCGAGATGGTGCCATAGCCGCCGTGGGCTTCGTGGACCACCCGGCCCGGCAGGGAGAGCACGCCGTTGCCGGTGTTGATGGGGGAATCCGGGGTGAGGTTGGTGGTTTCGAGCGCAGCGGACAGCGTGATGACCTTGAAGATGGAGCCGGGTTCGAATGGCACGGAGATTCCGAGGTTGAATCGGCTCCACTTGCTGTCCTCGTCGGAGGGCGGCTTGTTGGGGTCGAACGTCGGGTAGTTGGCTAGGGCTAGTATGTCGCCGGTGTAGGGGTCCATCACGATGGCGGTGCCATACCGGGCGTGCTTGGCTTCTACGCCCTTCTTGAGTTCGCGCTCGGCGATGAATTGGAGGCGCTCGTCGATAGTCAGGGTGATCGGGATCCCGGCCCGCACTGCCGTGTCGATGCGGGAATCAATTCCCTTGTGCCGCACGTCCTGGATCTGGTGTTCCGCTCCGGTCTGGCCGCGCAGGACGGTATCGAGGGCCTTCTCCATCCCGGATGCACCCTCTTCGCCGACGGCGCAGATCACGTGCGGTCGGGAGAGGAGTTTGGGATCCGGGCCTTCCTTGCCGCACGTAGTGCCGACCACGTGCGCGCCGGTCGCCCCGTTGGGGTAATGGCGGCTACTCTCTGGAATGAAGTTTGCGTACTCCAGGTGTAGGTCCTTTACCAGCTTGGCCTCGAAGGGATCCATGCGGCGCTTCACCATCACGAAGCCCTTGTGGTGGTCCCTGGCCCAAACCATACGGTCGTGGAGGACTTGCTTGTCCAGATGCAGCAGGTTGCCCAGAACTTCCGTGGCAACGTTCAGATTGTTGATCCGCCGGGGATCGACCGCGATCGATTCCACTGGCACGCTGACAGCCATCTGCTGGCCATTCCGGTCAAAAATGGTGCCTCGGGGGGCAGGCACCTTGACATCGTGCTCCTGTTGGGAACGGGCGACCTTGGCATAGTGGTCGTGCTGCTTGATTTGAATGTCGTACAGGTGGTAGAGAATTCCCGCTGCCCAAAGCAGTAACACCGCGGCCACCGCCTTGAGGCGGATGTCCGCGGCTGCCCTTGGATTCGGCTGGCCTGAATATTGCACGGCGCTCCTCTTTCTGTTTTTCACCTATGGGCTAGCGCTCGGCTATTGGCCGCGGGCTTGGCCCGTCTGGGCGGGGGTGACGGCTTTGGATGCATCGATTTTGGCGAAGCTTCCAGCGGCGGCTTGGTTCTCGAGGTGGAAAACCTGGTCCATATCCGGGTTGACCATACTGTTTGCCTTGGCAAGGTCGTTCAGCCGCTCCGGGCTCAACAGGCCGGCTTCCTTGGTTTCGAGGTCGCGCTTTTGGTCGACGAGGGTCTTGTACTCGGCCTTGAGGGCCTCCACTTGGTATCCTGCGAGGACCGAGGCGACCTGCGGGGCGACGATACTGCCGACAATCAACAGCAGGATAGCGGCCGCAGCCAGCGCGGACCAGCATTCGCCGCGAGTTGCGGGGTCGGCTTGGCGCACGAGGCGCGAGTTGTCGACCGACTTGGAATACATGAACAAGTGGTCGGCGGGAAGGTTGCGCAGGCGGAAGGGATCGGACGTGGCGTGCATGGCTATATCGCCCACCGCCACTGTTCCATTCCGTCTAAAGTAAGTTGCCAGTGTTGCCATTCTTATGAGCCCCTCTCCTAAGAGTTACTGCCTGTCCGTTAACTTTGTTTGAGAATCTCGACGGCCCGAAGCTTGGCGCTTCTGGACGGAGGGTTCTCCCGCATTTCCCGTTCCCGTGGGACAACTGGCTTTTTAGTAAGAATCAGGGCACGGCCAGTACGTCCCAGTTCCTTGTGTGATTCCTTTACTTTCCTATCTTCCAAAGAATGGAAAGCTATAATTACGATTCTGCCGCCCGGGCGCACCATGTTAGGCGCAGCGGCCAAAAGGGCGTCTATCTCATCCAGCTCGGCGTTCACAACCATGCGCAACGCCTGGAAAGTCTTTGTGGCCGGGTGTATCGGTCCACTGCGGGGTACGACCGATCCCACTACATCCGCCAGATGTAGAGTGCTCCGGATCGGCCGCGCCCGCAATATTGCTCCTGCTATCTTCCGCGCTCTCCTTTCTTCTCCTAACTGGAAAATCCAGTCGGCTAATGTTTTCTCAGACGTCGTGTTCACCAGGTCGCCCGCTGTCATGCCTCTGGTTTGATCCATACGCATATCAAGCGGACTATCGGCTTGAAAACTGAATCCGCGTTCGGCGCTGGTAAGTTGGTACCGGCTAACTCCCAAGTCGGCTATCAACCCGTCCAAGTTCTTGAACGCCAATTCCGAAAACTGTGCATGCTGGAAGTCGATCCGTTCGGCGAACTCCGCCGTGTTCCGCATCGCCATCTCCAGCGAGGCGGGATCCCTATCGCAGGAGATCAACCTTCCACCCGCCGTCAGCCTGCTTGCTATCGCTCCCGAATGCCCCCCCAGACCAGCCGTGCAATCCGCGTATACGCCATCCGGGCGGATGTTCAGCAGCTCCAAAGTCTCGTTGAGAAGAACCGGGTAGTGGGTGGCCATCTTTTTCCTTCAGGCCGCTTACTTCATGCCCGCCTTCTCCAAAATCTTTCTGTCCTCTTGAGCCCGCTCCCTGGAAGTCTTGCGGCGCTCCCTGTAGATCGCATCCGGCAGGATTTGGATGTGGCCCTTGTAGGGGATCAGGTGCAGTTCGGTCCCCATCAATTTCAATTCAGTCCGAAGTTCGGAGTGGAGTGTAACCCGACCCTGGCCGTCCATGTTTTCCGTCGCACCCAAATCATGGGCGTTGAACATCAGCCTCTCCAAGGCTTCGGGATCTTCCGTATACTCCTGCAGCAACTCTTCGTTTGCCCGCCACACCGAAATTGGATATAGTTGTGCTATGACTCCGTCGAGGCTCGTCACAAAGAGCCGCTTTTCCGGAAAGCTGTCAAAGAACCTGTGGACTTCCGCAGGGAGCTTGAGGCGTCCCTTGTCGTCGAGGCGGGCGCAATTTCTCCCCAGCGGCGGTTTGTCCGCTGGACCAGCCTCGGGATGTTCGCCTTGCTCCACTTTTTATCTACTTTAGTCCAGTTTGGTCCACAGACAAATTGTGCCATGAGTCGCCGTTCCGTTGCAAGCGGAAATCGGGTCCAAGTGTATTTTTTTCTGCGAGTTAACTTGCATACCACGGGTCACGTCGCGGTTCTTGTAAGCACTACATATAGTGTCAAGAGGCGAATGTGGGGCGAAATGCCTTCGGGGGTATTCCTCGCGAGAACGTCGATAGCGTTCCCTCTCGGGCTTGGCACGTGGTGGTCCAAAGTGGGTGTTTCGTCCCAGATTTGAGCCTTCCACGGCGGAAAACAGCGCTTGCCGGATTCGGGAGTTGCCGGGTCATGCGGGTGGAACCGCCAGTTTGCCCCCGATGTGGATGGAAAGTGGACCGTCGCTGCCCTTGTCAGCGCTCGCGTCCGGGAATCGGTCCCAAGTGTGCCAGCCCAACCGGGTGATAGTCTGGCTCTATGAAATTTTCCGTCGCCCTGTTGGCCGTTTTAGCCGTATCGTCATCCCTGTCGGCCGCCGTCTCCGTCAAACGTTCCGATTTCGGGAAGATGCCGGATGGACAGGCCGTTTCCCTGTTCACCGTAACCAACGCCAAGGGTATGGAGGCACGCATCATCACATATGGTGGGGTTGTGGTCTCCCTGAAGACGCCGGACCGCAAGGGCGCGCTGGCGGACGTGGTCCTAGGCCATGACGACCTCGCCGGCTACATGGCCGATGGCGGCACCTATTTCGGCGCCCTGATCGGCCGCTATGCCAACAGGATCGGCAAGGCGCAGTTCACGCTCGACGGCAAAACCTACAAGTTGCCTGTGAACAACGGACCGAACTCCCTTCATGGCGGCAATGAAGGTTTCGACAAGCGGAACTGGGCTGGCAGGGAGGTTCCGGGCGGCGTGGAGCTGAGTCTTTTCAGCAAGGACGGTGACGAGGGGTATCCGGGGAACTTGAAGGTCGTGGTCACCTACACCTTGACCGAGGACAACCGGCTGCACATCCACTACACAGCCACCACCGACAAGCCCACCGTGGTCAACATGTCCAACCACTCCTATTGGAATCTGAAGGGCGACGGCGACATTCTTGGGCATGTACTGACCATCAATGCCGACAAATACTCCCCGGTCGATGCGGGCCTGATCCCGCTGGGCGAGCCCCAGCCGGTCGCGGGTACCCCCTTCGATTTCCGCAAGCCGACCACCCCCGGTGCACGAATCAACCAAGCCAACGATCAATTGAAGTTGGGCAAGGGCTACGACCACAATTGGGTCCTGAACCGCACCGGCACGGGCCTTGAGATGGCCGCGCGCTTGGAGGAACCCACGTCCGGACGGGTGTTGGAAGTCTATACCGACCAGCCCGCAGTACAGTTTTACACGGGCAATTTCCTCGATGGATCGGTCAAGGGCAAGGGCGGCAAGCCCATGAACCAGCGCACTGCCCTGTGTCTGGAAACGCAGCACTCGCCCGATTCGCCCAACAAGCCGACCTACCCGTCCACCGTTCTGCGGCCGGGATCCGTCTACGATACGACCACCGAATTCCGGTTCAGCGTCAAGTAGATTCAGGGGCTCGGCGGGGCCTGTTTGACGTGGTGGGGTGGTTTCGCATATAGTCACGTCGATGCGCCTTTTCATCCCCAGTCTCTTTGCCTGCGTCCTGGCCTTTTCAGTCGAAAGTACGGTGTCGGCCCAAACGTCGGCACCGGCTCCGAAACCTCCAGCCGTACCAGATACGGTCTTGGCCGACCGCGACGTGGTTTTCTCCAATGTCGGCGGTCGCCAGACCATGGACATCATCCGCCCGAAGGATGGCGCCACATCGCACCCCACAGTTTTGTTGATCCACGGCGGCGGCTTCCGCGCCGGAACCAAGGAGGGCTATATCCCGTTGGCGGTGAAGTTCGCCCAGCGCGGGTACGTTGCCGCGACCGCGACCTACCGGTTGTCCCCCGGTGCCCAGTTTCCCGCCGCCGTGGAGGATTCCAAGGCCGCCGTCCGCTTCCTGAGGGCCAACGCAGCCAAATACGGCATCG
>CAIYDY010000219.1 GCA_903925015.1 uncultured Acidobacteriia bacterium
AAACTGGCGCACCTCTTTACATCCACCGTCAGGAGCCAAGGCCAATACCACTATAATCGCGGATCTGTTCGCATCCGGAGCGGCTCGGCACGGGCGGTTCGGGCGGTTGTGCAGGGCTCGCCACCTTACGAGGCCGAGCTGGAGTTGGCGGATGGCGATCTCACCCTTTACTGTGATTGTCCTTATTTTGAATCCGACGGCCCCTGCAAGCATTTATGGGCCACTGTGCTGGCGGCGGAAACACGGGGGTATCTTTCCAAGGTCGAGTCGAGGCAAAAGGTGGCGGGAATTGGCTTCGAGGATCTAATGGGCGAGTTTGCGGAACGCAGTCTGAACCTGTTCGAGGTTCCCAAGCCTGCGCCGCCGTTGCCTGCGGTGAAGAGACCGCCCGTTTGGAAGAAGCAGATTGCGAGCCTCTTTCTGGAGGAGACCGGACAGTCGAGGGCCGAGTGGCCCGCCAAGCGGCAGATTCTCTATGTTGTGGAGCTGGGCGCCAGCATCGGGGCCAGTCAAATCTCGCTTTCACTTTGGACCCGCGACCGCAAGGTGAACGGCGATTTCGGGCGCGTGGCACCGCTCAATCTGCAGCGCAGCCAGATCCAATCGCTGCCGGTGGAGGTGGATCGCGAAATCCTGTCCGGCATTACCGGTGCCAGCCAGTATTACAACCATGGCGCCCATTATGGCCAGGTCCCCACATCCAACACCATTCCGGAGCCTTTGTCACGGAAGATCATTCCGCTGGTCGCCGGTACGGGGCGCTGCCACCTGCGCAGCAATGGCGCATCCCAGGATTTTCAGCCGCTCGCGTGGGATGAAGGCGGCCCGTGGCGATTCGAATTGGAATTGCAAGGGAACGGCAAGCCGCAGGGCGTCGGGAAAGTTTGGGTGCTCACGGGCGTCCTACGGCGCGGAGACGACCGCATGGAGGCATCCGTTCCCGCCCTGGTGACCCGGGGCGGCCACCTTGTCGCAAATGGGATGCTGGCCCCACTCGCGGATGGGACGAACTTCGACTGGCTGTCGCGGCTCCGCAAAATCGGCAGCATCCAGGTGCCTGCGGCGGATGGCGACGAACTGTTGTCCACCTTGCTCTGCACGCCCGGACTGCCAAGGCTGGAAGTGCCGGAGCAACTGCGCTATGAGGAGGTGTCGCTCCGGCCCCACCCTTGCCTGCGCATTCGCGGCGGCGACCGTCAGGACAGCAAGGCGAAGCTCACGGCGGAATTGTCCTTCGACTACGGGGGCCGTGTGTTGGCGGCGGCGGAAAAATCCGGCGGGTTTTACGATGCAGTCGCGCGGCGTTTCGTCTGTCGGGACGCGGCGGCGGAGCAGGAGGCTTCCACCTTTCTAAACGAGGTGGGTGTAAGATACCGCGCGGCCAGCTACTATGAGCCCGAGCCGGGATGGGAATTGGCTGCGGCCAAGCTGCCCCGCGCCGCGCGGATGCTGGTGGAAGCCGGATGGAATCTGGACGCGGACGGCAAGGTTTTCCGGCCGCCAGGCGCGTTCCACATCGACATCTCCAGCGGCATCGACTGGTTCGAACTCAACGCTGGAGTGGAATACGGCGAGACGTCCGCGAAGCTTCCCGAACTACTGGATGCCCTGCGCCGCGGCGAAAGCATGGTGAGGCTCGACGATGGCAGCTACGGCATGCTGCCGGAGCAGTGGCTGCGGCGCATTGGAATGTTTGCGGGCATGGGTACGGCGGAGGGCACACCGGAGGATAGGCACATCCGGTTCCGCCCCAGCCAAGCGGGCCTGTTGGACGCTTTGCTGGCGGCGCAACCGGAGGCCACTTTCGACAAGAATTTCGCCCGCGTCCGCGACGAACTACGGGACTTCCACGGAGTCGACGCGGTTGCGCAACCGGTCGGGTTCGTTGGCCATCTGCGCGATTACCAGCGCGAAGGGGTTGGGTGGATGGGTTTCCTTCGCCGGTTCTCCTTCGGCGGCTGTCTGGCGGACGATATGGGAGTGGGCAAGACCGCCCAGGTGCTGGCGATGCTGGAACAGCGCCGCGAATTGCGGGTTGCCGCGAAGCAAGCTGGAGAACAGGCTGGAGAACAAGCTGGACAAACACCGGGGCCTTCATTGGTGGTTGCTCCGAAGTCGCTGGTCTTCAATTGGAAGCAGGAGGCGGAACGCTTCACGCCGCAACTGCGTGTGCTCGATTACACCGGCTTGGGCCGCGGCGGCAACGATTTCTCCGTCTACGACCTGATCCTGACGACCTACGGAACCCTGCGCCGGGACGCCGTGCGGTTGAAGGACGTCGAGTTCGACTATGTGGTGCTGGACGAGGCGCAGGCGGTCAAGAACGCCACTACGGAATCGGCAAAAGCCGTGCGCCTGCTGCGCGGTCGGCATCGCTTGGCGCTGAGCGGCACGCCTGTCGAAAATCATTTGGGGGAGTTGTGGTCGCTGTTCGAGTTCCTGAATCCGGGGATGCTCGGTGTGGCTAGTGTGTTCCAGGGTGCCTTTAAGTCCGGCAGCGGGGCGGGCCGCAGCTTGCTGGACGAAGAGACACGCAAGCTGCTGACCAATGCCTTGCGCCCGTTCATCCTGCGCCGCACCAAGCAGCAGGTGGTCCGGGAACTGCCTGAGAAAACCGAGCAGACCCTGTATTGCGAACTGGAGCCGGCGCAGCGCAAGCTGTACAACGAGTTGCGCCAGCACTATCGGGACAGTTTGCTGGCGCGAATTGCGACCGAGGGTTTGGCAAAATCGAAAATCATGGTGTTGGAAGCGCTGCTGCGCTTGCGCCAGGCGGCGTGCCACCCAGGCCTGATCGACGTGAAGCGTTCCGGCGAGCCGAGCGCCAAGTTGGAACTGCTGTTGGAACAGCTCCGCGAGGTCTTGGAATCGGGGCACAAGGCGCTGGTGTTTTCCCAATTCACCAGTCTGCTGAAGATTGTCCGCGACCGCTTGGACAGCGAGGGAGTGGTCTACGAGTACCTGGACGGCAAGACCCAGGACCGCCAGGCCCACGTGGAGCGTTTCCAGTCCGACGCCGATTGCATGCTGTTCCTGATCAGCCTGAAGGCTGGCGGCCTGGGCTTGAATCTCACCGCAGCCGAATATGTGGTCCTGCTGGACCCGTGGTGGAACCCGGCGGTAGAGGCCCAGGCGGTGGACCGCGCCCACCGAATTGGCCAGACGCGGCCCGTTTTCGCCTACCGCCTGATCGCCCGCGACACCGTGGAAGAGAAGGTGCTGGAGCTCCAGAAGAGCAAGCGCGATTTGGCTGCCGCGATTATCGGGGAGGACAACGCGCTGATCCGGGATCTGCGGCGGGAGGATTTGGAGTTGTTGCTGTCTTGATCGGATTTCGAATATGGATGTTTGGAGACGTTTCTGAGTAACTGCGGGAGACTTGGCCTCGAACCAGTTCCTCTTTCATTTAGAGCCGTGCCCCGCGCGGCCCGTCCGCTTTTAATTACCTCGGCATCATCGCGGGTACTATCCTAATGCCATGCAGACTATTTCGCTCAAGCTGCCCGACGAACTCATGGCACGTCTTGCAACCGAGGCTGCGACCCGACGCGTGACGCGGACTCGGATCGTCCGGGAGAGCCTCGAGCGGGAACTGCCTCGGCCCCAACCTGACCCGGAAGTCTCCTGCTACGATCTGGCCTGGGACCTGATCGGAAGCGTGGAAGGCCTTCCGGCGGACATCGCAACCAACCCAAGATACATGGACGGGTACGGCGAGTGAGCCGAGGGCAGATGATCCTGGACACTGGGCCGCTCGTCAGCGCCTTGGTGCCCGGATCCGCCCACCATGCGTGGGTTGCCCGGCGCTGGAAGACCATCGCCCCTCCATTCCTGACCTGCGAGTCGGTACTCAGCGAGGCAGTGTTTCTGCTGTGCCGGGAGGGCGTGAAGTCGGATGTAATTTTTACACTCTTGGAGCGTGGCGTGGTCAGGTTGGGGCTGCAGGTACGCGACGAACTGCCCGAGGTGCGCGCTCTGATGCACAAATATCGTGACCGGCCCATGTCGTTGGCCGATGCCTGTCTGGTGCGGTTGAGCGAACTCCACCCGAGCGCCGAAGTCCTCACCTTTGACGGCGATTTCCTGATCTACCGTCGGCACGGCAATGGTGTCATTCCGGTCGTCATGCCGCCTGCCATGTGAGTGGATGGCTTCAGCCGGTCTTCCACAGCTGTCCGCTTGCGCTACACGACTCCAACCGGCGGATCAGGTCGCGCGCTGGAGCGAAGGTTGAAGCGTATGCCTTCCCGGCGCTCGAGGAAGCGGACGACCTCGAACAAGTTGTCCTCCCGAGGGTTGCCGCTTGCCCCGAACATCCGCATGAGGCTTTCAGAAGGGATTTGAGTGGCCTCGGCAAGCTCTGTCAATCCCACAGTTGCATTGATGTAGTCACTCAACATGGCTTTGGCGGTTGCCAAGTCTCCTTCCAGCATGCATTCAATACCTTGTTTTAACAGCTCCCTCCGAAATTTCGGGTCGCGTCGGACACGGGCCCGAATCGTCTCGTGGAAGTCGCGTGTCAACGCCATGGCTGCATCTACTTCTGTTTCCTTCCCCAACGTTATCATCTCGGCTCATGTGCCTGAAGGTGTCACGCCTGTTGGGGAGCACGCCGGAGTGTTGGATGCGCTTGCAGGCGGACTACGACTTGAAGATGGCAGCGGCGGACCGGGACGTCATGGAGCGGGTGGAGCGGATAGTGCCGGTGGTGGTTCGGGAGGAAGTGGGGTCTAGAGGGAGAGGACCCCATTGAATCCCTCAAAGTCACGCAAGATGGCTTGGCGGTTGCCAAGTCTCCTTCCAGCATGCATTCAAGATCTGGTCTTAACAGCTCTCTCCGAAATTCGGGGTCGAGTTCGAACCGTGCCCGAATCGTCTCCTTGATATCGCGTGTCAACGCCAAGGCTGTCCATTCTCCTGTTTCCTGTCCCAACGCCTTCATCCTAGGCAGACGCGTCGGTACTCCTTCGGCAGATGCTTGGTTAAGTCCATCGCGTCGTGAAGGACTCGGCCCACCTCGATGTTGTCTTCGCCCGTTCGCCTGTAGAGAACAAAGTGGCGAGGTTCCCTGACGACACGCCCCGCGACGTTATCGCGACTCGAGAGCAGGTGGTAGATGCGGGCGCCTGCCACCAAGATGTCCGGATGAGCATTGGACCCGGGACGCTCGGGATCCACCCCAATGTCGTGCAACGCCTGACCGATCAGTGTTTCGTAGCGTCTGGCGGCCATCGGGCCGAATGAAAGCCGACTCTTGCGCAGAATCGCGACCACATCGCGCTGTGCCGTACGACCTAGGCGAACCTCCCGGAATCTGCCGGAACCGACGTCCAACGGCCTACTCCGATTCGAGATCCGACAGGCTTAAGTCGCCGAGATGGCGCATGAAGGCGTCGATTTCGTCCGCGGAACGCAATCCGACATAGTCGCCTCGCTCGAAGTCCTCGAAACCGATAGCAGCCGCAGCATTCAGCCGCTCGATCTTGGCCTCATCATCGGGGTTGGTCCAAAGGGAAGCGGTTTGGATAGCAACGGTCTCAATGCTCAAGTCTAGGGCGGGCATGCTTGGTTCCAGCACACATCGTAGCACTGGCGAGGTCGACCCCGGGCTTTGCAGTGAGCTTGAAATGGGGCTTGGCCCCGGGAGACTCGCCGATCGGGCCGTTGAGGCTCTTTGCGAACGTTCGGGCCTGGCTTTCTTGCATGCATTCAGCGGGGCGACAGGCAAGGTCACGGACTCGAGTATGAGGTGGCCCGTGAGGTCGTTCAGTGCGGGAAGTTGGGTATGGCCTGCGTGATGCCGGGGCACCCTTCAGCTCGCCAACAGTTCGTCGATTTTTCTAAGCCGATCAGCTTTTTCAAAAGCAAGCGCTTCTACTTCATCACGATTATTGAGCTTGAACCCTAAGCTTTCCGCCTTGGCTATGTCCGCCTCGCGATCAGCGATCCATTGAATTCGCCTGTGGTGCGCATCCACAGCGAGTTGCTTGCTGTCTTCATGATCGTTCATTTTAGATCTTCATCATAGTCTACCCCCCGCACCCATGTCAAGCAGATTTGCAAACGGTTTTGAGCGAACAGGAACGAAAAAAGGCCCCGGACTCCTTTCGGAATCCGGGGCCCTTCCACAACCGCACTAAACCGGAGTTTAGTAATCCATGCCTTCCGGACCATGGCCGCCGGGAGCCGGAGCCGACTTTTTCTCCGGAATCTCGCAGACCATCGCTTCGGTGGTCAGCATCAATCCCGAGATCGAGGCCGCGTTCTGCAGGGCCGAACGGGTTACCTTGGCCGGATCGATGACGCCCGAGGCGACGAGGTCTTCGTACACGTCCGTCTGGGCGTTGTAACCGAAGTTCGCGTTGTCGTTGTCACGGATCTTGCCGATGATGATGGCACCTTCGACACCGGCGTTGTTCACGATCTGGCGGATCGGCTCTTCGCAAGCCCGCTTGATGATGTTGACGCCGATCTGCTCGTCGCCGGGCAGGGTGAAGCCGTTGAGGGCACCGGCCGCGCGGAGCAGCGCAACGCCGCCGCCGGGAACAATTCCTTCTTCGACGGCCGCGCGGGTTGCATGCAATGCGTCCTCGACACGGGCCTTCTTTTCCTTCATTTCGGTCTCGGTGGCCGCGCCGACCTTGATCACGGCAACGCCGCCGGCCAACTTGGCGAGACGCTCTTGCAGCTTCTCACGGTCGTAGTCGGAGGTGGTTTCCTCGATCTGGTTGCGGAGCTGCTTGATGCGGCCCTGGATGTCCGAATCGCTGCCGGCGCCGTCGATGATCGTGGTGTTGTCCTTGTCGATCGTGACGCGCTTGGCCTTGCCCAGGTCTTCCAACCGGACGCCTTCCAGCTTGATGCCGGTTTCTTCGAAGATCGCCTTGCCGCCGGTGAGGATGGCAATGTCTTCGAGCATGGCCTTGCGGCGGTCGCCGAAGCCGGGAGCCTTGACGGCGGCGGCGTTCAATGTGCCACGCAGCTTGTTGACAACGAGGGTTGCGAGCGCTTCGCCTTCCACTTCCTCGGCAATGATGAGGAGCGGACGGCCGGAGCGGGCGATCTGCTCGAGCACGGGCAGCAGGTCCTTCATGTTGCTGATCTTCTTT
>CAIYDY010000220.1 GCA_903925015.1 uncultured Acidobacteriia bacterium
ATATCCGACAAATTGTGAATGGTACGGACCTTTTTCCAAGGCTCTGCGCGGAGATGGAGCGGCGTGGAACCGGCCTCTACCTGCTCGGCGGGCAACCGGGAGTAGCAGCTGCGGTTGCCGACTGGGTCCACGCCAAATTTCCGTTGCTTCCCATTCGCGGCCACCACCATGGTTTCTTCAAGCCGGAGGAAACGGGCCAGATTCTCCAGGGAATCCGCGATTCCGGTGCACAGGTGCTGCTCGTTGCCTTTGGAGCCCCCCGCCAGGAGAAATGGATTTCCAAACACCTAGCCGAAACCGGCGTCGGGCTTGCAATGGGTGTCGGCGGATTGTTTGATTTTTATTCCGGCCGGATTCGCCGCGCACCGGTCTGGGTGCGGGAAATCGGCATGGAGTGGTTCTACCGTTTTATTCAGGAGCCGCGCCGCATGTGGCGCAGGTATTTTGTTGGCAACGCAGTATTTCTCTGGCGGGTCGTGTGGAACCGGCTGCGCGGAGGGGAGACCGCATGATCGCTATCGTCGTGGCTTTGGGAACCAACGAGTCTTACGGAGGCCTGCAGGAGCACTTGCCCGTGCCCATGCTCCCGTTGGCTGACAAGCCGTTCATCCAGCATGTGGTGGAGTACCTTGCCAACAACGAGGTGCGCCGCTTCCACTTCATCCTTAGCCATCTACCGGAAAAGATCGAGGATGCACTCGGCGACGGAGCGCGCTGGGGATGCAATTTCCAGTACCACCTTTTGCCCGCCGATGCCGATCCGTTCCGTTTTGCCGGCAACATTGCCGCCGCCCAGGATGCTACCGCCGTACTGGCCAACGCCGAATGCCTCCCCCACTTTGACCTCCAAGGGACGCTCCCCGGCACGATCATTGTCCACGGCGGGAATTGGACCCGCTGGGCGGTGCTCTCCCCCACGGATTTCAACTTGCCGAATCTTGACTCCCACCGTCGCATGGAGGCTGAACCGTTCCTCAGCATTGAGTCCGGCACCGAGTTTCTCCGCAGCCAGCGCGACGCGCTGGAACTGCGTTTCCCCGGTCTGCTGATCGCCGGACGTCAAGCCGATCCCGGTGTCTGGATTGCCCGCAATGTCGTCCTGCATCCCACCGCCAAGGTGACCGCGCCTGTCTATGTTGGGGAAAACAGTCGAATCGGCCGCGGTGCCGTGATCGGTCCGTCAGCGGTGATTGGCCAAAACTGCATTATCGACGAACACACCATCGTTGTCGATTCCATGGTCGCCGCCGGTACCTATGTCGGGGAGGGTCTGGAACTCAACGCCGTAATCGTGGACCGTAACCGTCTTCTCAATACTAGGCTTGAAACCACACTTCTGGCGTCCGAGGCCTTTCTCCTGGGCAGTCTTACCGGGCGTACCACGGGCAGGGAAATGTACCGGCTGCTCTCTATGGCCATCGCCTTGGTCCTGCTCCTCCTGCTCTGGCCCCTTGTCGTCCTCGCAGGGCTCTTCCTGATGGTCGCCAAGCCCGGCTCGGTAGGCTCGAAACGCGTCCTTTCGATACCGGCCGATGACGATCCGGGGGCTTGGCGCGAGGCGGAATTCCTGAGCTTTGACAATCGGTCCGGTGCCAACTCGTCAGGAGGGCGTGCCGACCAATTCTTCAAACATTTGCTGCCAGGCCTCATAGCGGTTCTCCAAGGAAAACTGTTCCTGGTAGGTGTCCAGCCCCGGTCCAAGGAAGCAGTGCTGGCTCTGCCCTCCGATTGGCGTTCCTTGTATCTCAATACCAAGGCTGGCGTGATCACAGAAGCGTCCGTGATGTTCGGCGGCGATCCATCCGAGGATGAACTGTACACTGCCGAAGCCGTCTACAGTGCGACCGAGTCCATCGGCCATGACCTTCGTCTGCTCGCCCTCTGGTTCTCCAAATTGATCACCGGTTTTCCAAAGTCCGAGGTCGATCCTGTCGCGGAGGATCTGAACTGACGCCCTCCCCGATACCGGTCGACGAGGAACAGCGCCTCCGGGACCTGCAAGACTTGGAAATTCTGGATTCTCCAGCCGAACCGGTCTTTGACCGGATCACCCGGATCGCTGCGCGCGCCATGGGTGCTCCGTTTGCTTTCATTGCTTTGGCGGACAGGGATCGACTCTGGTTCAAGGCCACCACGGGATTCAGGGTGCGGGAAACGCAACGCGCTGGCGCTCTTTGCTCCCAAGCCATTTTTTCCGAAGAACCCTTGGTGGTGCCCGACGCCGCCTTGGATGTGCGTTTCCGCAATCATCCGCTGGTCACTGGCCCGCCTTTCCTCAAGTTCTACGCCGGTGCGCCGCTCAAGCGCCCAAAAGGGTCCGCGTTTGGCACTCTTTGCGTTTTTGACCGCGAGGCCCATTCTGGCCTCACCGCGGAACAACTGGCGAATCTCGCCGATTTGGCCGACCTTGTCGTCGAGGAAATGCAACAGCGTGTGGCCCTCCGCAGGGTCGAGGCCGCCAGAATTTCCCAGGAATGCCGCGAGACCGTGCGCTTGAGGCTTCAAGAGGCGATCCGCCAAGCCCAAAGCCACTTCATCTCCGGCGGCGAGCCCGAAATCGTTTTCGAAGAGCTTTTGGATGGAATCACCGTCGCCACGGCTAGCCGCGCGGGTTGTATTGCGGAGCCCTGCCCCGATGGCCTCGTGGTCCGGGCATCAAAAGGCGCGCACAATCTCCTCCCATTGATGAAACTTGCCCTAGGGTCGTTGACGATGCAGCAGTCAGGAACCGCCGTTGCCTTTCCGGTGTTCCACGGTGAAAAAATCGCGGGAGTCATCGCCTTGGACCCCGACCAGACCGACGCCCCAATCAATCTTCGGGCAAAAGTAGCTCCCGTGCTGGATTCAGTCGCCGTACTTTTCGCCGCCGCCAAATCCCGTGCGGAAGGCCGCGCCGCAGCCCGGGCAATTCGACTCCGCGACCGGGCACTGGCCTCCATCACGTCCGCAGTCTCCATTGTGGATCCCCGAGCGGGTTCCATCCTCTACGCGAACTCCGGTTTTGAATCCATGTCCGGCTATTCCGCTGCCGAGTTGGTGGGCAGGCCCTACAATCTCCTCAACGGACCAAGTACCGACCCCGCGTCCATTCGACAGATTGACGACGCGCTCGCAGGCGGCGAGGATATCGACATCACCCTCCACAACTACTATCGCGACGGAACGGCCTTCTGGAACCGAATTCGTTTCTCCCCGGTGAAGGATGATGCTGGCCACGTTGACTACTTCGTCAGCGTTGCCGACGATGTGACCGACAAAATTGCTGCCGACGCGGAACTCATTCGCGCCAAGATTGCGGCCGAACGGCACGCTCAAACTACGTCCCGTTTCATGGCCAATATGAGCCATGAGATCCGGACTCCCATGAACGGCGTCATGGGTATGACTGGATTGCTCCTTGACAGCAACCTCTCCGAGGAGCAGCGCGACTACGCGGAGACAATCCACAAATGCGCGGACGGCTTGCTGTCGATGATCAACGAGATCCTCGATTTCTCCCGCATTGATTCCGGCTCAGTCCAACTGGAGTCGCTCCCATTCGATCTCAGCCAGTGCATCGAGAGCGCCATGGATCTGGTCGCCTCGTCCGCCTCCCGCAAGTCCGTCAATCTGGAGTACCTGTTGGACCCCGGTGTGCCGAAATGCGTGATCGGCGACTTGACACGGGTCCGCCAAGTCCTGATCAACCTGCTGGCAAACGCCGTCAAGTTCACCTCCGAAGGTGGCGTTCTCCTTTCGGCCAGCGGCAGCCGTTTGGAAGGCGGTCGTTGGAGTCTGCATCTCGCCGTCAAAGATACCGGGATTGGAATTCCTCCGGACCGGCTCGAGGCCATTTTTCAGCCTTTTGAGCAGGCCGATAACTCGAGTACCCGCCGGTTTGGCGGTACAGGCCTTGGCTTGGCCATCTGTAAAAGCCTCGTGGAGATGATGGGAGGCCGAATGTGGGTCGAGAGCCAAATCGGCATCGGTTCCACGTTTCATTTCACGATTTCCGCCACGGCGGAAGAATCCGATGGCTCGGACCGACCAGATTGTCACTCGAGTGCACTGCGGGGCCGCCGTGTCTTGGTCATCGACCCGAATCCGTCCAGCCAACTCGTGCTGCGCCAACACCTCACGGCTTGGGGTATGGAGGCGACGATCTACTCCTCCCTCGGGGAGATTCCCTCATCCCTCCGGCCCGGCTCCTACGATCTCGGTATCGTGGACAACGACATCCCCGGCTTGTCGTTCGACCAACTCGCGGCCCTGTCGGGAACACCGCCCCTGATTCTTTTGTGCTCCCTCGGTCGCAGGGATTCCGGTTTGGCGGCCGAGATCCGGGGACGAATTGCTCCCCGGACCAGACTCTATTCGAAACCGATCAAGCCATCCTATTTTTGCGAGACACTGGCAACGTTCCTTTCCGGCGAACCGGCCCGCATCGCCAAAATGCCCCAAATCTCGTCGGGCGACCCGGATTTGGCTGTCCGGTTGCCGTTCAGCATTCTGGTTGTCGAGGACAATGCCATAAACCAGAAGCTGGTTCTGCTCCTGCTGTCGAGGATGGGATACCGGGCCGACACTGCCAACAACGGCCTCGAAGCAGTCCATGCCCTCCAGCGGCAACACTACGATGTGGTGTTTATGGACATGCACATGCCCGAAATGGATGGCTTGGAGGCTACGGCCAGGATTCGCGATTTGCTGCCGCAGGAGCGGCAGCCATGGATTATTGCCCTTACTGCCAATGCCATGCAGACCGACAGGGACGCATGCTTGAGAGCGGGCATGCGCTATTTCGTTACAAAGCCGGTGCAACCAATGGATCTCACAAACGCCCTGCTTGCAGTCAGGAAATCGGATCTGGGGCCTGAAACGGCTCAGCCATCCGTCGTCGATGCCTCGCCCGCATTGGACTGGACCCTTCCGGAATACCTCGCGGAGTTGTTCGCCGAAGACCCCGAGACCGGTTGGGAATTGTTCGAAGTCTTCGAATCCGATACCACCACCCAGGTTGCCGAACTCGAAGCGGCTGTCAAACAAGCCGACTGGAACAACACCAAGAAGCTTTTGCACAGCCTGAAAGGCAGTTGCGCGCAGATGGGGGCGAACGGAATGGCCGGGCTTGCCGCCTCAGAGGAGACCCAACTCTTGTCACAATCCAGTTTGGGGCTGGAGTCTGTTGCGCGGATCCGCTCCGGACATGACCGAATGTTGAAGCTGGTCCGGGCTGGATTGGCTGCCGCCGCCAATCCGAAATGAGACCCTGCGAGGAATGAACCCTTGAAATTCAAATCCCGTCCCTCCATCTTCGTCGTCCGTAACTGTTTCGCTCTTGCGGTCATGTTGGCCGCTGCGCTCTCGTGCGATGCCGATGCCCAAACCATGGATCCGGCAGTTCTTTCCCAATTGCTGGACCGGCTGCAGGCCGTTGAGAAGCGTCTCATGGATTCCGAGGGTGCCCTGCAAAAAACAACCGCCGAGTTGGCGGAGGCGACGGCAAGAATCCGGGCTCTGGAGTCCCGTGGAATTACCGAGCCCTCCATACCTGCCGCAGCCCTGCCTGCTACCCCCCAAGAGGCCGCCAATCTGCCTTCCGCAGTCCACGACCACGACGCCATGGCGGGGGCCGGGCCAGCCCCGAAGCTTACAATCCGCGGTTTCGGCGATGTCCGTTTCGGCAAGGAAGCCTACGAGAAGTCCGGTACCAGTTTTGCCTTGGGACAGATGGATCTTTACATCGCGTCCAAGCTCTCGGACCACACCAGCGTCCTGATGGAAACCGTCTTTGAAGCCGGCAGGGACAACGGCATGAGCGTCGACATCGAGCGCTTTCTCATCCAGCAAAGGGTAAACCGCTACTTGAAGTTTGACGCGGGGCGCAATCATACTGCAATTGGTTACTACAACACAGCTTTTCACCATGGCAGCTGGTTCCAGACAGCGACCGCGCGCCCCTTCCTCTTCGCCTTCGAGGACGAGGGTGGCCTTTTGCCCGTTCACACCATCGGTCTCCGGGCCTCGGGCGAGTTGCCCGGCCAAGGCCTGGGACTCCAGTACACCCTCGAACTTGGCAACGGGCGCAGTTACCAGCCCGGTACGGTGGGCGTTCAGAACAGGGTCGGTGCCAGTTCCGGTAAGTCCTTCAATATCGCTCTCAGCACCTCGCCCGATACCCTCCCCGGTCTTCAAATCGGGGGATCGGCCTACCATGAAACCCTCAAGTGGACCGGACTGCAGTCCATTGACCAGCAGATCTATTCGGGTTTTGCCGTCTACGAGCGCGGTCGCGTCGAATTCCTCAATGAGGCCGTCCTGATGCGGCACTCCCAAGGCGGCCGGACCACCACGGTTCCCGGTGGTTACAGCCAATTCGCTTACAGACTCGGCGCTTGGAGCCCTTACGGCAGGGTTGAGTACATCAACGGCAACCGCAGCGATCCGGTTGCGCAACTGGTCCTCCAGCATCCAGGCCTGAGGCGGCAGTTCAGCGGAGGACTTCGCTTTGATTTCAATGAGTTCGCCGCGTTCAAACTGCAGTACGGACGCCTGATTCAAACGTCGGTGCCACCGGCAAACCTGGCAATGGCCCAGTTGGCCTTCACATTCTGATGACTACCGGGCACAATATACGAAGCTTGCTACTGTGGCTCGCGTTGTCGATCTTGGCCGTGGTCCCCGCCGCCCTTGCAGACGACGCTGCACAACAGCCGCCGCTCGCTGTGATTGTCCACAAGTCCTCCCCGGTGGATGACATCGCCATTGCCGACCTCCGTAAGATGTTGACCGGTGCTCTCCGAACTTGGCCGGATTCCAACCCCATCGTGTTAGTCCAGCAGCCGGATAGCAGCCCGGGCCAGAAACGCATGCTCCAGCTGGTCTTGAAAACGAATCCCGCGGCATACAACAGGTCCCTTCTACGCGCCCAGTTCCAAGGCGGGCTGGTGCCAACAATTAAGGTCATTAATTCCGACGCCAACGCCATCGCCTTCGTTTGGAACGTTCCAGGCGCACTTTCGATGGTGGATTCCACTTTGGCCGCCGCGTCGCCCCACGTGAAAGTGCTGAAGGTCGACGGCAAACTTCCCACGGAACCGGGGTATGCGCTTCCATGAAACAAGGGTCGTCGAACATCTCCCTTTGGGTTTCGGCCGCATCCAGCCGAACCTCGATCCTGCTTGTCCTCGGTGGCGTTGCCATCTTCGCTGCCGGTGCCTTTGTCGTGCTGGAGTCGAAGGGTGCCGTGGACAGCGTCCGCGAATTTTACGAGGTCGATGTCCACGGTCTGCAGACTGCGGCCGAGATGGCATTCCAGATTCAGGAAGGCCGCCGCACAGTCATCTACGCCCTGACCACCAACGACCCCAACAACCAACTTGCCTTTATCGGCCAGGCGCGCGCCGCAGGGGACGCGGTTGCCGATTTGGAACGCAGGTTGGCGGATTCGAGTCTGGCCCCCGGCCCAAGGAAAGCGTTGGCCAGTTTCGCCACCAATTGGACCGCATATCAAAGAATCCGCGATGGTGTCATCGCGTCGATCCTGGTTGGCGACGGCAAGGGCGGCCTAGCCGTCGACCTCGACCAAGCCCAACCTGCCTTCGAACTGGTTCGGGCATCCCTGATCCAGCTTCGAGCCGAGCTGGACTCGTCGGCCGGAATCCGGTCGGCCAACGTTACCGGGACCCTGCGCCGAACCATGGTCGAGATCAGCATTCTCCTCGTGGGCATGTTGTTCTTTCTGAGGACCGTCGGCTTGAACTTGGAGCGACGACGCACGGTCGATGCTCTTCGCACCATCAATGAGGATCTGGAAAGTGCACAGCGGAGCCTCCGCGACAAGGAACTTCGTCTACGCACCCTTTTTGACAATGTCGTCGATGCCATCATCACCGTTGACGAACATGGCATCATCGAAAGTGCCAATCGGGCGACGCAGAATGTTTTCGGGTACCGTCCCTCGGACCTGGTGGGCAGCAACATCGACACCCTGATACCGAATTCCCACGCGTTCGTAAAAAGCGCGCCGGCTCCCAACAGCCTCGAGACCGGCATTCTGGACGTCATCGGCGTCAATCGCGAGGTTGAGGGCATTCGCCGCGAGGGAACCCGGTTTCCGATTGACATGACGCTTAGCGAGATCGTCGCAAGCGGTCGCCGCACCTTTGTCGCGATCCTCCGTGATGTAACCGCCCGCCGGGATTCCGAGATGGCGCTCAAGCAGAGCCGCCGCCAATTACTGGACGTGACCGCGAATATACCGGGCGCAGTCTTCCAGTTGACCCGTACCCCCCGCGGCGACCACAAGTTCCTCTTTCTCAGCGAGGGCATTTCGACCCTGCACGATGCCACCGCCGCGGAAATCATGGCCGATCCCGGGCGAATGTTCGAGGACGTCTCTTTAGAGGACCTCGCTCTCGTCCGCAGTGAGCTTCGCGAATCACTGCAACGCGGCACACCGTACAACGTCACCTGCCGGGTGGGAGGACGGGGCGGCACACCGATTCGGTGGCTCGCCATCAGTGCCACTCCACAGCCGAACGCGAAGGGCGAACTGGTGTGGAATGGCGTCGAAGTCGATGTCACCGCAGCCAAAGAGGCGGAGGCAAAGGTCCAAGCCTATGCCGAACAGTTGGCCGATGCGGTAGCCAAGGCCGAGTCGGCCACTCGGGCGAAGAGTGAGTTCCTCGCTACCATGAGCCACGAAATCCGTACTCCGATGAATGGCGCCATCGGCATGGCGGGTCTGCTGCTCGAAACCCAATTGGCCCCGGAGCAGCGGGATTTTGCCGACACTATTCGATCTTCCGGCGAGGCGCTGCTTGCCATCATCAACGACATCCTGGAGTTTTCGCGCATCGAGGCAGGCAAGTTGGACCTCGAATCACGTCCCTTCGATCTGCGTGTCGTTGTCGAGGAATCGTTGGAGGTCGTCGCTCCCGCAGCCCACCGGAAGCGGATTGAGCTCTGCGCGCCTGTTCAAGACACCGTTCCCGAAGGCCTTGTGGGCGATTCCGCGCGGCTGCGGCAAGTGCTGCTCAACCTCCTAAGCAATGCGGTTAAATTTACCGAGTCCGGCGAAGTGGTCCTGACTGTTTCACGTGATCAACGCACAGATGAAGACCGCAAGGACGCCGGGACCGCCGTTGTTCGATTTGAGGTCCGCGACACCGGCATCGGCATTAGCCCCGCAGCCCAGTCCCGGCTCTTCCAAAGCTTCAGCCAAGCGGACAGTTCCACCACCCAGAT
>CAIYDY010000221.1 GCA_903925015.1 uncultured Acidobacteriia bacterium
GACCGGGCCATGGACGACACCATAGAACCCCCACCCCTCTATGACCCGTGGCCCACCCAGAACTGCCACTAGCGAACCAAGAGCCAAATGTGGGGCAGGCATTCTTGCCTGCAGCCGCCTTTCAGGCGGCCATAACCGAACACCCCTAACAAGAAAGGAAAAACCATGCAATACAACATAGGCCTCGACCTAGGCCAGCGCCGCGACCACACGGCCTTGGCAGTCGTCAACAAACTGGAAGACCACCGCCCCTGGGGCGAAGTCAACTTCATCTGTCTTGAGGTCTGTTATGCCGAACGCGTCCCCCTCGGCACACCCTACCCCGCCGTCGTCGACCGCGTCCGCCAAATCGTCCATACCCAACCCCTGCGCGACAACTGCGTCCTCGCCGTCGACGCCACCGGAGTAGGAGCCCCAGTTGTCGACATGATGCGCAAGGCAGGTCTCGGCTGCCCGCTCGCACCGATTGTCATCACCGGCGGCGACAAAGCCAGCCGGATCGGAGACACCCACCACGGCCCCAAAGTGGACCTCTGGGCGGGACTCGCGGTAATGCTCGAACGCAACGAACTCCGCATCTCCACCAAATTCCCCTCATCCGGAGCCCTAGCCCGCGAACTTGCAGCTCTCAGCGCCGCATCCGGTGCCGCCAAGTCCGGCCATAAGGACGATCTCGCCATAGCCCTGGCCCTCGCCGTCTGGAGAGCCCGCAACCACGGCTACGGAGTCACCGGAGGAGGCCGCCGCACCGACCACTACGACGCCGTCCTAAAATTCCACTCCCGCCTCTAAAAGGCGGCCATATCCTCGTCCCAAACATGCAACCGCCACCCGCCCCCAACTTGGGATACAATAAGGGCATCCAAGCAGCAAGGTTAACGTTAAAGCTTCTTCGCATCCCATACGGTCAGACCATGAGACTCCACCCCGCCACACCCGCAATCTTCTCCGCCCTATTGGCAGCCGCGACCGTCAGCGCCCAATCCCCCCAAGCCAACCTCAACAAGTCCGACCTCTTCGAAACCGTCGCCCGCCCGCTCTTCGCCGAGAAGTGCCAGGGCTGCCACAACGCCAAACTCAAGAGCGGCGGCATCGACCTCAGCACCGCCGACGCCATCGCCGAAGTCAAGTCCAGCGGCCTGTTCGGCTCTGCAGCGGACCCCTCCAAGAGCATCCTCCTCAAAGCCCTCGCCTATGAGGAGCGGGTCAAAATGCCCCCCCAGGGCAAGCTCCCCGCCGAACAAATCGCTGGCATCCGGGACTGGATTGCCGCCGGTTCCCCCGTACCCCAGAACGCTTCGGCCACCCAGGCCGCGTCCGGTACCGGACTCCGCCCCGCAGCCCTGCGCGGCAAAATCACCGAGGAGGACAAGCAGTTCTGGTCCTTCAAGCCTCTCTCGCGCGCCGGAGCTCCCTCGACCAAGCGCAGTGACTGGTCGTCGAACCCCATCGACAAGTTCATCCTGGCCAATCTCGAAAGGAACGGCCTCCAGCCCGCCCCCCAGACCGACAAGACAACCCTCATCCGCCGCGCCACCTTTGACCTGACCGGACTTCCGCCTACTGAAAAGGAACTGGCCGACTTCCTCGCAGATAAATCCCCCACCGCCTATGAAAAGGTGATCGACCGCCTCCTCACTTCCCCCCGTTACGGCGAACGCTGGGGCCGGCAATGGCTCGACGTGATGCGTTACGCGGACTCCACAGGCAGCGACGAGGACCACCGCTACCCCCACGCTTGGCGCTACCGAGACTACGTCATCAAGGCCTTCAACGACGATATGCCCTATGACGAATTCGTCCGCGAACAACTCGCGGGCGATATTCTCGCCGCCGACCCGAATTCCGGCGTCGGCTACCGGGGCATCGTCGCCACTGGATTCCTTTCCCTCGGAAAGAAGGCCCTCGCCCAGAAGGATCTCCCGCTGAAGCGTTACGACGTGGTCGACGACCAGATCGAAGTCACTTCCAAGGCGCTTTTGGGCCTTACCGTAAACTGCGCCCGCTGCCACGACCACAAGTTCGACCCCATCGCCACCAAGGATTACTACCAATTCGCCGCCGTCTTCGCCAGCACCCTGAGCTACGCGGGTGGCGAAACCGGCGACCCCATCCAGACACCCCTCGCCCCGGCCGGGCAGTTCGAGGCGTTCCGCAAGAAGTGGTCGGCCTACATCGATGTCGAGCGCAAGATGGCCAAGATTCTGGATTTCGACCGCGACGCCAAGAAGCACCGCGACGCCGACGAAGCCAAGATTCCCGAGTACATGATGGCTGCTGCCAAACCCTCGGCTGCGGATTCAAAACTCGACCCGGCAATCCTCGCCAAGTGGCAGAAATACCTGGCCTCCAACGCCCCCGAACTGGCCAAGTGGAAGGCCGCAACCGATGCCAATCGGCAGGCCATCGCCGCCGAGTACAAGGAGGAGTTCCACAAGTCGGCCTATCAATATGACCAGGACCTGAGCTGGTGGAACACCGCCCGCAACAGCTACCCGTCGTCGGGCAAGCTCGCCGGACCCAAGCCGCAGGTCACCGCGGCCAAGGACCCCTTCTTCCACAACGTCTGGTGGACCGCCGATGCCCCCCTCCACCGCACCCGCGAACAGCAAATCGCCACCCTGTCGCCCGAAAAGGCCAAGGAGATCCTCGATCTTCTGAAGCAGGGCAACGAACTGGAGAAGACCCTCCCCACCGAGGAAATCCCCATGGCCTGCGCCGTCACCGAAGGCCCCACCGTGGAACAGCATGTGTTCCTCCGGGGCGATTACCACAATTTGGGAGACCCGGTGCAGCCCTCCGTCCCCGGCATCCTCCAAGTGAACGCACCAGCGCCGTCGGTCACCAGCAAGAGCGGCCGCTTGGAACTGGCGAACTGGATCGTGGACGCCCGCAACCCGCTCCCAGCCCGCGTCATGGCCAACCGCATCTGGCAGGGCCACTTCACGGAAGGCATCGTCCGCACCCCGGACAATTTCGGCAAACTCGGCGAGCGCCCTTCCAACCCGGAACTGCTCGACTACCTCGCGTCCACCTTCATGGACAACGGCTGGTCCCTCAAGAAGATGCACAAGGCGATCATGCTGTCGAAGACCTACCAGATGTCCGCCGAGTATGACACGGCCAAAAAGGAAAAGGACCCGGAAAACCGTCTCCTCTCCCGCTACCCGCGCCGCCGTCTCAGCATCGAAGAGGTCCGCGATGCCTTCCTCGCCATGGGCGGCGACATCGACCTCACCATGGGCGGCACACTCGACCCCGGCGTCGGCACCGACGGCGAAACCAGCTCCACCCGCATCTCGATGAACCCCGAGGCAACCAACCGGCGCAGCGTCTACCTGCCCCTGCGTCGCTCCAACCTGCCCACCCTTTGGATGCTCTTCGACTTTGGCGACGCCATCACGCCGGAGGGCAAGCGCAGCCCGACCACGGTTTCCACCCAGGCCCTGTTCGTGATGAACAGCCCGCTGGTCATCCGCGAGGCCAGAAATATGGCGACCAAGATCCTAGCCGAGACACCGAAGGACTCCAAGCGAATCGAGGAGGCATACGCCCGCATCTTGGACCGCCGCCCCACACCCAACGAAGTCGATTCCGGCATCACCTACATCAAGAGCCTCCACACCAAGTGGCCGGACTTCGACGAATTGAAATCGTGGCAAAGCTTCTGCCATGCCCTCATGGCTTCCAACGAATTTATCTACGTCTACTAAGGGGACCGCATGAACATCAACGACTTCCTCCACAAAGCACCCCGGACCAACCAGATGTCCCGCCGCGCCATGCTGCGGGCGGCCGGTTGCGGATTCGGCATGATGGGCCTCGGCTCCGTTCTCGCCGATGCCCAGGCACAGGCAGCCACCCAGGGCGGCATCCTCATCGACCCACTGGCCCCCAAAGCCCCGCACTTCCCCGCCCGGGCCAAGCGCGTCATCTTCCTGTTCATGCACGGCGGTCCCTCGTCCATTGACACGCTCGACCCCAAGCCCTACCTCGACGCCAACGACGGCAAACCGCTCCCGATCAAGCAGCCGCTCACCTTTGCGGCGGGCAAGACCGGCGGACTGATGAAGTCGCCGTGGAAATTCAAGAACTGCGGCCAAAGCGGCTTGCCGATGAGCGACCTGTTCCCGCTGATCCGCGAAAACGCCGACGACATGTGTGTCGTCCGCTCCATGGTCGGCGAGGGCGTGGACCACGGTGCGGCGCTCTTGCAGACCTTCACCGGTACGTTCACGTTCACGCGTCCCAGCATGGGATCGTGGGCGCTGTACGGACTTGGCACGGAAAACCGCAACCTGCCCGGCTACATCACCATCAAACCCGCGTTGTCACACGGCGGCGCGAAGAACTGGAGTTCCGGGTTCTTGCCGGGCTCGGTCCAAGGCACGGCCATCGGACACGCGGGCATGCAAGTTGCGGAAATCCAGAAGCAGCCGATCGAATACTTGGTGAACCAAGGCCTGAACCGGGAACAGCAGCGGTACGAGCTGGACATGATCCAAGCCATCAACCGCAAGCACCAGGAGATGTGGAAGCAGGACGACGACCTCGAAACGCGCATCCAGTCGTTCGAGATGGCGTTCCGCATGCAGGCCGAAGCGGCCAAAGTCTTCGATGTCTCCGGCGAATCCGAAGCAACGAAGAAACTCTACGGCCTGGACGACCCCAAGACCGCCGATTTCGGCTGGCAGTGCCTCCTCGCCCGCCGTTTGGCCGAGGCCGATGTCCGCTTCATCCAGTGCACCCATAGTTATAAGTGGGACCAGCACTCGGACCTGTTCGCCAAACACAATGAGAACGCGGCGGAAGTGGACAAGCCCATCGCCGGGCTCCTCAAGGATCTCAAGGCGCGAGGATTGTTGAAGGACACACTAGTGGTCTGGGCCGGCGAGTTCGGCCGCACCCCGATCTCCGAATCCGGCAACGGCCGCGACCACAACCCCTACGGCTACTCCATCTGGATGGCCGGCGGAGGAGTCAAGCCCGGCTTCGCCTACGGCGCAACCGACGAATTCGGCTACCACGCAGCCGAAAACCGCATGCACATCCACGACTACCACGCGACAGTCCTAGCCCTCCTCGGCCTAGACCACCTGAAGCTGACCTATCGCAATTCCGGCCGCGATTTCCGCCTGACCGACACCGCCGGCACGGTCCACGACGGCATCTTCGCGTAAGCAGTGTCCTGCATTGGACTTATAAATTGAACGCAGTTATTGGGCTTTCAACGACCCACCCGACAACGCGGAATGCTTCGTAGAACAGCATTTCCACGCCGAGGGCAAACGGCTTTGGCTCGCACCTGAAGCGGTACTGAAAAACCCCAGGATTCTCGCCCCGGAATGGAGAGTTCGGTCCGAGAAACCCTTGGACTGCCTCCACCTCACGGAGATCGTCCAATCCTAGATCCAATTGTGACTCCGCATGGCAGCGAAGGGCGGTTGTCGCGATTGTGACGGGCCGCGCAAGAACTATGCCGTGGTGCGCGAAATACAGTGCCTTCACGATCAACTCGATCTCGCGGTCGAAGCGACCTCGATCAATCGGCAAAGCTTTACCTCCGCCTGAAACCGGAACCACCTCTCCGGTAATCATCTGGCGGAACTTGGACGGCATACGATTAACGGCGCGTTTGACCTTCGCCAAGGTATGCTCATTTCCGACGGCATTATTCTCGAAATAGCTGGCCAGCACGAGTAGGAGGAATTCGTCTTCGCCTGATTTATCGGTATTGTGAGCTCGGCAGGATGGGACTGTGAGGAGCTGCTTCCGATAATCGATTCCGTGCGTGTCCTTTTGCTCGGGAAATAGACATCTCGGGGGAACATGCTCTCGGTCGACAGCAGGCTGCTGGCAGGAATAACAGGCTGCACTGGTATGTCTTGTCATGGTTATGGTCTCCGCTTACGAGGCGTCCATCGGCTCAACGACCGGCTCCGGGCTCAGGCTGATCCGGTGAAACCAGGCAAGGGTTGCAGCATTTTCATTCCGATCCCGTAAGAGTTCGTTCAAATCCGTCCCCACCTTCGCGAACGGGACCAACTTCGAGCGCAGGATCTTCGCGTCCCGCGTCACCAAGGGCACCCCGTGGACAATGCTGGTCGCAGCAACCAGCTCATCCGCAGGATCGCTACTGAAATCGAGCTTGGTCGACCACCGGCACACCTCGACATCAAGCGGCCAAACGTGGATTCCCGCCATGCTCCGGGCAAACTCGGGGGACCCGACATCAATGGAGATCCGTCCATGCTGGAAGAGTTTGGCAATCTCCCAGAGCACGATTGCCGATACGCCCCAATTCTCCGTAGAAAGCAATTTCTTTTCGTCGGATGTCAATGAACCCTGCATCGCGAACAACAGGATGTGGGTATCAAGATTCAGCATGCCACTCCACACCGGTCGTGAACACGTCGCCTGTAATCAACAGCTTGCCTTCCAGACTGCCGATCAGGTGCGCACAGTTCGATGCGAACGGCATCAGCCGTGCAACCGGCCTTCCATGCTTCGTGACAACGATCCCTTCCGGGTCAACACTGTCCAGCAGGGACAAACACTGCTCCTTGAACTTCGACGCGCTGATTGTGACCATGCCCCATTATAGTGATATTGTTCGACTGGTCATAATTATTGTCCATGCTGTCAAAGTCCGCAGCGAATCGCAATCGGCTACTCCCCACCGAAATAGGCTATCCGGCTGACAGGCACAGGCCGGGGCGCATTTTGGAACGTCGAAGCTCTCGATTGACGTTCTGGCTACGTGCAATACTAAAGCCGTGCCTCTAACAGCCACGAGACTGCGCCAAGACATCTACGAGATCCTCGACGGCGTCATCGCTACGGGCAAGCCTGTCGAGATCGAACGCAAGGGGCAGCTTCTGCAGATCGTCATGGTCCAGACGCCCCAGACCTCGCGCCTGGCCCGCATCGTCAAGCGGCCCGGACTGCTTTGCGATCCCGAAGAACTCGTTGAATCCGACTGGTCCGGGGAGTGGAAACCGTTCCTTGGATCTACCTCGACACGCACATAGTACTTTGGACCTACTTTGGCGAGATAACCAAACTCTCCAAGCCGGCATGTACAGCGGGTGAGCAACAGCAGTCTGCTCACCAAAGACCGGAAAATCCGCGACCACTTCGCCGCCGCCATCTGGTAGCCACGCCTCGCAGTAAACTGGAACGGTAGCCCAACCATGCGCAAACTCCTAGCCCTCGCCCTGTTCGCCACCCTGTCTGCCGCCGCCCAGACCCCCTACAAGATGGCTGTCGTCGGCCTCGTCCACTCCCATGTCTGGGGCCACCTGAACGACATGATCAAGAGCCAGGAGATCGCCTTCGTCGGCGTGGCCGAGCCCAACAAAGCCCTCCAGGCCGAGGCCGTCAAGGCCGGTGTCGCCGCCAACATGATCTCGGACGACTACAAGAAGATGCTCGACGCCCAGAAGCCCGACCTCATCTGGGCCTTCGTGGAAAACAACCGGCACCTCGAAATCGTCGAAGCCGCCGCCGCCCGCCACATCAACGTCATCTTCGAAAAGCCCCTCGCCTCCACCTACAAGGACGCGCTCAAGATCCAGGAAATCGCGACGAAGTCCGGCATCCAGGTGATGTGCAACTACCAGATGGCATGGTGGCCCGCCAACTACACGGCCAAAAAGGTCGCCGATTCCGGCCAGCTCGGCCAGGTGTACCGACTCCACGGCGTCGTCGGCCACGGCGGACCAGGCTCGGAGGGAGTCCGCAACGCGGCGTTCTTCTCCTGGCTCACGGACCCCGTCCAAAACGGTGCCGGTGCCCTGATGGATTTCGGCTGCTACAACGCCCTGTGGTCGCTCTGGTACCTCGGCCGTCCCGAGAGCGTCTACGCCCACGTCAACCACATCCGCCCATCCGTCTTCCCGAAGGTGGAGGACAACGCCGACTTGATGCTGAACTACCCCAACGCCGTCGGCATGTTCGAAGGCAGCTGGGACCTTCCCCGCAGCTACCAGGACCTCGAAGTCTTCGGCATCAAAGGCAGCGTTTACATGAAGAACGGGTCTGTGGAACGGCAGGAAGGCCGCAACAAGACAGCGGTCGATATCGCCCCGCTGGCCCCCGAAGACGCGGAACCGATCCACTTCATGGTGACCCGCATGCGCCAGAACAAGCAGATCGAAGGCATGACGTCGCTGGACATGAACGTCCAGGTGGTGGAAATCATCGAAGCCGCCAAGGAATCGGTCCGCACCGGCAAGGCCGTCCCACTGCCGAAGAAGTAGCCCATGCCGGAACTGCCCGACATCGCAGCCTATATCTCGGCGATCGAACAGAGGATCGCCGGGAGTACGCTCGAACGGGTCCGAATCACGACGCCATTTCTCCTCCGCAGTACCGCCCCTCCGCTCACCGAGTTGGAGGGGCGTGCTGTTTCAGGTGTGCGGCGGATCAGCAAGCGGATTGCCATTGGCCTACAGGGCGACGACTGGCTCGTGCTCCACCTGATGATTGCCGGACGACTCCACTGGTTCCCTGCAGTCGGGAAACAGCCCGGAAAGAACATCCTCGCGGCATTCGATTTCTCCACAGGCGCACTCTCGTTGACGGAGGCTGGCAGCAAGCGCCGGGCGTCGCTTTACGCCGTCCGGGGCTCCACCGAACTCGGCACTTTCGATCCCGGCGGACTGGACGTCTTTTCCGCCACGCCCGAGACCTTCCGCGCGGCGATTACCCGCGAAAACCACACCGTCAAACGCGCCCTGACCGACCCGACCATACTGGACGGCATCGGCAACGCCTATTCCGACGAAATCCTCCACGCGGCCCGGCTGTCGCCGCTTGCGCAGACCCACAAGCTCACCGAACCCGAATGGGATCGCCTTTACCAAGCCACGCGGAGCACCCTCAAACTCTGGATCGACCGCCTCGCCGCCGAAGCCGCCCTGGCGTTCCCCGAAAAGGTCACGGCTTTCCGGCCCGACATGACGACGCACGGCCAATACGGCAAGCCGTGCCCCGCCTGCACTACGCCAATTCAACGCATCCGCTACGCCGACAAGGAGACCAACTACTGCCCAACATGCCAGACCGGAGGCAAAATCCTCGCCGACCGCGGCCTCTCACGTCTCCTCGGCGCAGATTGGCCGAAGACACTGGAAGAACTGGAAACCCTCCGCAGGAAGTAGTCAGGCCACGAAGGGGGCCGAGCCGGTTGCCGACACCCTGATGATCTCGGGCCTAGCGGAGCTCTCCTACTTTACCGCCTCGGCATTACCCACAACCGCTCCGGTGCCGGGACCGAAAATTCCTTGTCCACCTTTTGGGCTTGGTACGAAAACAGCCATTCGAAGTTCTGCTTTTCCTTTACATTGCCTGCCGCATCCAGGTCTGTGACCACATCATAGAAAAACAGGCCGACTGAAGACGGAGCCGGAATTGTTGAAATCTCCGGCCCTCGAATCACGATCTCCTGCTCGCTGCGCGGCGGAAGGATAATGTTCAGCAAGTCGCCGTAGGCCGATTTATCCACATTGACCGCCTTCCCGGCAACGTTGAACTGCACCGCGATACCAGCTCCGCGGAACACGCGAGGCATTTGGTTGTCCAAGTGGACCTTGAAGATGAGGTGGGTAGGGCTGATGGTTAGGGCCGGAACATAGGTTCTTTCAACGTACTGCGCTCCGGGTTCCGGGATGATCACGATGCCGAACTTCGTCGGAGGTGGTGCCGCCTTCCGGTGCGAGGTCATCGAATCCTTAGCTTGGTAGGTTACTGGCGTCGCAGTGATCCGCAACCCGCCTTTTACCTGATTCTGGGGAGATTCGGGCATTGCGGTAAGCGACGGCACATTTGCGCTCAATGTGACAATGGTTGGTGGTGGTGGCTCCTTGTCCTTCTTCTGGCCCGGCAGGGTGGATACGCCAACCAAACAAGCCCAAAAAACCGTTGCGAGGAGGCGCTGCCCGTTACCTCTCTCTCTCTCTCTCTCTCTCTCTCATACTGTACTCCTTCTGCCTTAGATTGCCGACTTTCTAAGCATATATGGCAGCGCATTCATCTGCAACGAAAATGAGCGGGAAGCGTTCAGCCTAGTCCGATCAGCAGCTGGGATCGCCGTTAGGCTGGATTCCGGCTCTGAGTTCGTGCTACGATTCTTCGCTTGTTAACCAAAGCACGTAGTGTGTCATTCATCGATGGCGAATACGGACACGCATCAGCAAGATCCAGATCGATTGGCACGATATTGGTCCGCGTGGATGCAGCGAGTTGATTGTCCAACTCCGCCGATCCTCGATTTGCCTGTGATCCGGATCGTCGATAGTGATCGGCAGAGGGGCCGCTTGGAACATCGTGGAGTCCTCGTGGACTTCGATACCTTGGCAGAACGTTCGGCGAATCCTTTTACCCCTTCCCATTCGAAGGCCCGTGGGGCGTCTTGCGATCCTACATGATCGCCCCTTCGTGAAATCAGGCCAAGAGCTCGGGCAGTACCCGGCCGTGGACATCGGTCAACCGGCGGTCGATGCCGTTGTTGCGGAACGAAAGCCGCTTGAAATCGATGCCCAGCAAATGCAGAACCGTGGCATGGACCTCGTAGCAATACACCGGCTTCTCGACCGCCTTGTAACTCCATTCGTCCGTCGCCCCGTAGCTCACGCCGCCCTGGATGCCGCCGCCTGCCAGCCATGACGTGAAGCCGAACGGGTTGTGGTCGCGCCCTTTGGCACCTTGGCTGCAAGGCATGCGTCCGAATTCGGTGGTCCAGTAGACAATTGTGTCGTCCAGCAAACCCCGAACCTTCAGATCCTGAATCAACGCCGCAGTAGGCTTGTCGAGGCTCGTCCCGAGTTCGCCGTGATCGCGCTTCAAATCCTCGTGGCTGTCCCAATTGCGGCGCGGAAAACCATTGTCGGCCCCGCTCCATATCTGGACAAACCTCACACCGCGCTCCAGCAGACGGCGGGCGACCAGACATCGACGCCCCATATCCTCTGTGAGCTTGTCGTCCATCCCGTACAGCTTTTTTGTAGCCTCGGACTCCCCGCTGATGTCCATCACGTCCGGCGCGCTCAGTTGGAGCTTCGCCGCCATCTCATAGGACGCGATGCGGGCCTCCAGCCGGGAATCGCCGGCGTGGTCCACCAAGTGCTCCCGATTCATGGATTCCAGCACCCGCAGGGTGTCCTTTTCGCTCTCCTTGGTGATGAATCGGGCTTTGTCAGGCGGAAACAGGTCCTGGATCGGATTCGGGCTGCCGACGCGGATCATGGTCGCCTGGTGCGCGGCGGGCAGGAAACCGGCGGACCAATTCGAAGGCCCGTTCGGCGGGAATCCACGCGGGTCGGGCAGCACCACCAAGGTCGGCAGATTGTTGTTCAGACTGCCCAGCGCGTACGATACCCACGCACCCATGCTGGGAAATCCCGGCAAAACAAAACCAGTATTCTGCATGTAGGTCGCCGGGCCATGGACGTTGGATTTGGCGATCATGGACTGCACGAACGCGATGTCATCCACACAGCTGGCTGTGTGCGGCAGCAGGTCCGACACCCATTTGCCGCATTGGCCGTGCTGTTTCCAGCCCCACGGGGAGTTCATCACGACGCCTGGCTTGCTCTGGAAGAGCTCCACTTTTTCGCCCGGGTCCCAAGGCTCGCCCGCCCTTTTGTCGAGCATCGGCTTGTAGTCGAACAGGTCGCACTGGCTGGCCGCGCCGGACATGAAGAGTTGGACGACACGTTTCGCCTTGGCCGGGTGGTGGAGGCCGGGGGATTCTGCCGCTGCAAGCATTTGGGATAGGGCGATTCCGCCCAGTCCGCCACCGCTCCAGAGAAACTCCCTTCGATTCATATTGCTGGCTCCGTCGTTTTCCCGGTCAATCGATGAAGACAAATTCGTTGCTGTTGAAGATCAGGCGGCAGGTGTTGGGCATGCCGTTCCTCAATGCGTATTCGGCCAAACGGCGGACCTCGGCGTCCGTGGCGTCGCGCGACAGCGCCAAACGGTACGCGAGGCGGATCTGGGACTGCACATCCCCCGCTGGCCGGATTCTTTCCGAAAACTGTTCCGCCATCCGAATCACGAAGGGGTTATTCAACAAAGCCAGAGCCTGGATCGCGGTGATAGTTGTGCCGCGCTTGGGTGCCAACATGGCGGGATCCGGGCAATCCAGCCGCTCCATGAAGGGATCGGGTACGCTTCGAACCACAAACCGGTAGATGCTGCGGCGCAGCCCCTCGGGACTGTCGGGGTCGAACTTGGCGTAATCGTAAACCGGGGAGTGGTCGTCCTTGAACCAAAACTGCCGGTCCGCAGGGCCCCCCATCTTCAAATCGAGCTTGCCGCTGACCGAGAGCAGGGTGTCATGGACCGATTCCGCATCCAGACGGGTGCGATTCATCCGCCAAAGGTAGCGGTTTTCCGAGTCGAGCATTGCCCCATCGGGGTTGTCCTTGGAGCTCTGCCTATAGGCTCGGCTGGTGACAATCAAGCGGTGCAGTTGTTTTATCGAGCCCCCGGCGTCGTCGCGGAACCAGAGCGCAAGCCAATCCAGCATTTCCGGGTGGCTCGGAAGCGAGCCCATCTTGCCAAAATCGCTAGGGCTATCCACGATCCCGGCACCGAAATGGTAATGCCAAACCCGGTTCACGATGGATCTCCAAGTGAGCGGATTCTCCCGGTCGGTGATCCAATGTGCGAGCGCCGCCCGACGGGATCCCTCGTCGTTCGAGTTCGAAAGTTGGAATTTTGAGCCAATGGCACCGGGAACGGCGGGCTCCATCGGCGAATTGACGTCGCCACGATTGAGCACGAAGATCGGGCGCGGCTCGAGCGGGGGGCGGAACGTGCCGTTGCGCGGAAAGTAGCTGGCTACGGCGTAGACCAGTTCCGGCTTCGGCAGTCGGGCCAGTTCGTCGTCTAACTCCTTCGCCACTGGGGCAAGGCGCGCAAGTTCCGCCAACGCTTTCGGACCCACGATGGCATCCACCAATGCTTTGCGCCGCACTACCAGCACGTCATATTCGACCTGGATCTGTTTCACCAAGGCTTCGTCGGCCGGGTCCTTGGTCGCCCGCAGGTCGGACATCCGGCCCCGCATGTCCTTCATCACGGCATCCAGTTTGTCGATTTCCGGCGTACTGGCGTTGGCAACCAAGTCCTGCAACGGCTGCAACTGGATTTGATTGAGGCGGCGGCGGTTGAGAAGATCCCTGCGTTTTTCAGCGACAGCGGGATCGACGTCATAGGGGCGGTCGGCCCGGTCCACGCCCGCAAACACGGCCTGCAAGCCGTAATAATCCTGTTGGGTGATGGGGTCGAACTTGTGGTTGTGGCAACGGGCGCAGTGGACGGTTTGGCTGGTGAACGCCGACATCGTCGTCGCCACCATGTCGTCGCGGTCCAGATTGCGGGTGATGTTCTTGTCGAGGGTATCCTCGCGGAGTTCCTGGTGGCCGACGAAATCCCACGGGCCCGCCGCGATGAAGCCGGTTGCGATGGTGGCTTGGGGGGAATCGGGATAGAGGACATCGCCCGCCAACTGCTCCTCCACAAACCGGGCGTAGGGCTTGTCGTTGTTTAGTGCCGCAATCACGTAGTCGCGGTATGGCCATGCGTTGGGGCGGGGCTTGTCCTTGTCGTAACCGTGCGAATCGCCGTAGTGGGCGATGTCGAGCCAGTGGCGCGCCCACCGTTCGCCGTATCGTGGCGATGCTAGCAAGCGGTCGACAACCTTTTCATAGGCTTCCGTCGACTTGTCGGACAGGAACGAACTGGTTTCCTCCGGCGTCGGCGGAAGGCCGGTCAGATCAAAGGTAACTCGGCGGATCAGAGTTCGGCGGTCGGCCTCAGCCGAGAAACCGAGTTTCATCGATCCCAGTTTGGCGAGCAGAAACGCGTCCAAGGGGTGGCCCTTCCCAGGAACCGCCGTCCGAATGAGGGGTTTGCGGGACCACCAGACTTCGGCGGCCGGAGCTTTGCCATCGTCCTTTGCACCTTCCTCGATCCAGCGGGCCAGCAGCGCCACCTGCTCCAGCGAAAGGGGTGCCCCCGACTTCGGCATCCTCGGCGAAGGCCCGCCGACCACGGCCAGCAGTCGACTCTTCACCGCGGCTACCTTAGCCGGTCCATCCAGCGCGATTCCGCCTGCGGGATTGGCCTCGGAATGGCAGAGCACGCACTTGGCTGAAAGGATGGGCTGGATCTGGGTGCCGTAGCTGACGGGCTCGGCATGCACCGAAAGTCCGAAAATGACGGTCAGAACCGGGATGGAAACGAGTCGGAGCATGGCTTTACCCAACTGACACATTATCAACTTTATTGCCGCGATTGGACAGCACTGTCGAAAAGGTTTTCGTAGCGGTCGACCACCCGCTCGATTGAGTAATTTTCGGCGGTTTGCCGGGACGCGACACCCATGGATTGGCGGGTGGGCGGGTCCGAGGCCAGTTGCCTTAGCGCCGCCGAAATCCGGTCGATGCCGTCATAGGGCACGGTGATGCCCTGCACTCCGTCTTCAACAAGCTGCCGGTTGGCGGGAATATCACTCACAACGCAGGCCAGGCCAGACGCCATCGCTTCAACAAGTGCACACGAGAAGCCCTCGTTCGGAGAGGTTAGCGCGAAAACATCGCCAGCCCGCAGCCAGAATGGCACTTCCATCAGCGGCACACGGCCCACGAAACGCACCCGGTCCGCCACGCCCAAGCTGCTGGCGAGGGACTCCAATTCCGAGCGCATTGGCCCGTCACCGACGAGAACCAGGAACGCATTCGGAATCTCCCGCGCAGCTCCCGCAAACCCCTGGAGCAGTTCCCGAATCCCCTTTTCGTGTGACAACCGGCCCGTGTAGACAACGCAAAAAACCTCGCGGGGGATGCCGTGGGCCGACCGCCATTCCGAGGCTTCGCCGGGCTGGGCGGGGCGGAACTTGTCGATTTCCACGGGGTTCGGCATCCACACCAGTTGCTCGCGGCGAAAACCGGCAGATTCGGCCTCGCGCATCATGTTCTCGTTCAACAACATGACCGGAACACGCCACTTCATGAGCCAGCCAAGTTCGAGGCGGCCCAGTCGGGAGCGCTGCATCGTGGTGATGATGCCGTCTCCGCTGATCTTCATCACCGCTGTTTTGCCGAGAGCGTGTGCAGTGGGCAAGCCGGCCGCGAGGTGCAGGCCCTGCATCAGGAAGTAGACGATGTCGTACTCGTCGCGGCGGTCAAACAAATTCAAAGCCACTTGGAGGGCAAAAAGCCGGTCCTTGGTGGCACCGGTGGCATCGCGGGTGAGAATGCTCACAGGGACACCGGCCGGATCCACCCACTCGCTGACTTTCGGCATCGGGCCGCCGCCGGAACACAGTACCCGGACCTGGTGGCCGCGTGCGATCAGGCCCGACGCAACACGTTGGGCCTCAATTTCCGAGCCGCCCAGCACCGGCGGGTAGGAATCGCAAACAATCAAGACACGCCGCTTGGGAGACATGGATTAGGACGCGCTCCGTATCACTTTGGCCGGACTCCCGACAGCCACGGAATTGGGGGGAATCTCCGATGTGACTACAGACCCGGCACCGACGGTAGTCCCCGCCCCCACATTGGCCATCGCGATCACGCCAGCCCCAAGCCAGCAATCCGACCCAATGGATACGGTCTCGAAGTAGTTCTCGCGAGGATCGATCTTGCCGTCCGCAGTGCGTCCGTGCTGCTTTTTGCCACTGAGAATCTGGACGGAGGACGCAAGGAGAGTCCGATCACCCAGCACGACCCGACCAAGGATGCAGTAGCTACCGATATATACGCCCTCGCCAACCGAGGCTTGGGGATGTGCAAAGAATGAGCCGAATTGGATCCGGCTGGTGAACGGAAACCGCTGCAGTGTCAGGTGGTAGAACGCCGCGCGCGCATAATCACCAGGCAGTCCCGGCATGAGGGCAAACGCGTGGGCGAAGATCTGGAAGAAGAATCCGATGCGCCCAAAACCGGCCAGAAGGGCCGGAGGGAAGGCAAAAACAAGAAAGACCGAGTTCAGTATACCTTTCACCAATGACTTCATTTTCCAGCTTGCCCCCTTCCGAGGAATCGCGGACGACTTGTCCTCGAAGCAAGATCCTCCCTCTCTAAATGCGGTGCCCGCGCGGCCCGTCCGCTCTCAGCCGTCTCCTTGTAAATCGCCGCCAAGCGAGCAGTCCGAACTTCCGGAGCATGTCGCTCCTCGATCAACCGGTGGGATTTTGCGGCAAACTTCGCGGCCAGACCGGGATCCCGCATCAGGCACGCGATACGGTCGGCCAATGAAGCTGGATCGCGGGTGTCCACGAGATAGGCGCTTTCGCCATCGACCACGATTTCCGGTATCCCCCCAACCCGTGTCGCGACCGAGGGTACGCCCGCCGCCATCGCTTCCAAAAGCGCGTTCGGGGAGCCCTCGCTGAGGGACGATAGGACCGCCACATCGGCAATTCCGTAGAAAGGTTCGGCTGAATCGCGCTGGCCTGTGAACGTGACGCGCTCCTGAAGGCCCAAGGCTTGGATGCGGGCGTCAATGGCAAAACGCTCGGGCCCCTCCCCCACGATAACGAGGTGCGGTTCGAGGTGTTTCGGGATGCGGTGAACTGCTTCGAGCAGGGTGATGTGGTCTTTTTCCTTGGAGAGCCGACCAACTATCAGGATCACTTTGCGGTCGGCGGGGATACCAAGGCCATCTTTGAGCTTGGCTGCGGTGGCGGGGTCGCGGTCGGACTGGCCCCAAGTGGGCGGAATGGCGTTGTGGATGATCTCGATCCGGTTGCGGGCGACGCCGTGGGCGGTCAACTGGTCGCGGAAGGGCTCGCTGACGGTGAGAACGCGGTTGGCGGTGCGCAGGGACCAACGGTCCAGTTCGTTGTAGAGGCGCGCCTTGACGGTCGGCCAAGTGTAGCCGTGGTGGAAGGCGATCCAAGGGACCCGTGAAGGCAGTGCAGCACGGCGGGCGAGGAAGTGGGATTTGACCGCATGCGTTTGGAGCACGTCGGGACGCACGCGCGCAACCAGGGACTGCAGGTCGGTGAGAACCTTGGGGTCCCAGGGCCCGGTCTCCTGGATGGTTTCCACCGTGATGCCCCGGCTCCGAGCGGTCCGGATAAAGAGGTTGTCACTGCTTTCACGCACGAATGTAGCAATGGTCAGGTCGACACCGGCGGCAGGGGCGTGCTTGGCGAATTCCAGCAGGTTCTTGGCGGGGCCGGTAATTGTGTAGGCCTCGATAATGGCCAGAAGCTTGGTCATTGGGTCCGTCCGAGCCATCCGGCGTAGGTCTGGGTGAGCTTGCGACCGAGGATCTGCCAATCGTAGCGGGATTTTACCAGCTCCAGACCCGCGCCAGCCAGGGAATCGACCAATGCGGCGTCTGCGGCGAGGCGGCTCAAGTGGGTCGTCCAAACGGCAACGTCGTCGGGATTGGCCATCAGAATGTCCGTATCCGGGGTGACGGCCAATCCTTCCGCACCCAAGGGGGTTGAAACGACTGGAACGCCCGCCGCCATGGCCTCCAGAATCTTGAGGCGGGTGCCTCCGCCTGTCC
>CAIYDY010000222.1 GCA_903925015.1 uncultured Acidobacteriia bacterium
ACCTTCGGGCGCATGCAGGAATTATTCCGCAAGAAATCCATCTCCAACCAGGAATTCGATGAAGCTTCGGCCAAGCTCAAAGCCGCCCAAGCCGCTTACGGAATGGCGCAGGCGCGCCGATTCCAACTGAATTCCCGGCTGAGCCAAGCCGAGGAGGAGGTTCGCGCAACCGAAGTCGCCCGGACCTACGCCGAAATCACCGCGCCCTTCGCCGGAGTGGTTGTCGCCAAGGGCGTTGATGTTGGAACCCTCGCCGTGCCCGGTGCTCCCCTACTGACTTTGGAGCGGGAAGCTGGCTACCGGCTCGAAGCGCCGGTGGAAGCCAGACTGGCCACCATCCGGCCCGGGCAGCCCGTCCAAGTCGTGCTCGACGGCGCGGAGAAGGCCATAGAAGCCCGTGTTTCCGAAATCGCACCCAGCGTGGACCCCGCCTCCCGCGCCTATATCGTCAAGATCGACCTACCCGCGGGTCCGAACATCCGATCCGGGTTGTTCGGTCGCGCCACATTCGAGCTCGGTAGCCGCCAATTGCTGGCAGTTCCGGCTGCGGCTGTGATGGAACGCGGCCAGTTGCAATCGGTCTTCGTCGCAGAGGGCGGTGTGGCTCGCACCCGATTGATCACCACGGGTGCGAAGTCCAAGGACCGCATCGAAGTGCTCTCAGGCCTGGAGGCTGGCGAGAAAATCATCATTCCGATTCCACGGGGCCTGGCCGACGGAGCGAAAGTCGAGGTTCGCCCGTGAGCGGCACACCCGCCCGCAGATTGGGTCCGGCCGGGAGCTTCGCCAAAATCTGGATCGGCTCGAAGCTCACACCGCTAGTAATCGCCGGCTCGCTGCTGCTGGGTGCGTTTTCGGTCTGGAAGCTCCCCCGAGAGGAGGAGCCCCAGATCATCGTCCCCATGGTAGACGTCGTTGTCCAAATGCCGGGAGCCTCCGCGCGCGAAGTGGAGGAACGGCTCACCAAGCCGATGGAGAAGCTCCTGTGGGAAATTCCGGGCGTGGAGTACATCTACACCACCTCCAGCCCCGGCATGTCGATGGCTATTGTGCGCTTCCTCGTCGGGGCGGACGAGGAAAAGAGCATCGTCCGGCTCAACCAGAAGCTGAACGCAAACTTGGACCGCATCCCCGCTGGAGCGTCGCCTCCGCTGGTGAAACCGCGCTCCATCGACGATGTGCCGATCCTGGCACTCACCCTCTGGAGCAGCCGTTACGGCGATTTCGAACTCCACAGGATCGCAGCCCAAGTGGAGGACACCGTCAAGCAGTCGCCGGATGTCTCCACCGTTTCCCTGATTGGCGGTCAGCGCCGGGAGATCCGCATTGCACCCGACCCGGCCCGGCTTGCAGCATACAGCCTGTCTCCGCTCCAGTTGGTCCATGCGCTCGGACTCGCCAACCAGCGGATTCCGTCCGGCTCGGTAGCCGGCGGCAACCGCGAATTTCTACTCGAAACCGGCCAGTTTCTCCGTACTACCGCGGATGTCGCCAACGTCGTCGCAGGCACAGCTGCCGGCAGGGCAATCCTGGTGAAGGATGTCGCCCAAGTTACCGACGGTGGTGGGGAGCCAGCCGAATATGTGCGCTTTTCGGATGGCAAGGGCTACCATCCCGCGGTCACCCTTGCCGTGTCGAAGCGCAAGGGGACCAACGCTGTTGCGGTGGGCTCGGAGGTTCTGCGGCGCATGGAACCGCTGAAAGGTACGGTCATCCCCTCCGGTGTCGAGCTGACCATTACCCGCGACTACGGCGAAACCGCACGCGAGAAATCCGACGAGCTTCTTTGGCACATGCTGATCGCCGTGGTCTCCGTGAGCGTCCTCGTGGCGTTGGTGCTGGGACTCCGCGAATCGCTCATCGTGTTTATCGCCATCCCGGTCACGCTGGCTCTGACGCTCACCGTTTTCTACCTCTACGGCTATACCCTGAACCGGATCACTCTGTTCGCGCTGATCTTTTCCATCGGCATTTTGGTGGATGACGCCATCGTCGTGGTCGAAAACATTGTCCGGCACTGGCGCATGGCCTCCAACCAGGACCGTCCGAAATTCGACGTTGCCATCGAGGCCGTGGACGAAGTGGGCAATCCGACCATCCTTGCCACGCTGACCGTCGTCGCCGCCATCCTGCCAATGGCCTTCGTGGGTGGCCTGATGGGCCCATACATGCGCCCAATCCCCATCGGGGCCAGTTCGGCGATGCTGTTTTCCCTGCTCGTGGCGTTCATCGTGACCCCTTGGGCCGCCGTCCGCATTCTGAAAACCACTGTCCACCACGAGGGGGAACGCGAGGACATGGTCACACGCGGCTACCGGCGCGTAATGGGTGCGCTGCTCCACACGCCGCTGTACCGTTGGGGTTTCGTCGTTGGCGTGGGTGTCCTGCTGGTGGCATCGGTTTCGCTCTTCTACACCGGATTCGTCAAGGTGAAAATGCTGCCCTTTGACAACAAGAGCGAGTTCCAAGTCATTGTCGACAGGCCCACCGGCACCACGCTGGAGGAAACAGCCCGCGCAACCCGCGCGCTGGCGGAAGCCACCCAAGCGCAACCCGAAGTGGTGAACGTGCAGACGTATGTCGGCACGGCCTCGCCGTACAACTTCAACGGCCTGGTGCGCCACTACTACCTGCGCCGCGGCCCAAACATGGCAGATATCCAGGTAAATTTGCAGTCGAAATCGGACCGCAACCTGCAGAGCCATGAGATCGCCAAGCAAGTTCGGCAACGCCTGCTGCCAATCGCGGCCAAGTTCGGCGCTCGCATCAAGGTGGCCGAAGTTCCTCCCGGTCCGCCGGTGCTGGAGACGCTGGTGGCCGAAGTCTACGGCCCGGATCAAAACGCCCGTATCGCCCTGGCCCGACAGATTCGCGAGCGATTCCGCGAAACCAAGGGCGTGGTGGATGTCGATTGGTACGTCGAAGACGACCAACCGAAATACACCCTGACCGTGGACCCGCAAAAGGCCGCGCTCAGTGGGATTTCAGTCGAGGACGTGGCCCGAACCCTGCAAGTGGCGTCCGGCGGAATCTCAGCCGGGCTACTGCATGTCGATTCGGAAAAACAGGACATACCTCTGACGGTCCGGTTGGACCGGTCCAGCCGTTCGGACCTGGACCGCCTGAAAAGCCTGAAACTTACCGGCCGCCAAGGGCAGCAGGTGGCACTCGGGGAACTGGTACACCAGACGCTTTCGGTTGAGGACAAGAGCATCTACCACAAGAATCTGATGCCGGTGACCTATGTCACAGCGGATATTGCCGGTGAAATCGAAAGTCCGGTGTACGCGGTCCTGGCTCTGGGCCCCAAAATTGACGAAATCAAAATCCCGCAGGGATACCAGATTGAGCAGCACATGGCGGCGCTCCCGACCGACTCCGACCGCTATTCCATGAAATGGGACGGCGAGTGGCACATCACCTATGAGGTTTTTCGGGACCTCGGCATCGCATTTGCCGCAGTTCTAATCCTGATCTACGGCTTGGTGGTGGGCTGGTTCCAGTCGTTCCTGACGCCGCTGATCATCATGGCCGCCATCCCCTTCTCGCTGGTCGGGATCGTCCCGGCCCACGGACTGCTCCACGCATTTTTCACCGCGACATCGATGATCGGCTTCATCGCCGGGGCCGGAATCGTGGTCCGCAACTCGATTATCCTCGTCGACTTTATCGAGCTGCGCTTAGCCGAGGGAGTCCCTCCGGACCAAGCCGTAATTGACGCCGGAGCGATCCGTTTCCGCCCGATGATGCTAACCGCCGCCGCCGTGGTGGCCGGATCCTCGGTCATCCTGTTCGACCCGATCTTTCAAGGTCTTGCAATCGCCCTGATGGCGGGCGAAATCGCATCACTGCTGCTGTCGCGGATGACCGTGCCAGTGCTCTATTACATGTTCCACCAAAAAGGAGAAACAAGATGAACGTAGACCGCTACCTGCGCATGATCGCAGGCTTTTTTGTGATGCTGAGCTTGGTGCTCGGGTATATGGTGAGCCCGTATTGGTACCTGTTCACGGCCTTTGTGGGCCTGAACCTGTTCCAATCGGCGTTCACCAACTGGTGCCCGATGATGACGATTCTCAGGAAGATCGGGGTAAGGGATTAGCCCTACCCCCGCCTTGGAGCCACAGCCGGGGCGGCCTTCGGTGCCGCTCCGGGAGGCGGCACTGCCTGCAGTCCGCCCGACGCGGGACCCGGTTCCGACTTGATCAAGCCCAGCGCCTTGCGCAACTCGGTCTCGATCGTGTTCCGGAAATCGACGTTGTCCTTCAGGAACTGCCGGGCGTTCTCACGACCCTGTCCGATCCGGTCGCCCTTGTAACTCAACCACGATCCGCTTTTCTCGATCACGCTGTTCGCAACGCCCAAGTCGATCAGATCGCCCTCGCGGGAAATCCCCTCGCCGTAAATGATGTCGAATTCCGCCTCACGGAACGGCGACGCGAGCTTGTTCTTCACGATCTTGACCTTGGTCCGGTTCCCGACCACGGCCTCGCCGTCCTTGATCGCCGCAATCCGTCGGATATCCACACGCACGGAGGCGTAGAACTTGAGCGCCCGGCCGCCAGTCGTGGTTTCCGGACTCCCGAACATCACGCCGATCTTTTCGCGGATCTGGTTGATGAAAATCAGGCAGGTCTTCGACTTCGACACCATGCCGGTCAGCTTCCGCAGTGCCTGGGACATCAGGCGGGCCTGCAGGCCCACGTGCGAATCACCCATTTCGCCATCGAGTTCGGCCTTCGGCACCAACGCCGCCACCGAATCGACCACCAGAACATCAATGGAGCCCGACGCGATCAGCGCCGCCGCGATTTCGAGCGCCTGCTCGCCATAATCCGGCTGCGAAACCAGCAGGTTGTCGATATCCACACCCAGCTTCCGCGCGTAAGCCGGATCAAGGGCATGCTCCACGTCGATGAACGCCGCCATGCCGCCCTTCTTCTGAGCCTCGGCCACAACCTGCAACGCGATGGTCGTCTTACCCGACGATTCCGGTCCGAAGATTTCGCAAATCCGACCGCGGGGGAAACCGCCGGTACCCAGAGCCGAATCGATGGAGATCGCGCCCGACGAAATCACGGCAACCGGAACAATGGCATCCTTCGAGCCCAGGCGCAGGATCGAACCCTTGCCGAATTGCTTTTCGATCTGGCCAAGCGTGACTTCCAGTACCCGCGCGCGTTCTTTTTCGTCCATGATTGTCAATTCTCCCTATTCCAGTCGTCCGAGGTCAGGTCCACCCTGCCCGCGCGAAAGCGAACAAAAGGCGAAAATTCAGTATAGCGCGAAAACGGTCCCGCGCAAAAATGTTTTGTTGGGCCGGCCTATTCGATCCGGTAGTTCGGCGCTTCCTTGGTGATGATCACGTCGTGGACGTGGCTCTCCTTCAGACCCGCCGGGGACACGCGGACAAATCGCGTCCGTTCGTGCATGTCGTCGATGGTGCGGCATCCGCAGTAGCCCATGCCCGACTTCAAGCCGCCCACCAGTTGGTACACAAGATCCGACAACGGACCCTTGGAAGCGACACGACCCTCGATGCCTTCCGGCACCAGCTTCTGGTTGGGGTCGAGACCATAACGGTCCACATTGCCGGAAGCCATCGCGCCCAACGAGCCCATTCCCCGGTAGCTCTTGAAGGTGCGGCCCTGGTAGAGGATGGTTTCGCCCGGGCTTTCGTCCGTTCCTGCCAGCAAACTGCCGATCATTACGACATCCGCACCGGCCGCAATGGCCTTGGAAACGTCGCCCGAGAATTTGATGCCGCCGTCGGCGATCAGCGGAATCCCCGCCTCGCGCGCGGCCTTGCTGCACTCCATGATGGCCGTCAACTGCGGTACTCCAGCACCGGAAACAATGCGGGTGGTGCAGATGGAACCCGGCCCGATGCCGACCTTGATGCCGTCGATCCCCAGATCGATCAACCCCTTGGCCGCCTCGTAGGTGCCAATGTTGCCAGCGATCAACTGCACGCCCGGAAGCGCCTTCTTCACAGCCTTGACGGCTTCGAAAACCCGGCTGCTGTGCGCATGGGCGGTATCGATGGCCAAGACGTCGGCCTTGCGGAAAACCATTTCCTGCGCCCGCTCCAGGAAATCTCCCGTTGCGCCAATGGCCGCGCCGCAGAGCAGGCGACCCTGCTCGTCCTTGGCCGAATTGGGGTATTTCAGTTTCTTCTGGATGTCCTTGACCGTGATCAGGCCCTTGAGGATGTAGTTTTCATCCACAACCAGGAGCTTTTCCACACGGTACTTGTGTAGAATCTCCTCGGCTTGCTCCAAAGTGGTGCCCACCGGGACGGTAATCAGGTTATCCTTGGTCATCACGTCGGCAACGGGAAGGTCGGACCGCGTTTCGAACCGGAGGTCGCGGTTGGTGAGGATGCCGACCAACTTTCCGCCCTCGCGGGTCACCGGAACGCCGGAAATCCGGTAGCGCTGCATCAGAGCCAGCGCGTCGGATATCTTCTTTTCGGGGTGGATCGTGATGGGGTCCACGATCATGCCGCTCTCACTGCGCTTGACCCGGTCGACCTCTTCGGCCTGCCGGGCGATGGGCATGTTGCGGTGGATGAAGCCGAGGCCGCCCTGTTGGGCCAGCGCAATGGCGAGATGGGACTCGGTTACCGTGTCCATCGCGGCACTCACGATGGGAATGTTCAACGGAATCTGACGGGTCAACCGGGTCTTGGTTTCCACTTCGGTGGGGAGGACGTCGCTCCACGCCGGAACAAGAAGGACATCGTCGAAGGTCAGCCCTTCCGGAATAACGACTGGGGTACTCGCGTGAGTCATGCGGTGTTATTTCAGTGTAACGTGCGGAATTCCGGCACGAACCGGGCCGTCCGGAATCCGCAGGTCACACCACCTGCTAGAACCGTAGGATCGCC
>CAIYDY010000223.1 GCA_903925015.1 uncultured Acidobacteriia bacterium
CGTCTCCGGAGGGGAGCCGTCGGACCATAACCCGTTCATTCTGCTCAGGGAACACCCACTGCCAGTGTATCGCGCCACAAGGCCTGGTGGTACTGGGCGGTGGGTTGCGGTACCGTGAACACATGTCGCGCAGACAATTTCTCTCTACCGCCGCCGGTGCAGCCATTGCATTTCGGAACACGTCCACGGCGCTGGCCCAAAAGGCGGCTGTCTCAGCCGCTGGTCGTCCCGCTCTCGAAGTTGCACGCGACGAGGACTTTTGGTTCCATGTCCGCGATGCATTCACAATCGACCGCACTTTGATCAATTTGAATAACGGCGGTGTCTCACCCGCCCCCCGCATCGTCATGGATACCGAGATCCGTTATCTCGAGATGCAAAATATGAATCCGACCTACTATATGTGGCGGATTTTGGATCCCGGCGTGGAAACCTGCCGACGCCGTTTGGCACAGTGTTTTGGTTGCGATCCCGAAGAAATTGCCATCACCCGGAATGCCAGCGAGGCCCTCGAAATCGTGCAATTCGGCTTGGACCTGAAGCCCGGCGACGAGGTGATCACCACCAACCAGGACTACCCGCGCATGATCACCTCATGGCAACAGCGCGAACGCCGCGACGGCATCGTCCTGAAGCAGTTGAAATTCCCTGTTCCGGTTCCCGGCGGCCTCGATTTCCTGTACAACCTGGTCAAGGACGCGATCACTCCCAAGACGAAGGTGATTCATATCTGCCAAATCACCAACCGCACCGGCCAGATCTTTCCCGTGAAGGAAATCTGCAAGCTCGGCCGCGAACGGGGTATCGAGGTGATTGTCGACGGCGCGCACGCCTTCTGCCAGTACCCGTTCCAGCACCAGGACCTGGATTGCGACTATTACGGCACCTCGCTCCACAAGTGGCTTCTGGCACCGATCGGGACCGGCATGCTCTATGTCCGCAAGTCCAAAATCGGCAAGATTTGGCCCATGATGGGCGCAGACGCGCCCCTCGTAAACGATATCCGCAAGTTCGAGCAGATTGGTACCCACCCGGCGTCACAGCGCAACGCCATCGCCGAAGCCATGAATTTCCACGAAAGCATCGGCGTGGAACGCAAGGCCGCTCGGCTGCGCTACCTCCGAGCACGCTGGACGGACCAAGTCCGCGACCTGCCGAACGCACAGCTCCTGACCAGCGACGATCCGGCGCAATCGTGCGGGATCGGCTTGCTCGGGGTCAAGGGCGTGGACGCCAGCAAACTAGTGGGCTACCTCAACACCAAGCGCATCTGGGTTACGGCATTCGTGTCACCCGGCGAGTACCAGGGAATTCGGATCACGCCCAACGTCTACACGACCGTGGAGGAAGTGGACTACTTCGCCAAGGTCGTGCGCGAAGTGGTCAAGGCTGGCTCGATTCCGGGGTAACGAAGTGATGGCCACCCGCAAGGTTTACTGGGAGGACGACGATTGCCACAGCGTCGACGCCGTCGTTGTGCGGATTGATGGCGACCGGATCGCCTTTGACCGTACCTGTTTCTATCCCGGCGGCGGTGGGCAGCCGCCCGATCTGGGCTCGGCCATCATCGACGGTCGCGGGCTCGTGGAGATTGTGGGTGTTGCCGTCGACCCCGACCATGTGATTTGGCACACGTCGGAACCAGCCCCCGATCCGTCATGGCTGGGACGCACCGCACGGCTTGTGATCGACGCCGAGCGGCGCATGGTGCTGGCCCGGTACCACACCGTACTGCACATCCTAAACACCATCGCCCTTCGCGACCATGGCGCGTGGATCACGGGAGCCCAGATCGGGATTGAATACTCGCGCATCGATTTTTGTTGGGAAGGCTTCTCCGGCTCAATCTGCGCGGAATTGGAACACAAGGTCAACGAAGTCGTTGCGGAGAACCGCCCGATCTCGTCCACGAACATGCCCGAGCAGGAGTTTGCCCGCCGCCCGGACCTGCTCCGCACCTTGGAGGTGAAGCCGCCGGTGGTCGGCGGGCAGGTCCGTGTGGTTTCGATTGAGGGCTTTGACGCCCAGGCCTGCGGCGGAACCCACGTGCATTCCACCGGCGGGTTGGGACGCTTCTCTATTTACAAGACGGAAAACAAGGGTCGAATCAACAAACGGCTTTACGTCCGCCTCGCCCCTTGAGTCTCGCGCGTTCAAACGTCGACTTGCTGGACGGCTCCAATGCAATACGAAACGGCCGGCAGCACCAGGACAACTAGGGGTCCGGGTGCATTTCGAGCGTTGCTCGAAGCCGCGTGGGAAACCACGGCAGCGATAGATGTGAAGACAAAACCTGCACAGACCCATTCCTTCAGCATCAGGTAGCCGGGCGCGACGAGTGCAACCACTCCCCCCAATTTGGCCACTCCAGGCAGGTTCGCAAAGTAGGCGCGATAGCCCAACAGTGCAAACGTCGCCATCATGGACGGAACATGCGGCAGGTAGGCAGCAGCCGAAGCCGGGCCCGAATCGGGTATCCATCTGTGGCTCGTTTTCATGAAGGCCTTTCGCGCCGTTGCCACCCGCGCCCAAGGTTCCATCGCCAAGAGATCACCGAAGCCTTCCAGGAGCACGCCGAGGCCATGGAGTCCACCATGGATGTGCTCTCGCCGACGGATAGTACCACCTTGATGGCCCTTCTGAAGAAGCTAGGCAAGGGCCCTCAGACGGAGCCATAAATACGTCCGGTTCCCCTCGGAGGGCATCCAATGGATTGAGATGACCTACCGGCTCCAATGCTCCATGACCGTCGACGCGCCCCTCGCCGACATCTTCCGCTTCTTCGAAGACCCCCGCAACTTGGAGCGCATCACGCCACCCTGGCTCAACTTCAAAATCCTCGATCCCGACAGGCTCGTCATGCGCAAGGGCGAATTGATTGACTACGTCATCCGCTGGATGGGCGTCCCGCTGAAATGGCGTACCCGCATCGCCGACTACCAGCCGCCAGCAATGTTCATCGACCAGCAAATCCGTGGCCCCTACTCCCTGTGGCACCACACCCACACCTTTCAGGAAACTCCGCAGGGAGTGCTGATCCACGACCAAGTCGATTACCGCCTGCCTTTGGGCCCGCTTGGAACCATCGCCCACGCAGTCATGGTCAAAGCACAGCTGCTTGGGATCTTCCACTACCGCCAGAACGCCATTGCGGAGGTATTTGGTGGTCACGCCACGCTTGGCAAGGTCACGGTTGCTGCACTGCCACCCCAAGTGGGGTAGGGCCCGCAATCCGCCACCCGAGATATAGTGATCCAGAAAGGTACTGAAGATGTCTCTAATCGTGGTCGCCCACCTAACATCGAAACCGGAAACCGTAGCGGAAACCCAAGCCGCGCTGGAAGGGCTGATCGCCCCCACCCGCATGGAGGACGGCTGCATCAAGTACGAGTTGCACCAGAACAACGCCGACCCCACCCGCTTTTGCTTCGTGGAGGAATGGACCAGCGACGCCGCTCTCGACGCCCATCTCGCCACCCCCCACCTGCAAGCCCTCGGGGCACGCGTCCCCGAACTGCTCGCCTGCCCCCCGGACATCGGCCGGTACTCCCTGATCGGCTAGGCTGGTCCTTCCCGGCTTAGTCGATCAAGTTGTTGAACAGCAACTTGAAGGTTCCGTATGCCTGCGCCCGGTGTTGCGCGCGGAACCCGATCAACACAATCTTGCCCGTACCCACGTGCGCCACCACAACCCCGCCGGTACGGGCAAGGTTCTCCTCGCCAATCAACCAGCCGCTCTGAAGCAAATCGCGGTCGGCGTACCGCACCGGGATTTCGTAGCGCTCGTTGTGTGCCGTCGGCGTCACCACAAACGCCGGACTCCCCATCATGTAGACGGCCAAGGCATCCTCGGGCATCCCGTAGCCTACTGGATTTGCCGTATCCACCTTGACTTTGAGCGTTGAGCCCGGGCACCAAAACTCCTTGCTCGTCTTGCCCGCCACCGCATTCCGCACGCTGAGGCCGAAGCGTTCAATGGCGAAATTGCTGGCCCCGCCCAACGTGATCATCGACCCGCCCTTTTCCACGAATGCCCGTAGCGCCGCCACCCCGTCGTTGCCGATGCCCGTCCGATACTCCGGAGGTGTCGGAATCGCACCGCCGCGACCGCCACCACCCGTCGGAGGCGTAATCGCAGTTGGAGCTGGGCCGGTACCGGCAGTAGCAGCCGCTGCCCCGCCACGTCCGCCGCCCCGACCACCGGCCCCCGCGGCAGCCGCGCCGACCGCATCGCCCGTAATCGTAGCAGTGCTGTCCTCCGGGAACAAAATCACATCGAACTTGGCGTTCAAATCGCCTTTCTTGATCTCCGCGTCCAGAATCGGGACCGCAGGGAAACTGAAGTGCTCCATGATCCAGCGCGTCCAACCCTCGTCGATGTTGCCCCCGCCATACCGCTGGTACATCCCGATCCGCAGCTTCTTTACGTCATGGATTCCCTGTGTGACCGGCGTCGAGAGTGGCTGGAAATCCACAGCCGTGGTCTTGGCGACCGACTGCAACGCGGCCTCCGGTGCCGAGGGAATCACAAAATCCCCGGCTTTCAAGCCGTTCGAAGCCTTGTCCACCCTCCGCACCCCGATGCCCTGCGCGAGCAACAGATTCACGGCATGGAAACCCTCGTTCAGCGTTCCCTTGATGTAGTACCCGGAAACACCCTTCGAAACCTTGCCGACCGGTTGCAGCATCCCGCTCACAACCTTCAGGTCCGCCGGCAGGGCCTCGTTCACCGGATCCACCCGGACGCCCATGTACTCGAACATCGTGTCGGTGGCCATGTCGTAGGGGCGGATCGGAGAGCCGTCCTTTTCCCGTGTCCAGTCGTTATCCGGAAAGAACGTCCGGTCCAGCAGATACCGGATCAATCCCATTTTCGGCTGGGCCATCGACACCACGAAGGTACCCGCCCCGTAGGTCATCCCGCTTGCGACAACGAACGGTTTGGACGCCTGCAGGACCTCGATCCCCTGCCCAAGCAGCTTGTTTACCATCAGCTGCGCTGTCAGGGGATCATGCTGCGCCGCCGGAATCACGTACGCACCTGGTTTGCCGGCAGCGCCGCGCTCTGTCTGGCGCTTGCCTTTCAAATAGGCATTCCAGAGAACTGTGTCCTTGTTCCGCGCGGTCAGGTCCAGCGTTGCCCACGCCGACACCTTTTGCCGCTCAACGATGTCCCGCAGCCGCCACCATCCGCCCTTCCACGGGTTTGGGAAAACAGTCTCCTCCTCGTACTTCGGCAGGTTCCGCACGCCGCCCTGCAGCTGGTCTGGATGCAGAAATAGCGGCGACGCCAGTTGCGCCGCTGCCGACTCCGTCAACATCCCCACAATGTTGTGGAACGGGGTAATCCAGTGGAATCCGAAATGCCCCCACCCCGAATACTGCCCCATGTTGAAGACCCCGGATAGATCCTGCTCCTCCTCCTTGTACGCCATGTGCGCGCCGTACCAGCTCAGTTCCCGCCAAACAAGCGGGTCCGCCATCGGACGCACGGGCTCCGCATACGGCGGCAGGAAGATCCGCGCCCCGTACGGACCCATCCCGTGGTGGTCCACATACGCCTCCGGTTTCCATTCCGTAAACAGGATCTTCGCCATGTACTGCGATTCCACGATGTTGGTCTGGAACGCGTCGCGGTTGTTGTCGTGTCCAGCGTATTTCTGGTACAGCCAAGGCGGATTGCTGCCCTCGAACTCCGTGTCCACATACTTCCGGTACCAGTCTGTGACCATGATCTGGCCGTCGGGATTGAATGACGGAACCACTATCGAGATCACGTTGTCGAGGATGCGCTGCGCTTCCTCGTCCTTGCGCGAAAGCTCGTCGTAAACCAGTTCCGGTGCCATCTGGCTCCCGCCGATTTCCGTCGCGTGCATGCTCATCGACTGCACCACGATCGGCTTGCCCTCGGCGACCAGCTTCTTGACTTCCGCCTCGGAAACGCCCCTCGGATCGCAAATCTTGGAATTGATCTGTTTGATCCGCTCCAAGCGCGCCAAATTCGCCGGCGACGAAATAATCGCCATCAGGAACGGGTTCCCCTCCGATGTCGGCCCCATGTTGACGACCTTCATCCGGCCGCCGCTCTCCTTTTCCATGAGTTGGAAATATTCGACAATCTTGTCCCAGCGCGCCATCTTGCGGTCCGCGCCCAGCTGAAATCCGAAGAATTTCTCCGGCGGCGTGACTTGCGCGGCTGCGGGCAGGGCGGACAGAACCAGAAGCAGGGCGACAACGGGCGCGGCGGAGAGAAGTTTCGTGTTGGCCATGGATTGCGCTAGTTTAGCCGATCAGCGGATTCGCAGCAACTGGGGTTGGATCTGGCTGTCCGGCCCCAATGTCGCCATCCAAATCCAGCCGTCCGCGCTGAGCAGGAAGACCGCATTCCCATATCCGCTCAGCGCTCCGCTGCGGATCGGGCCCCCGGCCGGCAACCCAATCAAGACCTGTTCAGCAGTGACTGTATCCGCCACACGGGCTATCAGTGGCTCATCCGACCGGCTGTACAGAACCAAACGACCGTCGTTGCTGATGCCATACACCCGCATGTAAACGTCCTGCTCGGGCCAGCTCAACAGCGTGGTCTGCCGCTTGGTTGCCACGTCCACCACAAACAGTCTGCCCGCGTCGCCACCGTAGGCCGAATCCACCGACACGACGATCCTACCGTCGGCGCTGATCCCGGCCGGGCCGCCCAACAAGTGGGGGGGCAGTGGCAACGGAATCGTTTCCCCCGGTCGCCACACGCTCGCGCCGTACCAGTTAAGGCGCGCGATGGCACCATCGTCGGCAATCTGAATCGGTGGATATACCGGATCCTGAATAGGGATTGTCTTCCCGGTCTCCAAATCGATCATGAACGAGTTCGGACCGGGATAAATGGACCCGTAGTCGCGCTCCGTGAGGATCGCCCACCGGCCGTTATGGCTGAGCGACATTGTTCCCTCACCCAGGTTCCGCTCCAAGTTTCCCCGCACCACGCCCGTTGTGAATGCGCCCGGGTGGCAGGCATGGAAAAGCGGACAATACTCGTCGCTGGTGTAACCGACGATCCTTCCATCGCCGGAAACATATGGAAAATAGACGCCTGGCTGTATGCTTGGGTCCACGTAGCGGGGCACCGTGCCACTCGGTTCGGCGAAGACGGACCACCCCGAATCACCAAAGCGGAGGATTCGGTAGCTGGTTCCGGGTGGTTCGCCCGCCAGCCGAGCCTTGGACGCGAAATACAGCTGTCTCCCGTCGTCGGTCACCGCGAGCGACGGATATTGGCATTGCCCGGCCATCGCCGCGGCAAGCAGGAGGAGGATTGGACGCACCTGACAATACAGTGCGTCGCGCCCCGATTTTTCTCACCTAGAACGTCGCCATAAACCCGCCATCCACATAAATTACCTGCCCGGTGACGAATTTCGCCGCCGGGGATGCCAGGAATACCGCCGGCAACGCGATATCCTCGGGATTCCCCCAGCGCCCCAGCGGTGTCCGTTTCAGAATCCAAGTGTCGAATTCCGCGTTGTCCTTCAGAGGCTGGGTCATGGATGTGGCGATAAATCCCGGGGCAATCGCGTTCACCAAAATTCCTTTGTCAGCCCAATCCACCGCCAGCGCCTTGGTCAACTGCCCCACACCGCCCTTCGACGCCGTATAAGCCGTTGTCGTCTTCCGCGCCGCAGCCGTCATCAGGGAAGCGATGTTGATGATCCGCCCCTGCTCTCCCGCCGCGATCAAATGCTTCGCAAACGCCTGCGCGATCAGAAAACTGGCCGTCAAATTCACCCCGATCACATCGTTCCAATCCTGCAGCGCCAGCGATTCCGCCGGAGCCCGCCGCGTGATCCCCGCCGCGTTCACCAGAATTCCAGGACGTCCAACGCGCTCCACCAGCGCATCAAACCACGCCCCGATCGCAGGACTGTCGCCCAAATCGACATTCGCCGTATGCACGGTCCGACCGGTCTTGCTGCGAACCTCCTCGGCCGCCTCGTCCAGATCCGCCGACGCCCGCGCCGCCAGAATCACGTCGGCACCAGCCTCGGCCATCGCCAATGCAACACCGCGCCCGATGCCGCGGCTGGCACCGGTGATCAGGGCAAGCTGCCCGTCGAGTCGAAATGGATCCATGCCTTCCATCTTATTGCGCCAACCCGAACGCTTACGCTGCCATCGGTTACCCTCCAAGGAGATGCTTCTAGCCGCAGCCTTCCTCGTCGCGAACATCCAGGCAGCGTTGGACCGGGCGAGAGGCGACATCGTTCTTCCCGCCGGCGAAACACGAATCGACCGTCCACTGGTTGTCCCGAATGGCGCGCGCAGGCTCAAATTACGCGGTGCCGCCACGGGGAGCACTCTCGTGATGAACCCCGGCTTCCAAGGTTCCGCTGCCATCGTCGTTGACGGTGCCTCGGAAGTCACCCTTTCCGGTTTCGAAATCCGGGGCAACCGCACCGAACTGAAATCTCCCTGGTACCTGCCGCTCAAGGAAGCGGCCTTCGCCGATTTCTACCCTGAAAACGGCATCCTGATCCGCAACACACGCCGGATCACCGTCCGCAACGTGCACCTCAACGCCATCCGGACCTTCCCCGTCCTGGTTTCGGCCTCCTCCAACGTCACCCTCGACGCACTCCGCATTTTCGATTCCGGCACGCTCAACCAAGCTGGACGCAACAACACCACCGGGGGCATTCTGCTCGAAGAGGGCGTGGCCACCTTCGAGATCGTGCGGTGCGTGATCGAGCGGATTACAGGCAACGGCATCTGGACCCACTCCTATGCCCGCTCCCCCCGCCAATCCGACGGCTGGATCCACACCAACAGCATCAGCACCGTGGGGCGCGACGCCATCCAGGTCGGCCACGCCACCCGCGTTCGCGTGGAGGACAACCGGGGCTCGGACCTAGGCTTCCCCGTCGAAATTGTCGATGTGGAAAGCCACGGAGTGGCCGTCGCCCTCGACACAGCCGGAAATGTGGACCATGCCAGCTACGCCCGCAACCACTTCACCGACGTGAACGGACAATGCATCGATCTCGACGGTTTCCACGACGGCCAGGTCCGCGACAACTCCTGCATCAACCGCAAGCCGCTCCAAGCCTACCCGGCATCCCATTACGGGATCGTCTTCGGCAACAACGATCCCGGCATGGAATCCACCGGGGTCACTGTAGCCGGTAACACGTTGGAAGGATTCGCGTACGGCGGCGTGTTCCTCGTCGGCAGCAACAACCGGATCCAAAACAATCGCATGCTGGATCTCAATCGCGCACATTGCGGCTCCACCCCAACGCCCGCCCGCTGCAACTATGCCCTCGACCAACCGGATCTGCTCCGCAGCGGAGTCCATATCGCGTCAAACGGAGGCCGTCCCGCCGCCGCGACGGCCAACATTGTCATCGGCAACGAGATTTCCGGCTATGGAATCTCCGACCATTGCGTCACTACCGCACCCGGCGTCACCTTGGATGCCAACACCACTACCCCCAACCAATGCAGTTCCAAGTAGCGCCGATGCCGCAACTTCCCGAAGCCATTTTCCATAACCCGCCCTGGCACGCCTTGCGCACCAAGCACCGCCACTTCGCCCAGATCCGCGGCAACGCCTGCCGGTACCTCCCGTCAGTGGCACCTTTCGCGGCACTGGCAGCGCCTGACGAAATCGCGCTCCGCGACCTCCACACCTTGATGCAACCTGGAGAATCCGTCTGGATCTTCGGTGAAAACCTTCCCACCGTAGAAGGCCTGGCATACGACGCAACCCTCCCAACTCTCCAAATGGTTCTTCTTGCGGATACGCCCGTTCCACCCCCGGACGATGCCATTACTCCGCTCTCAGACCCCGCCGAAATGGTCGCATTGACCGACATTGCGTTTCCCGGATTCTTCCGTCCAGGCACTTGCGAGATGGGCGAATATTTCGGCCTCCGATCGGGAGGTCAATTGGTCTCGATGGGCGGTGAACGCCTCATGTTGGAGGGCTACTCCGAAATTAGCGGCATTTGCACACATCCCGACCACCGTGGCCGTGGCTACGCAGCCCGCGTGGTGTCGCACTTGGTCCGCAAGCACAGCGCGGAAGGCCTGGTCTCCTGGCTTCACGTCGTCGCTTCCAACACCCACGCAATCGGTCTCTACGAGAGTCTCGGGTTCCAGATCGTGCGCCAAGTCGTTCTGACCAGGATTACGGCTTCAATTGCCGGTATTTCCCATCCTTCCATGTGATCACCAAGTCGTAGGTGAGCCAATTGGGTGGCGCAGCGGGCATCTTCCGGGGGCGGTCCACCCAGATTGTGGGGTCGTTGTACAGCAGCCCGGCGACGAACGTGGGAGTCCATTCCGTGACCGGGAAAGGGTCGTCCAGGATCAACACCCGGGCACCCGATTTCATTTTCGGCTGCATACTGCGCAGGGAAGCCGCCAGCGTGCGCACCTGCCCCGGCGATTCGTTCAGCCAATTCTTCACCTTGTCGATCCGCTGGTCGTGCAGCATTGCCTTGCCGTAACGCCATCCAACCAGGACAAAGATCACGCACGCCAGTTGCGGCCGCCACTGTGGACGGAAGACCAGGATCCGGTCCTGCATCATCTCGATCAAAGTTGCCGCGTAAATAACCAACCCCGCCATGCCGAGATACAGTACATACGCGCCGCGTTGGTCCACAAAGATAACCGGAAGCACCGTGCTGAAGAGGACAACCCATCCCCACACCAGCGGGGCTGACCGCAAGGCAAGTCCGAACGCCAGCAACCCCACCAGAATTGCCACGGCCAGCGTCGGATTGCCACCCGTATCCGGCCCTAGCAGCAGATGATTCCAGTACCCTCCCCAGTTGCCCGAAAATCTCGCCCACGAATACTCGGGCTTGTATGCAGCCTTCAACGATTGCTTGCCCAGGATGAACGGCACATTCATCAGCGCAAGCACGCCGATCAGCCACCACCGGTGCCAGTCAAACTTGGCATACAGCAACTCCCAAGCCGCCAGAACCACGGGAAGAGCCACTGCCGCCTCCTTGGAATCCAGTGCCAGGACACTGCAAATAAAGATCCCGATCACGTCCAAAACACCCGGCATGCGGCCCTTCCGACGGGCTCGCACGTAAATGCATACCGCAAGATAGAAGAACAAAAAACATAGGATGTCGTAAATCGTGGCTGTACGGAACCAGATCTCCATCACCCGGCTGTGGAATGCGAAAAGCAGCGCAGCAATAGCCACCGCCCGGCCCGTTGGCAACACCAACCGTGCCAGCCAACAAAACAAACCCAGATTCGCGGTCGTGACCACCAGGCAGGCAATTCGGAACGGCAGCGGATCGAAACCCGCCGCAGCGAAGATTGTCCTATAGAACAGCGCCCCCGTTGGACGGTAGAAATC
>CAIYDY010000224.1 GCA_903925015.1 uncultured Acidobacteriia bacterium
GGAACGGGCTTCGAGTTCATGCCGACCATGAAGCCGTTGGAGCCGTTCCGCGACAAGCTTCTGGTGATGAGCAACCTGGCCCAAATCAACGGTCGGGCCTTGGGCGACGGCGCGGGAGACCACGCGCGAGCCGGTGCGACGTGGCTTACGGGCGTCCACCCCAAGAAAACAGAAGGGTCCGACATCCACGCGGGCATCTCAGTGGATCAAATTGCGGCCCGCGCCCTCGCCAAGGAGACCCAATTCGGCTCCCTCGAACTGGGGTTGGAAGAGGCATATTTGGCTGGCGGCTGCGATTCCGGCTACAGCTGCGCCTACACCAACACGCTGTCGTGGCGCGGCCCGACCACCCCGAATCCTGTCGAGATCAGTCCCCGTGCGATTTTCGAACGCATGTTCGGCGATGGTGAAACCACCGATCCGAAGGCTAGGCTGCAGCGCATGGCCCAGGACCGGAGCATTTTGGACTTCGTTCGTGGCGACGTGGCTCGTTTGGCCCCTGGCCTCGGCAACCGCGACAAGGGCAAGCTCGATGAGTACTTGGAGTCCATCCGCGACATTGAGCGGCGCATCCAGAAGGCGGAACAGCAGAGCACGACCATGAAGCTCCCGGTCATGGAGCGGCCGACCGGCATTCCCGAGACGTTCGAAGAGCACGCCAAGATCATGGCCGATCTTATGGTGATTGCGTATCAGACCGACATGACCCGTGTGATCACGTTCATGATGGCGCGCGAAGGATCCAACCGCAGCTACCGCGAAATCGGAATCTCCGACGGCCACCACTCGGTGACACACCACCAGAACGACCCGGACAAGATCGCGAAAACGCAGAAGATCGACGAACACCACGTTCGCGGCCTTGCATATCTGGTGAAGCGGCTGAACGAAACCCAGGACGGCGACGGCACTCTCCTGGACCACACGATGATCCTGTACGGAAGCAGCATCCGCGACGGCAACGTGCACGACCACCACGACCTGCCATTGGTCCTGATTGGCGGCAAGTCGGCTAACGTAAAGGGTGGACGGCACGTGCAGTACAAGCCGGAAACGCCGATGACGAATCTGTTGGTGACAATGCTCGACAAGGCTGGCGTTCCGGGCGAAAAGCTCGGGGACAGCACAGGCCGGGTAGACCAGTTGGCAGAAGTCTAGGACGGAACAAGCGCAATGGCATTAGCTGCAAGAATCTTGCTGGGAGGCGTATTGGTCCTCCCGGCTACGGTATTCGCCAGCGACTACCGTTTGATTGACGCCATTAAGGATCAAAATCGGAGGATTGCTCTGGAGTTGATCGGCAAAAAAGCGGACGTGAACGCCGCTTTGCCCGACGGTTCGACTCCGTTGGCATGGGCAGCCTACGAGGGTGACGCCCAGGTTGTGACTGCTCTTTTGCGCGCCGGGGCCAAGGTAAACGCGGTTGACGAGTATGGCGAGACACCATTGACACTTGCTTGCGCAAATGGAGACGACACAATCGTCGACAGTTTGATCGAGTTCGGTGCGGACTCGAATTCAGCGCGTTGGAACGGCGAGACGGCACTGATGATTGCCGCAGGCTCGGGCAACCCCAAGGTGGTGAAGGCCTTGCTGGCGCATGGAGCAAAGATCGAAGCCGCGGAGTCCCGCAAGGGGCAAAACGCTTTGATGTGGGCGGCCTCGCATGGGCATCCGGAAGTGGTGGATGCGCTGTTGAAGGCGGGGGCGAATCCGAATACGGCTTCCAAAGGCTCCTTCTCGCCGCTAGTATTCGCGTCAGGTACCGGGGATGCAAAATCAGCTGCGCTTTTGCTGGCCGCGAAGGCGGACGTGAACCATACTGTTCCCCCAGGGGTAACTCCTTTGGTGATCGCCGTAACAGGCGGCAAGGCCAAGGTGGCGGACGTGCTGATTGCCAATGGTGCCGATGTATCGGTGAAGGACCGTACGGGTAACACCGCACTTCACATCGCAGCTCAGTCAGGGGATGCGGGATTGGCGGCCAAGTTGATTGCCAGGGGTGCGGATGTCAATGCCAAAACGAACAAAACACAAGCTGCAGGCGGGCGTGGCGGCGGTGGCGGTGGATTCTTCCGGGGACCTTCGGGAGAACAGACGCCGTTGATGCTGGCAGCACGCGGCAAGCACGTGGACGTAATGAAGGCGTTGATTGCGGCGGGTGCGGATCCAAAGTTGCGTGCCCAGGATGGATCAACACTGTTAATGGCCGCTTCCAACAGCGGGAACCTCAAGGCTGTTCAGTACGCTTGGGAACTGGATCCTGATGCCGTCAAGGCCGTGACGGACACCAAATCCGCAGTGATGCATGCGGCTGTCACGGGTTCATTGCAAGTTTCCACCCAGCCCGAAATCTGCGAAGTTGTGCAATTTCTGCATGACAAGGGTGCGGAAGTGGACCCGGTGGACGCCAATGGGCGGACACCGATAATGATCGCGGACGTCCTGCCGATCGACAAGGCTGTTGAACTGATGACGAAGCTGATCAAGGCTTCGGGTGCCGAACCGCATACCCGGACTAAACGCTAGCCAACTACTTCCATCCAAGTGATAGTGGATGGATGGTGGTTATCGCTTCAAATACGCACGTGTTTTCATGGGGTCGCGGGCCCGACGATAGTTGGTCCCGCTGATACCCGATCTTAAATAGCTGATTGGTTGTGGCTCTGAAGCCGACCGCACCTTCATAGGTCTGCCGAATATTCCCTCCGCTGCCATTCCTGTACCCTGCCCGGCCTGCGACATAGAATCGCGGATTCAGGACCCTCTTGAATTCCAGGTAGCCAGCGTGCGCGTCGTAGTCAGGAATCGCCTTGTAGGGAACGTGGAAAGTCTGCCACTCGCCGTAGAGACTCCAGTGGCCGTTCGCCCACTGGCCATCGACACCAATTGCACGGGCTGGAAGGGTATTCGGGTTCGCCTCGCCCCGGAAGAAGAACCGGTGGTGACGGTCCAAATACGGTCCATAGTAGGCTGAGAAGCCGATGCGCAGGCCTTGAAGAAGCGTGTATCCAGCTCCCCCTGCCCAGTTTCCGTATTGGTCCTTGGAGGTCAGGCTCCGGGGATTGAGCGGCGACGCGTTGACCAGTTGGAGGCGTCCGTCCCACTTGCCGCGGGTCACGTCCAACTGGGCGCCGTACAGCCCGAGATTGGTCACCATGGCGTAGTAGTACCCGTATTGGATCGGAAGGCCCACGACGGGATTGTCGGCGCTGTCGTAGCGGAGACCGAAAGAACCAAATGCGGTCGATAGTTTCCCAACCCGAACCGAAAGCGACCCGCGGTCGGAGACACGGGCGTAATTCACAGTACCCTGCAACAGGTCCCCACGGAAACCGTGGAGCTGGGTCGTGAAGGATTCGTAGTAGTAGGGCCGTGACATCAACTGGTAGGCCCCCGTGAAGGACCAATGCGGCCCTAGCTTCAGAGTTGGGTAGACCACTACACGCAGGCCACCGTCACCCACGGCTCCGATTCTGGGTGGAGCATCAAGGTAGCTGGAAACAACCCCCATAGCGGCGGCCGTAGCCCGAAGGTCAAAGCCACCCATGGCCGGCTCCTGGGCCTGGAGTGGGTAACTACAGAGGAACAGCAAGATGGTTACGCGGAATTGTTTCATGCGTGCACCGCTGTACAGACTTCGACTTCGACAGTTGTTCCAGTGTTCCTAGCGGAGGTTACGGCCACAAGAACAGCAGCAATTTCGGGATCAAACTGAGTCCCGGCATGCAGGGATATGATCCTGATGGCTTGCGAGTGTGCCATTCCAGCACGGTAGGGGCGGTTGGTGGTCATTGCGTCGTACGCATCCGCAAGATGGATAATTCGAGCTTCCACGGGTGTTTCCAAGCCAATCTGGCCATGTGGATAGCCCGTGCCGTCCCAGTTTTCGTGGTGAAGTTCGACAGCACCCAGGTAAGGCGCAAAACCGTGGACGCCCGCGAGGATGCGCCGACCAATCCCAGGGTGGGTCTTCACGATCGCAAACTCATCGTCGTTTAGTCTTCCGGGTTTCTGGAGCACAAGGTCCGGGATACCGATCTTCCCAATGTCATGCAGGAGCGCTCCTATTCGGACCTTCTCGATCTGCTCCGTGGGCAGGCCGACGTGCCGCGCGATCTCGGTGGAGAGGTCGCTGACACGGCGGCTGTGCCCGGCGGTGTAGGCATCGCGGGCATCCAAGGCGCTTGCTAATGATCCGACACACTCCACGTAGGCGAACTGCAGATCGTCGCGAGCCTCGCGGATGGACATGGCTGCGCGGTTGAAATTGTCCATGAGATCCTGAATCTCGCGAATGCCGGACGGCGTTGAATGGAACTCCGGCAGGATTCCCGTGTTCGCAGCCTGTTGAAGTTTGGAAACCACGTTCGCAATGGGACGCCCCATGGAACGGGAAGCAACCAAACCGATCAGGAGCGCAACAGCGGCCGCGATCAGGGAGACTGACACAAAAACATCTCGCAAGACTGAGCGGATTGGATTTAGCGCCGCGTCCTCGCTTTGCAGGCTCCATAGCTGGAAACCGTTGCGCAACGACTCCCCGGTCATCGACAGGGACAGATAAGTGACACCGCCCAGGTTGAACTCGCACTCGGCCCAACGACAGGTGGATAGCACCCGCTCCATTTCCCGGTTGCCAATCGATGGAATGGTACTGCGAACAACTGTGCCGTACCGTGTGAGTAACGTTGGGCTTCCGAACTGGGCCAAATCGAACTCCTCGCCGATGCAAAGGAATCCCAAACTCTCCCCGGCCTGGTCAACAGGCACCGAGGAGACCAGAATTGGCCGACCATCAATCAGGTAGAGTCCATCGCTAAACGCGTTGAGCGACTCGTCGGCGATTTTTCCAGCAACAGGTTCCAGCCGCGAGTTGTGACGAAATACGCCCGAAAGTAGTAATCCGTCGCGTGACCAAGCCAGCAGAAGGTCCGACTCCATATGGCCGCCCAGCTCTGCTAGCTGGTCCGCCACTGTGGCTCGGGCCACTTCACTTCCGGGGTCGGTGAGCAAGAGTTGCATGCCGGCCTTGAGGGCGGAGTTGTCGCCAGCCACATGAAGTAGGCGTTTGTTTCGGGACGTGTTCTCCGCGCGATCCCGGGCTTGTACCACCTGACCGGCGCGGAGGGTGGCCCTCAAGCCATCCTTCACGCTTGACTGCACCAAGCCGGACATCATCCAAAAGCTGATGGCAAGGAGGGCGGCAAAAGGCAGAAACGTGACTAGGAGCGCGCGGGTGCGAAATCGCATACTAGTCGAATCCTCCGATCCCAGTCAACTTGGAGGAATCGACATCCGGCAGGACGAAATTGAAATGCAGATCCGCCCCTTCGTTGATTTTCAATTTGCGGCGAACCGCACCAACCGCACGATGCCACAAAACCAATTCGTAGTCCCCTTGTGGAATTCCCAAGATTGAAAACGTTCCATCCTTGCCAAGCCGGGTGAAGCGGGAGCCGGGCACTACCACGACAGTGGCCGTCATGTTCGGGTGCAAGTGACAGTTCACGTAAACGATTCCCGGCTTCTGGAATGTCACCTGTTTTGAACTCCCCATTGGATAGTTGCCGAGATCAAAGTCCTTCGGTTTGGACAGGGAAAACACGTTGTGAAAGATCGGGTCCAAATTGGGGAAAGAGACAGTACCACCAACGGGAATCGCTACAACCTCCGGCCAGAAGCGCCTGCCGACCTGTTGTATGCTTGCGGAAATTCCTGGCGAACGAGCTGCTACATCGGGTTCACCGCCAGCCAAGGATTCAACCCAGACTACGACACGGGCTGACTCTTCCGCCAACCAGTCGCCAGCCGAACCCGATCCGCCTACTATTGCAGAACCCTTGGGAGATACGCCGAGAGGAACGCCGACACCTCGCTGGTAGGAGGGAACCGTAGCGGCGATAGCAGGCCTGGTCAGCCGTTTGCGGATCGTTACTGTACCGGACACTGTACCGGACACTGTACCGGACACCGAGCCCTGCTCGGTAGGGGCCGCCGGAACCAGCTGCCCGAAGACTGCGATCAGCGCGGCCGCAATGAGGGCGGGAGCGCAGCGACGCCGCCCACTATAGACAATCCATCGAACTAGTGACAGCCAACGCATCGAGACAACCATTCCCTCTGCCTGCCCAACTATCGACCTAAGCCCGGAAAACCTTTAGGGCACCGACAATCTTTTTAGGCCGCTTCCCAACAATCCCACCTGTCCTGACGAGGGGCCGGAGCCAGGAGAACATCCCAGCCGCGCCGTTTTGCCGCACCCTGGAGCTTCCTCCGGGCGTTGACGATGTAGGCTTTGGCACCGCTCGGATTGGTCAACTCCAGCTGGCGCGTAATCGCGGACAATGGGACCTCATGACCATAGTGCAATGCCATTACCCGAACCTCCAATGGTTCCAACGTTTTTCTCATTAACGATAGCATACGGGATGACATTTCGCCGCTTTCGACAGCAGATGCTGCATCTCTCTGCTTTTCGCCGATCGTGTCACGCATACTGGCATCAATTGGCAGCAATGGACGCCCCTGCTTGCGGACCGCAGTCAGACAATGGTTCCTCGTAATCGCAAACAGCCATGTGGACAGGCGGGAATCGCCGCGAAATGAACTCCGGTGCCGCCACGCCTTGAGAAAGACCTCCTGGGCCAAGTCCACTGCGGAATCGCGGCAGGGAACCGTGCGTGCGCACCAACCAACCACGCGATTGTGGTATCGGGAATAGACTTCGTTGAAGAGCCGCTCCGAAAGTTCGCGGTCACTGGCTGCCGCCAACCGGAACATCAGTTCCTCATCCCCGAGATCCAAACTGGACCCTCCCAACGCCGCGTCGTTTTCCATCTTGCGATCTCCCATGGGGCGATGATACGAATGTTGGGCATCCCCTCTGGTGGGGAAACTGTAAAAAGACTGTGAATTCAGGGACGAAAGCGGTACCCAACCTTGTGCACCGTCAGGAAGTGGCGGGGCGCATTGGGATCCGGCTCGAATTTTTGGCGCAACCGGAGGATGTGGGCATCCACGGTGCGGGTGTTCGGCGACGATACGCAGCTCCAAACGGCGTCCAACAGGGCATCCCGACTGAGATCCCGTTCCGGATTCAGGAGAAAATGAACGAGAAGCTCATACTCGGAAGGCGTGACCGGAATCGGGTTCCCTTGCTTCATCACCATGGCCCGGTCAAAATTCAACTCGACATCCCCGAAGGACATCACGTAATCAGTTTCATGCTCCATTACTGCGATTGCGGCTAGACCCATTAGCAACGAAAGTAGCGTGGATCGGGTGTCCAGCGAAACCCCCAAATGGCGTTTTTACAACAGTTTTACAGGTCGCGGACAATCGGCGGGGGGAGCGGGACGGGAGCCACCTAAGTCTGATACGATGCAAGCAAATGCATCGCAGAACCGCTATTCAAACGGTCGCGGCAGCCGCCGCCTCCACCCTAATCCGCCCCGTCTTCGCGGCACCACAGAGCGGAGGTGGCAGGCTCAAGCAAGGCGTTTCCCTTTGGACGTACCAGAAGTGGTTCGACTTGGATGCGCTGTGCAAAGAGGCTGTCCGAATCGGCCTGAAGGGAATTGACCTGGTCACGCCGGACCAATACGCGACGGTCAAGAAGTACGGACTGGTTCCTTCCATGACGTCCGGAACGGCACCGAACACCATTCCGATAGGACTCAACCGGGTTGAGAACCACGAGAAGGTCCTGGAGAGTCTGAAGCGCGACATCACGCTCGCGGCGGAAGCCAAGGCTCCGAATGTGATCACGTTCTCGGGAAACAGGAACGGCATGCCGGACGGCGAGGGATTGGAGAACTGCCTGATCGGATTGAACAAGATCAAGGCATATGCGGAGGAGAAGAAAGTGGTGGTGAACCTGGAACTGCTCAACAGCAAGGTCAACCACAAGGACTATATGGCGGACCACTCGGCGTGGGGCGTAGAGCTGATGAAGCGAGTCAATTCGCCGAATGTGAAGTTGCTGTTCGACATTTACCACATGCAGATCATGGAGGGCGACCTGATCCGCAACATCCGGGCCTATATCGATTTCATAGGGCATTTCCACACAGGCGGGAATCCAGGGCGGAACGAGATCGACGGATCGCAGGAAGTGAATTGGCGCGCCGTCGCCAAGGCCATCGCGGACACCGGATACCAAGGGTTCCTGTCCCACGAGTTCATTCCGGTAAACACGCCGCCGATCAAAGGATTGGAAGAAGCATTCGAACTCTGCAAGGTCTAGACAGACGATCAGCGACGCCGGATTCTTCGAACAAGGCCCTTAAGGACCACAAAGGAGCCGCCGAAGACTCCGGCCAATCCGAGTCCGAGGACCAAGGCCACGGCGAGCGCGGCGATCAGGGCGAAAAACAAGAACGGCAGCAAGAGTGGACCCAGGAATAGGATGACGTCCACTGTTGCTGCCGTTTCTGTTTGAGAGGAACTACTTTACTGGCTGGTTGACCGTGAAGGCGTAGAGCATATCGCCCGAGGCCAATACCAAGTACTGCTTGCCGTCCTGCATGAAGCTGATCGGTCCTGCGGTCATGGGTCCGGTGAGTCCCGCATGCCAGAGGATCTTGCCATTGGCAGGATCGAATGCGATGAAGTTATTGCTGTTGCTGGTGAACAGCAGCTTGCCAGCGGTGCTCAGCATGTGGGACGGACCGCCGCCTGCAGGCCATTCGTGCTTCCAACGCGGTTTGCCGGTCTTGTAGTCGAGCGCGAGAAGCGCCGAGCCATCGTTGCCGGCCACGCTGTCGAGACCAGCCCAGCCCTCGGGATGGTCGTCGGAATCGGTCAGGTAGAACATGCTGTAGGAGCGGCTGGTACCGACGTACAGGAGCCCGGTGTCGGGGCTGAATGTTTGGGCCGGCCAGTTGGTGGCACCGCCCGAAGCCGGCGAAACCAAGACGCCGTCAGCGGAAGGCACTTTGGCCGGATCATAGACCGGCTGGCCCTTCGCGTTGATGTTCTTGGCCCAATTCAGGGTGTCGATGAAGGGCTCGGTGACCAGATGCTCGCCCGTGGCGCGGTCGAGAAGGAAGTAGTAGCCGTTCCGGCTGGCTTGGGCGACGAGCTTACGCTTCTTGCCCTGGTACTCGCCATCGATCAGAATGATCGGCACCGAGGCATCCCAGTCATGGGTGTCGTGCGGAGAAACCTGGTAGTACCAGACCATCTTGCCCGTGTCGGGGTTCAACGCAATGATGGAGCACGTGTAGAGGTTATCACCCATGCGGCTTTTCTCGGCCATAACGGGATTCGGATTGCCGGTGCCGATGTAATATAGATTCAGTTCTGGGTCGTAGCTGCCTGGAATCCATGCTTGGCCCGTACCGTGTGCCGAGGCGTACTCGTCCGGCCACGTTTCGATGCCGGGTTCGCCCTTACGGGGAGTTGTGTAGTACTTCCACTGGAGGGCACCGGTTTCGGGATCGCGCGATTGGACGAAGCCGGGGTTGTCCATGTGGTCGCCGCCGATACCCAGGATAACGTGGTTTCCGATGATCACAGGCGCAACAGTGGAGGTGTAGTCGAGTTTCGGATCGGCGATTTCAACGCTCCAGCGCTCGCGGCCGGTGCGGGCATCCAGGCTGACCAGATGGCTGTCGGGTGCCTCGAAGAAGAGCCAATTGCCGTACATGCCCACGCCGCGGTTGCCGATGGTACTACCCGTGTTGGACCTGTACTGGTAGTGCCACAGTTCGCGGCCGGTGCGAGCGTCGGCGGCCCAGACGTGGTTGGGCGCGGTGAAATACAGGATGCCGTTCACCAGGAGAGGGGTCGCTTTGATGGTCACGCCGGTGGATCCAACGCCGTAGCGGGTCGCCCACGCCAATGAAAGCGTGTGGACGTTGGAGGAGTTGATCTGGGTCAGGGTGCTGAAGCGGCGACCCGAATAGTCGCCATTGTAAGTAGGCCACGTATCGGTCGGCTGCTGTTTCAGCTTTGCCGGATCCAGCGTTTGGGCGAACGAGGCGACCGCAAACGCGGCTGAGATCGCGAGAATATTGAATTTCATGAGTCTGGTCACCTTAACTATTTCAACGACGCGAGGAACGCGGTCACGTTGTGGATGTCGGCATCCTTGTAGGTCTTGAGCAAATCCACATGGGCGCGGAGAGGATCGTGGATCTCCACTTTCGGGGAGTCGCCATTGCGGGAAACGGAGTGGAATTCGCCGGAAGCGTCCTTCCAAGCAACGTTGAAGTCGTCGACGCGATCCAGCACGCCGTCGAATTTCTTGCCGTCGGCCATGGTCACGGTGACGGTCACGGTCGAGCGGGAGACGGCCGGAGCTGCTGCGGCACCGCGTCCACCACCACCGCCACGTCCACCGCGGCCGCCGCCACC
>CAIYDY010000225.1 GCA_903925015.1 uncultured Acidobacteriia bacterium
CGGCCGAGGATTTCCTGTTCCGAGAGATGGATGACAGCGCGGGCGGCTTGGTTGCAGTAGGTGAAGCGGCCATGCTTGTCCGTCCGGAAAATGATGTCGCCAGCCGTTTCGACTACCTCCCTGTACTTCAACTCACTGGCCACAAGTGCGCGTTCCGCGGCAAGGCGCTTGCGTTGATCCTCACGCGCCCGCCAAACCGCTCCTGCCATCAGAAACAGTGCTGCGGCCAAAGCGCCGAATAACAATGTCGTGGCTTGGCGGTCCAAGGATTCCTCGTGCTTGATACGGGTACGGAATGCAACCCATTGCTGGGCTCGGAGGGATTCCACAGCATCGTCAATATCATCCGGAAATTCAACGGGGTTTTGTGCCGCAACGGAATGCGGGTCCAGCGCAAGGCGGCGGATCGCCATCGTCGACTCGTTGGCCTTGGCATTTTCCTCAACCATCCGCGGCAAGTGCCTCGCGATCCGATATGTATCCGATTCCGAGGCCGCGAGCTGCACCAATTCGCTGGCCAGCTGGCGCGCACCCGCTAGATCCTTTGCTGCGCGGTCCCGTTCCGACACATTCGAGGGATCCGCCAGCCGGGAGTTGGTGGCACTAACTCCATCATCCACAAACCACTCGAACCGATCCAAGCTGCCAAGCATCTCATAAGTTCTGGACACGGCAGCCTTGGCCCCCTCCCAACGATAGGCATCCAATAGGGCAGCCACGCTTGCGAATATGAGGGTTGCGAAAGCAAGTCCGAAGACAAGTATCGGCGCCCAGCCCGCCGGGGATGATTCAACTGCCTCCGGAGTGTTGGCCTCAAATGTCATTTTCTATTAGAGTTACCAAGCGCCTAGCTCTCATGGTACTACCCGTCGAGCACCCCAGTAGATTACCATAAAGACGGTTTTACAATGTTTTCAAGAACAAGCGTTCGATTGGGCGAGAGCCTTTACGATCAGGCGAAAAGTGCAGCAGCAACTGCGGGATACAGTTCAGTCGACGAGCTGGTCGCACATCTTGTTGAGCGATACCTCGCCGAGACCGGGACGCCGGAATTGCACCCCGAAGTGGCGAAGCAACTGCGGGGACTAGGCTATTTGGAATGACCCTCTATCTTTGTGCCCTAGCATACGGACTGGCATCGGCGATGTTGTTCCGCCACTTGGCAGACTGGGCGGCCATCCGAGCCGTCGGGAACCGGATGATCGCGCATACATTGGAAATCGGGTTGTATTCTGACGAGCCAGTCCTTGTGTGGCGGGCCCAGGGCCGGATCTGGAGTGAGAACTGGCGGTTGTTGCGCCTGTGTGCGGTGCCGGTTATTGGGTCCGCAGCCCTGTTCGCCATTACGGCCGCAATCGGCGGCGATTCTTTTTCACGAGGTCCGTTGCGTCGCGGCGAAACAGCGGTGGTTTCGGATGCCGGGATTAGGGACGGGCTGCTGGCCGAAACCGGGCCAATACGGATCGCCCGCACAGGCGAGACATTGGTGCGTGTGCGGGCTGCACGCGATAGCCCGCTGGCATCGCAGGAGCCCCGACCCTGGGTGGGACGGTTCCTACTTATTTCGCTTGCGCCCGGGCTGTTAATTGCCCTTTCAGGGCTTCGTCGATAGAGACGTTGTGGTTTTCCAAAATTTTCCCGATGACGCGTTCGAGCTGGGTCCGAGCCTTGGCGTAGGCACCTTTCGCCACGACCTCCGTCGATCGGGCCTGTGCCACGAAGTTCTCATACTGGATGACCAAAAAGTTGGTCGAAAGGCCGGCCTGGAACCGCTCTTGCTCAATTTCCAGGGACTGGTCCTGCAGCTTGCGCGTTTCCACTGCGGCTTCATAGGCAGCCCGTGTCCGACGCAGGGCGATGATCGCGTCCTGCACCTCCAGACTCACTTGGTTTTCCAACTGGCGTGTCCGGATCTGCGCTTGGCGGAGTTGAAGTTCGTCGCGCACCAGATCTGCCTGTGCCGTGCGGTTGTGGACAGGCAGGGTAAAGGTCAGGCCGATGCTGTAGCTGGGGTAGTCCCTGCGCAGAATCTGTTCGATGGCGTTGAAATAACCGTCGCCGTAACCCAGAAGGCTGCCGGGGGCTGGCGGGACGCCGGTGAACAGACCGTTGGCCCCGCCCGCGAGGCCGCTGTTGGACGCATTGGCGGTGAAGTCCAATTGGGGCAAGAGTCCGTTGCGCGACCCTTTTAGACCGATGTCGGAATTCTCCACCTGCAGTTTGGCGGCTTGGATTTCGGGCCGGTTGGCGAGTGCCAGACGGACCAGCTCATCGGTCGATTCGGTCGGCAGTGGGTCCACCGAAACCGGGTCGGTTGCCACAATGCGTGCGCTGCGAACGACCGGGTCAGAACCGGCGTTGCGGGTCAGAACGTTTTTCAGGATCAGCTCCTGCTGCTGGAGGTACCCTTCGGCATTGATCAGGTCCTGGCGGGCGGCGGCAACTTGCGCTCGCGCGCGGGTCAGTTCGATTGGGGCGATCGTGCCCAGCTCAACCTTGCTGGCGTTGTCCTCAGCGAGGCGCTCGGCGGTGGAGAGAGTCTGCTGTTTCACCCGCATGTCCTCGCTCAAGCTGACCAGATCGGTGTAAAGGCGGATCACGCCGGACACAGTGCTGACGGCCTGCTGGCGGAATACATAGTCGGTAATCCGCTCGCTGTTTTTGGCACTTCGGATGTAGCGTTTGTTGATCTCCCGGCCGAAACCGCGCATCAGGGGCTGGACGAAGCTGACCGACAGGCTGGAAGTGGAGTAGGGGTTGACGAGGTTGCGCGAGGAATTGGAGTCCGTGCGGATGCTCTGCCAAGCGGCGCTGACGGTCGCGCCGGTCCAGAAGCCCTGCGAGTAGCCGAAGTTGGCGTTAACGGTGTTGTTCACCAGCGAGGGCGTCCCGGTCGTAACCAAGCTGGTCTGCGGCGTCGTCAGATGCTGGGCCAGAAAAGTTCCGGTGATGGCAGGGTCGAGCTGGGGCAAAGCGGGTCCAGTTGCAGACGCAAAGGTGCCGTTGACGTTCAGATTGTTCTGGGCTTCCTGGATCAGGTTTGTGTCGGTGACGTTGACCGGCACCTGGGTTTGGGGAGTGATGCCGCTGGCGGCGGAATTGTTTAGCGCGCCGCCGGGGCCGCCCACGCCTGCGGGGGCCTCGTTGACCGTCAGTCCCACACCGCGGAGCAAACTCCCGGCCGACGCGCGGCTGGAATCGGTCTGGGCGATTTTGACGGCGTAACGCTGAAGTTCCAGATCCAAGTTGTTTTCGAGTGCAAGGGCGATCGCATCCTGCAAGGACAGGTTGAGCTGCCCTGCCTTGATCAGGTCGTGGACGCGGGCCGAGTCCTTGGTGTCAATGGCCGAGACCGAGCCGGGCGTGTACGGTCCGCGGAGACCCGGCGGATAGGAGATGGCCGGTTCGCGGCCCGATTGGGCCGAAAGGGCGGATGCCATCGAGATCGCGGCCAGTGCCGCTGCGAATTTGTTCACTTTTTGTCACTCCCGCCCTTGTCCGCGTTGGCCGTGCCTGCTCCCGTGCCGGCCGCCGGGGCTCCGCGTCCCTGCCCCGACAATTCAAACTTCACGAAAGCCCCGTCGCGAACATCGTCGCTGGGATTCACCACCACAAGCTCGGAGCCGTCCAAGCCGCCAACCACTTCGGTCTGAACGCCGAAATCGCGTCCCAGTGAAACCGGTTGGAAATGGATCCTGCGGGCACCGGGCGGCGCGTCCGGCGTTTCTTGAAGGATCGCCAACTGCGGCCCGGTGTTGGCCGCGATGATGGCATCGCCGGGTACAAGGAAAGGCGGGGTCTCGCGATGGGTCTTGAAGCGGACCTCCGCAAACATGCCCGGAATCAGCTTGCCATCGCCGTTGGGAAGCTGGACTTCCACCATCAGGGTGCGGCTGGCGGGGTCCAATGTATTGGAGGTACGCGCCACCTTGCCGACGAACTTCCGCCCCGGGAGCTCCACTACGGAAACCTCGGCTGGCATCCCGACCACGATCCCGAGCGCGGTGCTTTGGGGCACATTTTCAATGATGCGCACGGAGCCGGACTGGGCAATCCTGTAAAGCTCGCTTGCCAGTGCGTTGGTCCCGCCCTGGCCTGCGCCGTTGGCCGAAATCAGTGCCCCGGTTTCAATGTTCCTTGCAGTGACGATTCCCGCAAACGGCGCCTTGACCTGCTTGTAATCCTGCAGGGCCATGACCCGATCCAGATTTGCCTGGGACTGCCGGACATTCTCGTCGGCAGCCCCGACATTGGCTTCCTGGGAGGCTACCAATGCCTCTGAGGTCTTGAAGTTTGCCTGCTGGGTGTCGGCATCCATCCGCGCGACCGCGCCGCGTGCCACCAGGCTGGTGTAACGGTCCGAAGTCAACTTGGCAAGATCCCGTTGGGACTGCACCTGCAGCAGCGAAGCCTTCGCCTGGCCAAGTTGCTGTTTGGCCTGTGCGAGCGCCGCTTTTGCTTGGGCAACCTGCAAATCCAGCTCGGGCACCTCGATGTCGGCGAGCAACTGGTCCTTGCGAACGCGGTCCCCGATGTCGACATACCGCTTCTTGACGTAACCTGCGGCTCGGGCGTAGATTCCGGCTTCGACCAAGGCAGAGATCGAGCCGGGCAGAACGACCTCGGATTCCGCAGGCCCCCGGCGAACCTTGGCGGCGGCGACGCGGGGGAGGCTCGTTTGCTCGACCCGGGCTGCGGATTTCGCCGCATCCTCGCGCTCCTTGCGGGGCAGGTAGCCGCCCACGGCCACCGCGCCCACGATGAGGGCGATCACGACGAAGAAGAAGATCACCTTGCCGGGCGAGATGTGGTGTTCGTGCTTTTCAGGAACTTGCTGGCTCATGCGATCAGGCCCTCGTGGGACTCTTCCTCAATCTTTTCGTCCATATTCACCGGAACCTTGCCGCGCAGAACGCTGTAAACAATGGGCACGAAGAACAAGGTGCTGAATGTTGCGAACATCAGGCCACCAATCACGGCGCGCCCAAGCGGAGCATTCTGTTCCCCGCCCTCACCCAACCCGAGCGACATGGGGAGCATGCCGATCACCATCGCCAGCGCCGTCATCAGCACCGGTCGGATACGGGTGTAGCCGGCGGAAAGCGCGGCCTCGATTTGATTCAACCCGGCCATCCGCTCGTCGTTGGCGAACGTGACCAGTAGGATGCTGTTCGCCGTTGCCACGCCGATCGACATGATTGTTCCCATAAGGGAAGGTACGTTGATGCTGGTTTGGGTTACGAAGAGCATCCAAAGAATTCCCGCAAAGGCGCCGGGCAGGGCGGTCAGGATGATGAACGGATCCAGCCATGACTGGAAATTGACCACCATCAGCAGATAGACAAGCATGATGGCGAACAGAACGCCGAAGCCAAGCCGCCGGAAGGAGGTCTTCATGGTGTCAGCCTGGCCGCGGATGGTGATGGTGGTGCCGCGGGGGAGCTGGACCTTTTCAATGATCCGCTCGACATCGCCGACCACACCGCCAAGGTCGCGCTGGTCGACATTGGCAAACACGTCGAACACGGGTTGCACGTTGTAGTGGCTGGCGAGGGAACTGGTGGTGCTGCGCTTCACGCCGGACAGAAGATTGTCCAGGAGCTGGGTGCTGCCGCCGCCGGGAACCGTGATGGGTGTGCCCTTGAGAGCATCGAGTGAATCCAGGCGGAACTGGGGAGTCTGCACGGCAACCTGGTAGCTGATGCCGTTGGCGGGGTTGAGCCACTGGTTGGGCGCGGTCTGGCCGCTCGAACTGAGCGAAATGAACATGCTGTTGGCGACATCGCGCTGGGTGAGCCCAGCCAGGTCCGCCTTGTTGCGGTCCACGGAAAGATCGATCTGCGGAGTCTTGACCTGCTGGTTCACGCGAACGTCGACTGCACCCGGGACCACGGCGATCTTCCGCTCCAGTTCCGTGGCCAACTTGTAGCCGAAATCGGAATTGCGGGTCTGGATCTGGACGTCAATGGGGGCCGGGATCCCGAAGTTCAGGATCTGGTTGGTCATGTTGGCGGCTTGGAAGAAGAAGGTCTCGGCCGGGAAGCGTTCGCGCAGGGCATGGCGGAGTTTGCGCTCCAGCAGTGTCGTCGAGCGGTGCTTCGCGGGATTCAGGGAGACCAGGATTTCACCGTCGGCCGAACTGATGACGGCGGAATCACCCCAAGCGAGGGCAAATGGCGCATTGGGGAGGCCGATATTGTCAGTGATGGTGACCAGTTCGCCTGGCTCCAAGTTCTGGCGGATCAATTCCTCGACATCGGCGAAGACCCGTTCGGTTTCCTCGATGCGGGTGCCCTCAGGGGCCCGGACGTGGAGACGAAGCTGTCCGGAATCGACGGATGGGAAGAAATCGGTGCCTACGACGGTCGCGAGACCCATGGATCCCAGAACAAACATGCCATAGACGAAGGAAACGCGGACACGGTGGTGGAGGCACCAGCCGAGCGCTTTCCGGTACTTCAGCCGCATCCGTTCAAACCGTATGTTGAAGGCGTGGTGGGTCTGCCAGATGATGCCCTTGGCGTTGGCAAGGCCCTCTTCCCCATGGGCGTAGATTTCCACTTCCGACGCCAGCATGAAGTGCACCATCGTGGGAACAAGGGTGCGGGTGAGGAAGTAGGACATCATCATCGCGAAGGCAACAGCCAGCGCGAGGGGGGTGAAGAGGAATTTCGCCGGGCCGGTCAGCAGCAGGACCGGGATGAAGACAATGCAGATGGCAAGCGTGGAAACAAACGAAGGCAGCGCGATTTGCTGGGCACCGTCAAGGATCGCCCTCGTCAGCGGCTTGGCCATGCCCATGTTCCGGTGCACGTTCTCGATTTCCACGGTCGCGTCGTCCACCAAGATGCCCACTGCAAGCGCCATGCCGCCGAGCGTCATCACATTGAGCGTGTGTCCCATGGCCCAAAGAAGGATGCAGGAGGTGAGGATAGAGAGCGGGATCGAGGTGCAGACAATCACCGTGCTGCGCCAGCTGCCGAGGAACAGCAGGATCATGATTGCCGTCAAAACCGCGGCCACAAGGCCTTCCTTCAACACGCCGTCGATTGCGGCTCGGACGAAAATACTCTGATCGAACAGCGGCGTCACGGTCATCCCGGGGGGCAGTGCCGGAGCCAGTTTCTTGATTGCCTCGCGGATGTCGGTGACAACGTCAAGGGTGGAAGCCTGCCCGTTCTTCATGATCGTCATGAGTGCCGAACGGCGGCCGTCGGACCGGACGATATTGCCTTGGACGGAGAAGCCGTCGCGCACCTGCGCCACATCCTTGATATAGACGATTTTGCCGTTTACGACCTTCAAAGGCAGCTCGTTCACCCCCTGCACGGTGCCGGGGCTGGAATTGAGCTTGATCCAGTATTCGCGGTCGCCCATCTTGGCGGTACCGGCGGGGAGTATGAGGCTTTGCTGGTTCAGCGCCGTGGAAACATCGGTGGCGGAGAGGCCGCGGGCGTACAGGGAGGCGGGGTCGATGTCCACCATGATCTGGCGCTGCTTGCCCCCCAAAGGTGGCGGGACCGTGGCACCCTGGATGACCGCGAGTTGGTTCCGGATCACGTTTTGACCGGCGTCGTAGAGTTCCTGTTCGCTGAGGTTGTTGCCGCTCAGGCTGAGCTGGAGGATCGGCACGGTGGACGCATCGTACTTCAAAACGCCGGGCGGGAAGATGCCGGGAGGCATGATGCGCTGCACGGGCGACGTGACAGCGATGGTCTGGGCGATGGCCAAGTCGATCTTGACGTTCGGCTGGAAGTAGATACGGACGATTGAGACACCGTTGTAGGCGTTGGATTCTATGTGTTCGACATCGTTGACGGTGCTGGTGACAGCCCGTTCAAAGACGGTCGAAATCCGGCTCATCATTTCATCCGGGGAGATTCCGGTGTAGGTCCAGACGACGGAGACCACTGGGATGTCGATGTAGGGGAAGATGTCCTTCGGCATCGAGACGATGGACATTCCGCCAAGGACCGCGATCAGGACCGCCATCACGACGAAGGTGTAGGGTCTTCTGAGCGCAAGCTTTACAATCCACACGGTTTAAAGGGTCTCCATACTGGTCTGGCGTTGGACTGAAATGGTGGCCGCAGGGACGGAGTGCAGCCACGGTTGGGTGCAAAGAGCCCCAAGGTCAGTTTATCGGATGACAAGCGGTGGCGATTGGGTGCGGCGTGGGTGCCCAAGGCTTGGCAAGAAATGGAAGTTCGTCTATCTCGGGCCTGTCACCACGATTTTGTTCCGGCCGGAGCCTTGCACTCCTTGACCTTCTTCGGCCGACCGTCGAAATCGGACAGCCAGCATTCGTCGAGGACGGAACAGTAGCACGCCTTCATAGTAAGGTCCTTGCGCGCGGCATCAAGCGCAACATACAGATCCTTGCCAGCGGACTCGGGGTCCAGTTGGAGGAGAAACAGGCTGTCCCGCGCAGGCATGATCGACTGGGACACGTTGGAATAGATCACGCCCTTCGTGTGCCCGTCGCGGGGCAGCGCGGCGAAGCAGCAAGCTTTGAGCAGTTCCGCACTGGAGCCCATCGGCGCGCCCTTGTAGCGGATTTCGAACCAGTCCACCACCGCCGGTCCAACGCCGCCGTTTTTCAACTCGATCCGCAGGAACGGCTTTTGGGTGACAGGGTCCAACTGGCTCCCGCTCACCGCAAGGAACGGCATGGTGCCCGCAGCCACCAACTTCTCGTTCTGCTCCACCATCTTTTCCATGGTTCGGCCGTGCTCGATGGAGACAACAAGCGACACAATCGAGATGAAGAACGCGCTTACCCCGACCACGAGGTCCAGCCATCGCACCCCGGTCCCATGGCCGTGTCCATGGCCGTGATCATGCCCCGCCTGTGTGAACAATTCCGGTCTCCCCCTGTCGGTTCCCGTACGCCGCGATGCCCGCCAAACCCCGATTGTACGATACTCGGCGGCAGCGAAACAGTGGTCTCGGAAATTCACACGAATCGGCATTCCCTTTCCGCAATGGATGCGATAGACTATCGCCCAGTGCCATCCGGCGAGGGGAAACCATCGGGTGGAAACGAGGGGAAATGCGCACGAAATCACTTTTATTGTTGGCCGTATCGGCCGCCGCGTTGTCGGCCCAGGACTTCCGCGCCACGTTGAACGGCCGGATCAGCGATCCGCAGGGGGCTCCGGTCTCGGGTGCCTCGGTGGAACTGCGCGACGTGGACAAGAACGAGACGCACCGCCAGAGCGTCCGCGCGGACGGCAACTATGTCTTCCAACTCGTCCAGCCCGGCACGTACGAGCTGAAGGTTTCGCACCCAGGCTTCAAGACCGTCACACGCTCCGGCCTCACCCTGAGCGTCAACCAAGCCGCAACGGTGGATCTCGCGCTCGAAATCGGAGCGGTCAGCGAACAGGTGACGGTCACCGCCGACGTGGACGTCCTCGATTTGAATTCCGGCGACCGGGGCGGGGTGGTGGACGGCAAGACCATCAGCGAGATGCCTTTGAACGGGCGCAATCCCTTCATGTTGTCATCCCTGGTGGCGGGCGTGGATTACAACGGCTCGCTGGCATACCAGCGGCCGTTCGACAACGGCGCGATCGCCCAGTGGGGCGTCGGGGGATCGTCGTCATCGGCATCGTTCCTGATCGATGGCGCACCGAACAACGCCCAGGCGGGCAGCAACAACATCGCCTACGTGCCACCCGTGGATTCGGTGCAGGAATTCAAGATCCAGACCAATGCCTATGACGCGCAGTACGGCAAGACCTCGGGCGCGGTGATGAACGCGGTGCTGAAGAGTGGATCGAACGCCCTACACGGGTCCTTGTACGAATTTTACCGGCGCAACTGGCTGGACGCCAATTCCTTCCAGAACAATGCGCGCGGCGCGGAAAAGGACGGCCATTCGCTGGACCAGTACGGCGCACTCGTCAGCGGGCCGGTGGTGCTGCCCAAGATTTACAACGGACGGAACCGCACCTTCTACATGGTGAATTTCGAGCGCTACGTGGAGGATTCCCCACAACCGTTGGTTCTCTCCGTGCCCGCGCTTGAGATGCGCGAGGGTGATTTCTCGAAGTTGAAGGACAAGGCCGGTAGACAGTACGTGATCTACGACCCCGCAACAGGCTTCACCAACAGCTCCAACGTCTTCGACCGCCTGCCGTTTGCGGGCAACATCATCCCGCCCAGCCGTATCAACCCGATTGCCAAGAAGATTGTCAGCTACTTCCCGAATCCCAACACCACGACGGCGGGCGAGGACTACGCACAGAAGAACCTGTTCCTGTCCGGCGGACAGAATCCGGCGGGCGACACCTTCTACAACTTCGCCCTGAAGGTGGACCACAACATCAGCGACCGGCACCGCTTCTTCGTGCGCTACGCCCGCAACGACCGCACGGAGATCCGCCCCACCAACGGCGTTCCGGCGGACAAGCCCGGCGTGGAGGGGCAGGACCCACTGAAGCGGATCAACGACACCGGAGCGTTGGACTGGGTCAGCACGCTTTCACCCACGCTCATCCTGAACGTGCGGTCGTCCATGTCCCGCTACGTCGAGGCATCGTGGGGTACGCCGGATGACAATTTCGACATGGCGTCATTGGGATTCCCAAAATCGCTGGTGAGCCAACTGCCGTACGGGAACCACTTCGGCCAGTACACATTCAGCAGTTACCAAAATTTGGGGCGCTACCCCAGCTCCAACATCTCCAACACGCTGACCCTGCACCCTGTCGTGACTTGGGCACGCGGCTCCAAGACCCTGAAGGGCGGAGTCGACATGCGCTGGCTCCAGTATTCCACGCAGAATCCGGGGAATGTTCTGACATTGGGTGCGACCGCCGCATTCACCCAGGAGATCTACAACACCGCACAAGCGCTGAAGGGAAACTCGATCGCGTCGTGGCTGCTGGGTACCCCGAACTCGGGCTCGCTCAACTACAACGTATACCCGATCTACATGTTCCCCTACTACGCGCCGTGGGCCCAGTTCGATTGGAAAATCTCCAAAAAGCTGACCATCAACTCGGGCTTCCGCGAAGACCTGAACCTGCCCCCGACCGAGCGCTTCAACCGGATGGACCGCGGCTTTGACCCCACCGCGCCATCGACCCTCGACCCCCTTGTGGACCGCAAGAAGTTCCCGTTGGGGACACTCACCGGGTCGCTGCAATTCGCAGGAATCAATGGCCAGTCTAGCCGTGCGGCGGATCCCTATTACAAAACTTGGCAGCCCCGTATCGGATTTGCTTACGCGCTGACGCCGAAAACGGCCATCCGTGGCGGCTGGGGACGATTCTACTCCAACCCGAACAACGATTATCTGCAGACCTCGGGCTTCAGCAACACCACGCCGCTGGTGTTCTCGGCCAACGAGAGCATGTTGCCGCTCAACAACAAGATCAATGATCCGTTCCCGGACGGAATCTTGCTGCCGACCGGCTCCGCCGCCGGATCGCAGACCTTTGCCGGCCGCGCGTTCAGCGTTGTCAACACACACTTCCGCGTACCGCACGTCAATACGTTCTCGATCAGCATCCAACGGGCCTTGCCCAAGCGCAGCGTCCTCGACATCTCGTATTCCGCCACCAGGGGCGTCGACCTGCAGGATTCCCGCACGATGAACGACATCCCGGCAGCCATGCGCGACGGTTGCAACTGGGCTGCGGGCGGCAACCCGGCCCCGTGCGACAAGACCTATTCGAATCCCCTGGCCAACATACCGGCGTTTACCGGAACCAGCTCGTTCTCCAGTACGACGCTCTCCAGCGCCACCCTCTCAGTTCCATATCCCCAGTTCGGGCAAATCACGGAACTGATGCGGAACGATGGCAAGAGCTGGTACGACTCGCTCCAGACCAGCTAGTCCATCCGCAACCGCTGGACCACCTTCCGCGCCAACTACACCTACTCGAAGACGATGGAGGCCAACGGCTTCCTCGATCCCCAGAAGTTCGTGATGCAGAAGGGTCTGGCAGCCTACGACGTGCCGAACCACTTTTCGCTTTCGGCGGTGACACAGCTGCCGGGCGGCAAACGGGGTCCAAAATTGCTGCGGAAGCTGTTGGGCGGGTGGCAGGAATCGACGATTATCCAACAGCAGTCGGGGCGGCCGTGGAGCCTACCGACCAACATCCTCTATGTGAAGGATGCGCATCTGGACATCGACTGGAACAAGCCATCGGTCCAAGGGGTGGCCAACTGCGTCTCGCAGTGGAACACCAACGGCACCACCACCATGCTGCAGTACAGCATCGACGCCGGCTGCACCTCCCCGAACTTCATCATCTCGCCGCGCTATTCGCCCCGGTACTTCCCCAACCGGATCGGGAACCTCCGCTACCAGGGATTCACGCTGGTGGATATTTCAGTGGACAAAACGACGACAATCACCGAGAAATTCAAGCTCCAGTTCCGCGCCGAGATGTTCAACTCGATGAATTCGTTCTACCTGACCAACCAAGGCTTCGACGCGACGGCGACGAACACGACGTTCGGATCGATCATCAAGGCGGGCGTCAGCGCGCCGAATTCCAACTACCCGCGGCAGGCGCAGTTGGGTTTGAAACTTTTGTGGTGAGAATCTAGAGGACTGCGGGCTTTCCGTTGATCGTCGAGTTGGTGAACGTCACTGACTCCACGTTTTCAAGGAGACTGCCCTTCTCCGCATTCGCAAAATCGCAATTGACCACGGTCAGCCCTCGGATCGGGGCCGTCTTGAAGCCTCGGAGATAGAGTCCGTACCGGCTCTTCTGGCATGTGACGTTGGAAACCACCACGTTGTTGACCACGGGAGGCAGCGGCCCGCCGTCGCCTTCCTCGTAGTTGAAATCGATATCGATGACGCCCGAAGCCACCTGGCCCACGGTCACGCGGTCGAAATAGATATTCTCGATGGCACCGCCGCGATAGGAATTGGTCTTGATCCGCAAGGCCCGGTCCAAATGGGGGCTGCTCATGTTGCAGTTTTCCACAAACACGTTGCGGACGCCGCCCGACGCCTCACTGCCGATGGAAACGCCGCCGTGGCCGTCCTTCATGGTGCAGTTGCGGATGATGAGGTTTTCGCAGACGCGGTTGACGCGGCGGCCGTCCACGTTGCGACCGGATTTGATCGCGATGCAGTCGTCGCCGGTGTTGAAGGTGCAACCGTCGACAAGGACGTCGGTGCAGGATTCGGGGTCGCAACCGTCGTTGTTCGGGCCATGGGTGTCGATATCGACGTTGCGCATCGTCACGTTGGTGCAGAGAACGGGGTTGAGTTCCCACATCGGGGAGCGGCGGATCTTCACGTTTTCGATCAACACGTTGGTGCAGCGGTAGGGTTGGATGAAGTTCGGACGGAGGTAGTGGCCGTCGCCGAACACCCGCTGCGTAACGGGAACATTCTTGTCCCCGGCGGCCAACAGGGCGAGCCTGTCCGCGTTCTGGCTTTCCTTGCCCGCATTCTTGCCGCCCTTCCAGTGCCACCAGTGGGTGGCGTCGGACTGGCCGTCGAGTGTACCCGTGCCGGTTACTCCAATGTTGGTGGCCTCGAACGCGTAAATCAGCGGCGAGTAGTTCATGCACTCGGTGCCCTCCCAACGGGTGTAGACCACGGGCAGGAAATCCGATGGATTCTGGCTGAATAAGAGGGTCGCGCCTTCGCTGACGTGGAGGTTGACGTTGCTCTTGAGGTGGATAGCGCCAGTGAGGAAAGTCCCGGCGGGTACGACGACACGCCCGCCGCCCGCCCTGTTGCAAGCCTCAATGGCCTTGGCGATGGCGGCTGTTGCCGGCTTGGTGCCACCGGATTCGGCTCCAAACTTGGTGATGTCGAAGTCCCGGTTGGCGAATTTCGGCGGTTGGATCCGCTTCAGGATGGCGGCTTTGACCGCTGCAGGGTCGGCAGGACCGGATGTTTGGGGGAAAAGACGGGGTGCGCCGACAGCGGCGAAAGCGGCGGTCTTCAACAGGGACCTACGATTCAAGGGAAGCTCCAAAGGCGGGTCGCGCCAAACAGGAATAGTAACACTCGGTTGAGACTTTAGCGCGACTGCAGCAGCCGCAAAGCAAAATGCATGGGGGCGGCGGCCCCATACAGCAGATCTGGTCTTGGCGAGCGCCAGCCTAGTCCTTGCCCACCGCGAGCCAGACAGCGGCGGGCACCAGAATGATGATCGATACCGCCGCAAGCAGCAAAAGCAGGCCCACCCCCGATGTGAGGAACACGCCGATTCCCGCCGATTCCGCGCCCGACGCGAGCCGGACAAATTCGGATCGAAACCAATCGGACGAGGCTCCGAAACAAGCTCCGGCAAACCACGCCGTTGCTGCCGCCCCAAAAACCTGCGCCGCCGTAATGGGCCGCGAAGCAGCCTTCTCGGCCTCACGCCTGGCCCGCAACTGGGCCATCCACCACACGCGACCAGATTCGGGTGGCGCGGCGATGGATTTCAAGACCTCCCGGTCCTCCCGCAGAGCGACCGCCAGTAGCGCGACATCCGCACAAATGGCGCAACCCGAGGCGTGGACCCGCAACTCCGACTCCACCCGCTCCGGCCACCGGCATTCCACCACGGCAGCCAATACCTCCGATTCAAAGCAGCATTCACCGTGCATGATCGGAATCCTTTCCCCGGAGCAATCCCGCTAGCTTGCGTCGCGCCCGGAACAGCAAAGGCTTCAGACTCCCCACCTTCAGACCCAACCGGTCGGCAATTTCGACATGCGGCTCGCCCTCGGCATATGCCAGCCACAACATCGCCCGTTCGTTGGGACGCAAGCGGGACATGGCCCGCTCCACGTCGGCATTGAGATCCAGCGAGCCTGCGGAATCGGCCCCGGCAACCCGCTCGATATCCTCCCCGGATACAACCGCGTCCGGGCGCACCACACTGCGGCGGCGGGCGTCTCGCGCCAGGTTGGTGGCAATTCGATAGAGCGAGTTTCGGCGGTGGGCCTCCGACTCGTACTCCGTTCCAGCCCGAAGGAAGCGGTAGAAGGCATCCTGGAGCAGGTCGTCGGCGGCCTGCCGATCGCCCGTCACGCGGGCGAGGTAGGCCCATAGGCCGCGCGCAGTCCGGTCGTAGAAGGAGCGGAAGGAATCCTCATCCATTGCGAAATCCGCGCGAACATCCTGCGACTCCACCAACGACCCCGATTCCGAGTCGGCGGGGGCAAGTGCGGCTGCAATCGCGTCCCTCAGGGTCGCGTCGCGGAACATTCGCCTATTCCTCCCCGGTCTTCCTGACCGGCGTGATCAGTCCCAAACGCCGCGAAATCATGTAGGAAATGGCGGACGAAAGAATGAAGCCGATCCCCAGAGCCACAGCCAGCAGGCCGAACCCGGAAACCAAATGCTGAGCATCGGCATCCACGCTGAGCGACAGGACGCCGATGCCCGCAGCCGAAAGCACGACTCCCGACTGGAGTGACCATAGGATGCGACCGAGCGGTGCGGAAATCTGCTTCGGCCCCGCATCCAAAAGAATCGGAGACGACTCCAGAAACTTGGACCCGGCGGGAGATTGGATGTAGGCCAACATCTCCTCGTTGGAGGTGAAGCGGTCCAGCAGTTTGGTGTGGACATCGGTCTGAATGGAGGTCAGGCGATTCCACCGGCGGTAGTCGATCAAAGTACGGATCAGCCACGCCAAGACGCAGACCACCAACGAAAAAACGGTTAGGAGCGAGACTCCACGGAACACCTCCGAGTTGAAGCTGGAGGAATTGAACTGCTGCCGAACACCAAACCGCTGCGGCTCCCCCGCGTAGTAGGCGCCGTTGCGGGCAATTTCTGGATGTGCGCCAAGAAAACCGGCGAGTGCCGGGTACTGAGACAGGTACCCTTCGTTGCCCAGCAGCCCGGGGTCGATGGCGAGGACTTGACGGACCGTGGGCGGGTACTGGCCCAAGAGGCGTTGGAACTCGTCGCGGACGTGGCCCGCGTTCGGCTGTTCCATAGCCACTTGTGAAGCCGCAGCCGCCAGTTGGCGCTTGGCCGGTTGCTGAGCCCAACCCGTCCCGCACACTAGGCCGACCGCCAAGCCTGCCCCCAGAACTCTCTCTCTCCACCGCTGATTCATTCTGCCCACATCTCCTTCGCCTCTGAATACGCGGATGGAGCGGGAAGGTTAACGGGATGGCATGGAATCGGCGGCGAGAATTTCCACCGAGTTGCCCGCTGGATCGGACACATAGCAGGAACGTGTACCGTCCCGGTGCGTCTTCAGAACCCCGAATTTCTCGGCATCGGGACTGACAAAACCGATATGCGCAGGGTGCTGTTCGGGGATCACCAAGGCCAGCGACACATTGTCAAAACCCAGAAGTGCCCAAGTTGCGTCTTGGTATTGGATGGAGCAGCGGAAGGTCTTCGTGTACCAATCAACGGCGACCGCGATGTCGGTTACGGGGATGGCAACGTGGTCGAGCCGGTCCAAGAATTGCATGACTTGATTCTAGCGGGCTTATTGGGCGGAAACCAGGCTAGCCAATAATGCCACCCGGTCCGCAACGCGGTCCAACAGCATGGATTCGTGCGCAGCATGGGCACCTTCGCCCACCGCGCCCAGTCCGTCGAGCGTCGGGATGCCCAACGCAGCCGTGAAATTGCCGTCGGAGCCGCCACCTGTGGCGGATTCATCCAACACCAGGCCGAACTTCGCCGCCTGCACCCTCGCCAACTCGTACAGGGCAGCCACGCCCTGCGATCGCTCCATCGGCGGCCGGTTCAAACCACCGGTCAATTTCAGGGAGCAGCGCGGATCCACGGACCGGAGGGAACGAAACTGGCGGTCGAGGCTCTCGAAGTCGCCAAGCGTGGGAACACGGATGTCGATGTGTGTTTCCGCAGTCTCGGCGACGACGTTGGACCGGGTTCCCCCGGAAGCGGTGCCGCAGTTCACCGTGACGCCGCGTTCCAGATCGGTGAATCCAGAGATCGTCTGGATTTGCCGGGAAAGCTCGACCACAGCACTCGCGCCTTTTTCAAAGTCGACCCCGGCATGCGAGGCAACACCACCTACCCGCAGCCAATAATCGCCGATTCCCTTGCGGGCCGTCTTGAGCTTGCCGGAGAGACCGGTACCGGGTTCCAAAACCAAAACAGCCAAGCTCCGCAACGCGTTCTCTTCGGTAAGTGCCCGGGACGTCTTGCTGCCGGTTTCCTCGTCGGAATTGACTTGGAGGAGGACTTCGTGTGCGACCGGGATGTCCAAGTCACGCAGTGCGCGCATGGCGTAGACAAACATCGCCAGTCCCGCTTTCATGTCCAGAACACCGGGCCCCCACAGGCGGCCTTCGGCTTCGCGAACCGGCATCGAGGCCAACGTACCCATGGGCCACACGGTATCGCCATGTCCCAACGCCATCACCTGACCCGACTTCGCCGTACCCGGTAGCTGGAAGCGGCACAGCAGGTGCGTCCCGGAAACTTCAATCTGGGCGATGTCACGGATGGAATCCGCGAAAAATTCCATCAAACGTTGCAGATCAACTGGGGAGTCGCTGGGAGACTCGATTTCAGCCAGCTCGCGGATGTATTGTATCAGGGCAGACTGATGGGCTTGGGCCCAAGAAAGAAGGGGCGACGAAGACACTGGGGGAATTTGGGGCGGCTGACGGGGTTCGAACCCGTGACATCCAGAACCACAATCTGGCGCTACTACCAGCTGAGCTACAGCCGCCGTGATGAACTAAATACGAATATAGCACAAACCTCCGTTCGAGAAACCATCGAAGTGAGATGGTTCCTCGAACGGACTGGCGAACTAGCGCCTGGAGCTGCCGTGACCGGAATTCGAATGGCTCCCACCAGCGGAACCACCGCTTGGCCTGGATCCGCCACCACCATTACCTCCACCATTGCTGCGGGGTTGCGGTGCCGGAGCAGACCGTTGCGGAGCAGGAGCGCTCTGCCGGTACTGCGGTGCCGGGGACGAAGACTGCGAGCCGAACTGGCGTCCGGGCTGTTGTTGCTGCGGCTGGGGCCTGGCTGCCCCCTGGCCACCATAATATGGCGAATTGTTGTATCCACCGCCAGTTGGGGCACTCCGCTGCCGCACGATCGGCGGCTGCACATTGAGGCTACGCCCTGCACCGGATTGGATCCCGGCCCCCGGAGACCCCTGCCCGAACCGGCTCCATCCCGATGCGGTTCCCGCCGAGGGTGAGCCGGCAGAACCCGTTCCCCCAAAACGTTGGCCAGCAGAGCCCGTCTGCATCCCGCGACTTTGGAACGCTGAACTCACCGAGGCCTGCTGCTGGCCGAACGGAACCCGCGCGTTGGCGGCGTTCGAATACTGAGACCCATAAAAACGCTGGTTCCCGGATCCGGCGCGCGGAGCAACCGTGGCAGAGCGGTCGCTGAAGTTCAAGTGGCTGGAGGTCGGCGTCATCGGCACCGCACCCCGCACCATCGACGCGCGTCCCATGTCCGCGGAGGAAACTGCAACGTTGCTGCGGAAGTTCCCCCGTTGGAAGTCCGAGGATGAGACCGCAGTCACGCCGTTGGCCACCCGAGCATTGCGGTAGACGCTGGTGATGTTGGTGTTGTGGACGATATTGATGTGGTTCACAACCACATTACGCCCGCCGTACCAGCCGCGTCCGTACCACGGGTGGTAGCGCTCGTAGGGCCCTAACGGAATCCAGCCGATATTGCCAAAGCCAAA
>CAIYDY010000226.1 GCA_903925015.1 uncultured Acidobacteriia bacterium
CGCCTTCCTGGCCTCATCCGCCAACCACGGCATCCTCAACTGCACCCGCCAGTGGGGAAAATCCACCATGGCCGCCATCAAGGCCGTCCACCGGGCCTACACCCGACCCGACTCCCTGGTCGTAGTCGCCAGCCCATCCGAACGCCAAAGCGCCGAATTCGTGCGCAAGGCTTCCTCCATGGTCCATCGCCTCGGACTCAAAGTGAAAACCGACGGCACCGGAGACCCCTCCATCCTCTTCCCCAACGGCTCCCGGCTCGTCGGCCTTCCCGGCAACGAGGAAACCATTCGCGGCCTCTCCGCCGTCTCCCTCCTCCTCATCGACGAGGCATCCAGACTCGAAGACCGCGTCTACCTCGCCCTCCGTCCCATGCTCGCCGTCTCCGGCGGCGACCTCTGGCTCATGAGCACCCCATGCGGACGCCGCGGCTTCTTCTACGAGGCTTGGGAGCATGGCGGCGAAACCTGGGAGCGCCACCGCGTCCCCGCCACCGAATGCCCGCGCATCTCCCCGGAATTCCTCGAACAAGAGCGCTCCCAAATGTCCCCCATGTGGTTCCGTCAGGAATTCATGGCCGAATTCGTCGACAACGGAACCGCCGTCTTCGGGCGTGACATCGTCGAAGCAGCCTTCGAGGACGCCGTCCAAACTGCCGACCTGCTCCTCGATCTCGGCCCCCACTCAAGGCAGCGGAACCGGTGACGCAGTTCTATCTCGGCCTGGACCTCGGCAAGCGGCGGGATCACTCCGCCCTCGCCGTGGTCGAGCGGGTCCAAGCCTACTCGCCCTACTCCGGCGCGCGGCTCTCCTCCATCGACCTCCGTTTCCTGGAACGCATCCCGCTTGGCACCCCGTATCCGGTCCTAGTGAATGCGATTCGCAACGTGGTGCAGTCGGACCTCCTGCGGGGCCGCTGCGCCTTGGCCGTCGATGCCACCGGAATCGGAGGTCCGGTTGTCGACATGCTCCGCCATGCCCAATTGGGCTGCGAGCTGTCGGCGGTCACCATCACCGGAGGGGAGCACCAGTCCGGCAACGGCTACGAATACAGTGTTCCGAAACAGGATCTGATTGCGGGAGTGCAAGTCTTGCTCGAACTGGGCCAGCTCCGTTTCGCCAGACGCTTGCCGGAAGCCGCATCGCTCGTCCGCGAACTAGTGGACGTCCGAATGACCAACACGACCCCCGGCCGGGTCCGCATCGGAGCAGACGGCTGCGGCCAGCACGACGACCTCGTGATGGCCCTGTCGCTAGCCTGCTGGAGGGCCGGCTGCCGCGAAAACTCCTTCGGCACCCACCGCATCGTCTAACCCCTCCCCCAACTCTTCCGTTGTGGGGCATGGTGGCACCCTGCGGCCAGCTCGCCGAGCTGGCCAACGCGCCATCTAGGCGCGGACTTGGTCAAACAAAGGAAACAACATGATAGAGATATTCTTCCCAAAAGCAAACGGCACCACCCAACTTCGAATGCCCGGGACTTCCCAGTTCGTCCCCGACGACCTCGGAATCAGCTGGCAAGGTCCCGTCCTAAACGGCGACCAATCCGTCGAACAACGCCGAAGACAGCACGAACACCCCACTCTGGAGCCAACGGCGGACATCGAAAACCTCGACCCCGTCCTCCGCTTCCACTGCCGCCTATAAAATGAGGTCCAAAACGGCCAAGAGTTCTCAGATCCGCGCGAGTGCCTTGCGGGTCAGGGCTTGCACGCCAGCGGCAATCTTCGCGTTGTCGCCAAAGCCGAGTGCGGAAACCAGCACGTACTTTCCGTTCTTCAGCATCACGTGCAGTTGGACACCGGCACCCGGGATTTGGACCAGCACTGCCGTGCTACCCAGATCGGGAATGGAACAAACGGATGCCTCGGGAAACGCCGCCTTGAGGTTTGCAATTTCGAGAACGGCGTCGGATCCCGCCTCCAGTTGCTGCAGCGAGATCCGCAGAACGGCCTCCGGTCCGGCTTGGTACTCGCAGCTTGCTTCGGCACCCTCGGTTTCCTCCGTGCCGGGTTCCAAGCGGCGTCCCAGTTCCAATTCCGCTTCCATCCGTCCCACCAGCTTGCAGGTTGCCGCATGTTCCCGGTTTACGGTGAAGTTGGCTCCGGCTGCAACAGGTGTGTCGAACTTGGGGGCGACACTGGCAAGAATCAAGAGGAAGATTGCACTGGCTGGCATGACCCTATTACAACTGTCGAAGCTGCTAGCCCGCAATGGTGTGGGTTCTAGTCTGGGGTGGAGGTATTACCGGTTTCAGGCACGGGTGGTGTCAACGGATGTTGTCCGCCAACGAGAAGATCGGCAGATACAGTGCTATCAGCACAAACGCCACGAAGATGCCCATGAACACCATGATGGCGGGCTCGATCAACGACATCACCGCCGTCATTTTGGTGTTCACGTCCTCCTCGTAGAACTCGGCCACGCTGGTCAACATCTGGGGCAGGGCACCGGTGGATTCGCCAACTTCGATCATGTCGACCGAGAGGGCGGGGAAGATGCCAGTCGCCGAGAGGGAGCCTGAAAGCGGCTGGCCTTCACGCACCATTTTCCCCGCTTGGTTGAGTGTTTTCCGCAGGAGCGGCGTGCCCAGAGAGCCAGCTGCGGTTTCGAGGCCCTGCACGAGTGGAATGCCTCCCGTAAGCAGGGTTCCCAGGACGCGCGAAAACTGCGCCACTTGGTACTTGATCCAGATGTCGCCAAAGACCGGAATCCGGATCTTGAAGCGGTCGATGGATTCCTGCGCGGCTTCCCCGCGCGACCACCACGTGAAAAGGGCCGCCAGCCCAGCCAGGGCTCCGATCCCGACCACGACGTAATCCTTGGCGGTGGTACCAATGGCAATCAGCCAGACCGTGATCGCCGGTAGTTGCGCCGACATCGCGGAATAGAGTGTGGCGAAACTGGGGACCACGTAGGTAATCAGGAATAGCACCAGGACGATGACCAGCACAATCAGGACGGACGGGTACATCAGCGATACCAGTACCTTCTTGCGTACGCCCAGCGCCAATTTTTGGTATGTCACGTAGCGGTCTAGCACCTCGACGAGGCTGCCAGACTTTTCCCCCGCCATGATCGATGTGACGTAGATCTTGGGGAAGATTTCCTGGCCACGGAAGGCATCCGACAGCAGAACTCCACGCTTGACTTCTTCCCGGACGGCGTCGATGTACGGTTTCAGTTTGGCGTCGGTGAGGCGTTCCGCCAGCAGGTCCAACGATTTTAGGATCGGAAGTCCGGCACGGATGAGCGTGGAAAACTGTTGGTTGAAAATGAGGAACTTTTCGACATCGAGCTTCTTCTTACCCCCGATGCCGATACCGGCGAGCAAGCTGTTGGAGCCGTCCTTTGCTGAAACCGTATAGACGAGGAAGCCTTGGCGGCTGAGCCGCTCGCGAATTTCCTGTTCGGAAGCTGCGTTGTGGGCCTGGTTGTGCACGGTGCCCTGCGCGTCTGCGTACTTTACGGCGAACTGGCCCATTAGCGTCCTGTTTCCTCCCGGACTTCCACTCCGGCCGGTGCGCGGAATATGAATAGTTCTGCTGCCACGGGCACGTTCAGTTTTTCAGCTGAGAATGCAAACTCCAACCGGGAGAGATCCTGTCCGGTGATGATGACGCGCCGGATCTCGCCCGATGGCAGAGCAAGGAATTCCACCTTGGTATAGGCGAGATTGTCGGTTTTGGCGTCCGCCTCGATCCACAGGCCGCTCTCGCCCGGGCGTCCACGGAGTCTGCTGAATTCCTTGGCGAATTCCAGTTTTCCGAGCAGAAACGCCAGCGGGGCCCGGAGATCGTCGGTAACGGTCAATTTGCTTTTTGTTGCGCGGTCGTCGCCCGGTGTGTAATCGAAAACGTTCTTGCCGTCGGACAGGAAAATCTTCCCGGCCGGGGATTTGTATTCCCACCGCATGCGTCCGGGCTTTCGGAGATACAAGGTTCCCGATTCATTTTGGACCGGGCGGCGACCGCCGGAATAGGTTTCCGAAAAGATGAGTGTGAGGGATTGCGCCCGGTTGTAGCGGGTCTCGACCGATTTCACGGCATCAGTCAGCGGCAAGTCGGCGGCGAGAGTTGTTGCAACGGTGAGCAAGACCCACGCGGTAAACCGGATCACATTAGGAATGACGCGGAAAGTGGTTGGTCCGTGGACAGCAAATCGCGCTCAGGAAATGATTCATGCGTTGACAGTCCTTCTGTAACCTGTCGTTTATAAAGTGTTGGAATCATAAAGATACTATGTCGAATTGTCTTCGCACCGCATTCCTCTTGGTCCTGTCTGCTTTGTCGGCGGGTGCCCAAGTCGACCGGTCCGCCCTGACGGGCACCGTCAAGGACCAGACGGGCCATGGAGTTTCCGGTGTCGCGATCCGGGTGGTCCGGCCGGGGGATGGGTTGGAGCGGAACGCCGCCGCTAGTGCGGCGGGCGCATACGCTGTGCAGGACTTGCCGGTGGGCATTTATGAGGTCACGTTCTCAAAACCGGGGTTTACAACAGTCCGCTATTCGGAGGTCGCCCAAACAATCGGTTTGACCAGGACATTGGATGCCGTGCTTCCCGTGGCTGCGCAGCCTCAGACCGTTACAATCTCGGAACCAATTTCCCAACTGGACCGCACAACGGCGTCGGTCGGTGCGCGGACGGAGCGGAGGCAGGTGGAAGAACTCCCGCTCAACGGCCGGAATTGGTACAGCATGACCATTCTGGCACCCGGGGCCGTTGATAGCGGCGGCAGCAACATGAAATCGGTCCGTTTCGCGGGTCACGCGCTGGACGACAACAACTTCACCTTGGACGGCGTCGATGCGACCGGGGTGATCAACCAAGCCCAGCGCGGTCAGGGCCGGATGACGATCCCAATGGATTCCATCGCGGAGTTTCGGGTGGAATCCGCACTCTACTCAACCGAATTGGGCGGATCGCCCGGCGGACAGGTCTCGATTACGTCACCTTCGGGGACCAACGCCATTCGCGGAGGATTGTACGAATACTTCCGCAACGACAAATGGAACGCACGCTCGCCGCTCGATCCGGCGAAGGTGCCGCCCTTCCGGCTGAACCAGTTCGGCGGTAGCCTTGGGGGGCCGTTGGCGAAGAACCGGAGCTTCTATTACGTCAACTACGAGGGATACGAGCAGCGGCTGGGCCAAACGATCACCGGTTTCGTGCCAACCGAGGCCTTCCGGGCCACCGTCGCGCCGTCGATGGCTGCCGTGGTGGCGGCATTTCCGAAAGGAAACGGAGCCCAGGTGGACGCCAACACCGTCACCTATCAGTTTCTGGGCCGTCAAGCCGTCGAGGAGAACACCGGGATGCTCCGCCTGGACCACCGGTTCGGCAACAGGTTGACTGGATTCTTGCGCTACAACCAGGACGAGGCCGTTTCAACCGTTCCCACCGGAGCCATCGGCATCACCCAGAGCGTGGACACCCAACCGAAAAATGGGGTGGCGCAGCTTCTGCAATTGTTCACGCCCAATCTGACCAACGAGTCGAAATTCGGCTTCAACCAGGCAATCACGCACACGCGTACACTCTCGCCGTTGGCGTACACGGTGGCAATCACCGGCTTCAGCTCGATTACGAACGGCAATACCAAGGATGAACGGGGAACTACGCTCTCTTGGGTCGACAATGCGACGTGGGTCGCAGGCAGGCATATTGTGAAGGCGGGGGTGGAAGTTCGATATGTGGAGATGAACCAGGGGAGCTCGTTCACCGGGACGCTGTCCTACTTGACGCCCGCGCTTTTTGCCTCCAACACTTTGGACAGGGCCACGCAGACGTCCACCCTGCCCATGAAGCACGAGCGCAAGACCCAGTTCTTCAGCTTTGTTCAAGACGAATACAAGTTGCGGTCGAACGTGACGCTGAATATCGGTCTGCGCTACGAAACATACGGGGTCTTCCACGAGTTGGACAACCGGGCCATCCCATTTGACTTTGTTACCTGCGGCCCAATGGGCTATTGTCCGGCGGGCAGTCCCTTCAACTTCCCCAACCGGCTGAATTTCGATCCGCGGGCGTCGATTTCGTGGGCTCCGGAAGCATTTTCCGGCAACACCGTAGTCCGCGCCGGTGCCGGCATTTATCATGGCGACGGCCAACTGGACGACCAGAACCTCCCCGCCTCGAACGATGTGCCGCGCTACAGTTTGACTCGGGCCACGTTTCCGACGCTGTCCTACCCGATCAACTCTTTTCTCGCGCAGTCCGCCGGTATTGTGACTCCCCGGATGCTGGACCGCAACAGAAAAGACCAGTACTCCTCCGAATGGGGGATGTCCGTTCAGCAGCGCCTGGGCGGAACTGTGGCGAGCCTTGGATACCTCGCGAGCAAGGGCACGCACGTGCTGTCCACAAGCTATGTGAATGCGCTGATTCCGGGCACCGGTCTCCGCCCAAACCCGGCATTCGGAATTGTGGAGTACCGCGGCAATGACAGCAACACGTCGTTCCAAGGTCTGCAGGCCTCAGCCCAGCGCTATTTCCGCCGGGGATTTCTGTTTTCGGCCAACTACTTGTGGTCTCATTCGATCAACGACGGGGCGACTGGTGGCGGCGAAGCAGTCTTTCCCCAGAACATCCAATGCCGGGCATGCGACCGGGCGTCCAGCGACCAGGACGTGCGCCATGTGTTCAGCGCCAATGGGGTCTGGGAAATTCCCTTGCATTCCAAGGCGCTGTCGAATTGGGAGCTCTCTGGTGTTGCGGCTGCGCGAACCGGCCTGCCGGTAAATGTGACGGTCGACCGCAGTTCGGGCGACTTGGTGGACGGTTACAACACCAACCAAAGGCCCAATCTGGTGCCGGGGGGGTCGGTTGTGCCGTCCAACGGCGGCACGGCTGGTCGTTGGATCAATCCGGCGGCGTTTGCGGTTCCGGCGAAGGGATTGTGGGGGAACGCAGGCCGCAACCTGGTGCGGGCGCCGGGAATCTGGCAAGCGGACGCGTCTCTGAGCCGCCGGTTCCGGGTTTGGGAGGGTACCAGCCTTCAAGTTCGGGCCGAAGGCTTCAACCTGTTCAACCGGGCCCAGTATGGGGCACCGGCGGCGAATATCTCCGCCGCTTCCAGTTTCGGGCGGATTACGACTTTGGTGAACAACGGGCCCACTGGCTCCGGCACTCCGCGACAATTCCAGTTGGCATTGCGGTTCTCGTTCTAAATCAAAAGGCCACCCCCCGGGGGGTTGGCCTTTTGATTTTGGATTGGGTGGGCTCTTAGAACGTGAACCGGGCACCCATCTGCATGTTGCGCCCGCCGCCCGCACCGGTGATGACACCGAAGGTGTTCTTGGTCGGGTCGGCGTTGTAGTTGTTGACGCCCGTGTTCGGATTGCTGAACTGCGGGGTGTTTGTGACGCCGAAAGCCTCCGCGCGGAGTTCGAGCTTCCAACCTTCGCGAACCGTGATGACCTTGAACAGCGAGGCATCCAAGTTGTAGAAGCCGGGGCCATTCATGATGTTCCGGCCGGTATTGCCGAAGACGCCCGCAGCCGTCGGCTGGGTGAAAGCGGTCGGGTCGAACCATGGGCTGCCAATGTTGATCCCGTGCAGGATCTGCACAGGCTTCACCTGGTCGGCTGTCTGGTTGTTGCCTGGGGTATTCAGTGCGGTCCCGCTGGCGCCGATGGTCAGCGGCGTGCCGGTCATCAGGGTGAGGATGCCGTTCAGCTTCCAGCCGCCGATGATCTGCGCCAGCGGTCCCGAGGACACGAACTTCTTGCCCTTGCCGATGGGCAGGTCGTATACGTAGCTCTGAACGAACGTTTGGGTCCGGTCAAAGTCGTTGCGGGCATAGTTGCGGCGCTGGTTGATGTACCAGTTCTGGCCGAGGCCGCCGTCGTCGCCAGCTTGGTATCCCATGCCTTTGGCCCACGTGTAGGCAGTGGTGATGGTGACGCCGGTGGCAAAACGCCGGTCGATCTTCATCTGCAGCGCGTTGTAATGGGTGGAGTAGCCCGCGAAATACAGGTTGGTCGAGGCTGTGCGCCCGAACTTGGCTTGCGGCAGGCCCGCATTCCCCTGGTTGGTGGCGCCGGTGGTGGCGTTGAGGTTGTAGGTGACCACATTATCCACGCCGTGGCTGCCGACATACGCAACGTCCAAGGTGAAGTGCTGCGGCAAAGCCTGCTGAATCGCGATGTTCCAAGTCTCCACGTACGGATTCTTGAACTTCGGGTTGATCACCAGGTACGCGGTGTTCGGATCCGGGTTGGTAATGATCCCGTTGGATGGAATAGGCGCGAGAATCGGTGCCGGTAGGCCATTTTGGAACGAGGCAATTTGTCCGCTCGGCAACAGCGCAGGGCCGTAGCTGGCAACCGCCGGGTTGTACACGTTGTTCTGGCGGACCGGGTAGTTGTAGGCGTAGTTGTTGTCCGGGAATGGCGTGTAGCTGATGCCGAAGCCCGCGCGGACAACGGTCTTGTCGTTCACGCGGTAGGCCGAGCCGAGGCGAGGCGCGAAGTACTTGTACCGGGACTGCATGCCCAGATTGGAGGGATTGTTTCCAACGCCGGCGATGATCAGCTGGTTGTTGACCGGATCGTAGTTGGAGAAACCGCCGGCAAAGTGCGGGGTGGCCGGGGGATAGAACTCCCAGCGCAGGCCGATGTCGACGGTCAGTTTCTGCGATACCTGCCACTTGTCGTTGGCGAAGGCGAAGAACTGCCAGGCACGGTAGGCCGGGAAGTAGCCGCCCAAGTCACGGCCAACGGTGGATGGAACGTCCAGCAGGAAGCTGGCGAAGTTGTTGAAGTAGCTGGAGGCAGAGGCACTGCCATTGGCCTGCTTCAGGCTGGTCTGGCCCGAGCCGAACGTGTACTGGCCTCGGGGGTTGATGGTCTGCAGCTGCAGAAGGTCGTCACGCACACGACGCAGGTCGGCGCCGAACTTGATGGTGTGGTTGCCGATGATCTTGGTCCAGGTGTTGACGGTATCGATGTTCGCTTCGGCGCGGATCCAAGGAAGGCTGTTCACGTAGCCGACCAACGGATTCGAGTAGAAGCTGCCGATGTTGATGCTGACCAGACCGCTCGAAAGCGGATCGATGTTGATGCCCGGGATGCCGAGGGCCGCCGACGCGTTGGTGCCGTAGTCGGTCTGCTGTGCGGTGTTGTGGTAGTGGGCAACGCCGAACCGCAGGTCCGAGAAAAGAGTCGGGGATAGAACGCGGGTGTAGTTCAAACCGGCCGAGTAGGTCTTCTGGATGCCGGTTCCCGCAAATGCACCCTGGGCCGCACCACCGGCCAAACCGAAGGCCGGAGCTTGGAAGATCACCGGGCGCTGGAAGCTCATGCGACCCGACAGCCGGTCTTTTTCACTGATGGCCCAGTCCATCTTCGTGTCGAACTGGTCCGTGTCCTTGTGGTACGGCAGAAGTCCGAACCAGTTGTTGGTGCCGCTGCTGCTTGCCTGATTGGCGGCGGGAACGAGGTTCAGGATTTTGGTGGAGATGGGGTTGATCCGGCTCGCCGGAATCACATTGTTGGCAAAGGGTGCCCGCCCGGAGCCATCGGCGTTGCCGGTGGAAGGGTCGTAAAGCACGGTGTTGGATCCGCTCAGATCGCCCACGCGCTGGGGCGTGGTCGGGATCGTCAACAGGTTGGTGTTTGCCTGGTGGTCGGTGGTGCGGAGGTAGTCGCCAAAATAGAACAGTTTGTTCTTCTTGATGGGTCCGCCCACGTTGCCGCCGAAGTAGTTGTAAGCCTTGTGGCCAACAGATGCGTCGAAAAAGTTGCGCGCGTTCAGTGCGCTGTTGGCTAGGAACTCGTAGGCTCCGCCGTGGATGTTGTTGGTGCCCGATTTGATGAGAACGTTGGTCACGGCACCGGATGCGCGGCCAAGTTCGGCGTCGAAGTTCGAAGTGGATACGTCCACCGTCTGGATCGCCTCGATTGGCGGAACCAGCACTTGCAGCAGGCCGGTGCGCTCGTTGTCGTCGATGCCTTCGATCTGGTAGTTGTTGCCCATCCGCATCTGGCCGTTGACTTCCGTCTGCAGGGAGCTCGCGGCATTGAAGAACTGGGAGTGCTGGAACGAGGCGCGGGTTGTGCCGGGAACCAGATTCAACAGGTTCTGGAAGTTCCGGTTGGTGCCGACGGGCAAATTCTCGGTCTGAACGGCCTCGATCTTGCGACCGGTATCGGCGCGGTCGGTCTGCAGCGGCGGCGGCGCGTCGGTAACCTCAATGGATTCGCTGACGTTCCCGGGCGTGAGTCTTAGGTCGACACGGGTGCTGGTGTTCACCACAACGTCCACGTTGCTGCGGATTTCGCGCTTGAAGCCCGCAGCCTCCGCAGTGAGCGAATACCGGCCGGGAGTGGCGTCGGGGAACACGAAGTTGCCGCTCTCGTTTGTCTGGGCGTTGCGGGAATTGTTTGTTGTGGTTTCGGTTGCAGTGACTTTCGCGTTGGCGACGACCGCACCGGAGGAATCGACGACCGTGCCGAGGATGGTCGCGTTGACCGCCTGGGCGTAACCGGACGAGACAGTGATTGCAGCCATCGCCAACAGGGCGAGGGCTGGACGTAGATGTTTCATTGTGATGTGGAAATACCCCTGATCATATTAACCGACTCCGCATCGCCGGTGTCAAGCATGACCATCGGCTCCTAGTGGATCAGGGGCTTCCGTAGTTGCGACCGCCATGCCGGAGGGCGTTGCGGTCGCAACTACAGGTACAATTCAAGCTGCAATCTGCGTTCCCTGGCGGCGTCCAGCCCAGTACCGCTTCATGCGTTCGGACACTTCGAGGCGGTCCGCGGCGTCCATGAATTTCCGGCCACGGGTACTGCGCGTGCGAACGATGCCCAGTCGGGTCCGTGCGCCATTGGCGCGTGCCGCTGGTGCGAGCGTTTCCAAGGTGCGAATCGCGTCAGCGATCTGTTCCTGTTCGTTCTTTAGTTCATTGATGATGCTGTTCAAGTCCATCACGTCGATCTCTCCCTGGTGCGGACCCCTGTTCCGATCAGAGGCCCACACTAGTAAAGCGAATCAACGGAAGAAAAAGGGCCACTTGCTTGGAGAAAATTTGTAGCCGTAGTACAGGGCGACCAAAACTGCTATCACACCCAGGCACAGCAGCACGACACCCGCCCACTTCAGCACGATGCCCCACGGGAATCTCTTGTTTTCGCGCTTCAGCACGAGTAGGTAGCCGGCAAAAATCCCGACGTAGAACAGCAGGATCATAGGGGTCGCAAAAAGTGCCAAGTTGAAAACGTCGCCGGTCGGGGTGATCACCGCGGCCAGCATGACGATCGCAAGAATCGCATAGCGGCTGTGCCGAACCAGGAACGACGGACTCACCACCCGCACCAAAGTGAGCAGGAATAAAATGATCGGTATTTCGAAGACGACGCCGACGCCAAGAATTACGTCCACGAAGAGATCGTAATAGTCGTTCATGTTGACGCTGGGATCGACCCCCTTGCCGATGCCGAGTCCAAGGAGGAACTCCAAGCCGTAGCGGAAGGCGATGAAGTACGCGAACAGGCCGCCGAGAATAAAGAGCCCGGCGCTGGAAACGACGAACGGTACAGCGTAGCGGCGTTCGTGCTTGTAGAGCCCGGGTGAGATGAACG
>CAIYDY010000227.1 GCA_903925015.1 uncultured Acidobacteriia bacterium
TCGGCCTTGAACACCATACCGGCCACCTGCGGACGGCCCTGGTCGGAAAATGGCGATTCCAGATTGGCGAATGTGATATCTGCCGCAGCGAGCCGAGCCGCGATTTGACGGAATGGAAATGCCGGGTCGTGGTTTCGCCGGGCCGTTTCGCCGATATAACGGCAGAGCATCACGTCCCCGCCGAACAATAGCGTCGTTCGGGGCGCCAACTGCGCTGCTGCCAAACTTAGGAATCTGCGGCGGTGCACCGTAAAATGATCTCAAACCCTACATGGACATCCGACCGTACTCCAACTCCGACCGTGACGCCTGCCTTGCCTGCTGCGATCCGTCCTACCATTCCGAATTCGGACAGTTTCTGAGTGCGCCTGGATCCTATTTCGTGATGGAACACGACGACCGGATTGTCGGTTGCGGTGGTTTCTCCTTCGATCCCCCAAATTCCGCAACCCTGCGTTGGGGCATGGTCCACCCCGATTTCCGCCGTATGGGCCTCGGCCGGTTTCTACTGATGTACCGGATGAAGGAGATCGGGCGGGCGGGATTGGTCGCTACCGTCTCGGTTTGCCCTCCTCCCGAATTCGCCACTTTCTACGAGCGCGAGGGATTCCGTCCCGCAGGCGGAGTTCTTGTGAAAAAGCTGGCCGTCTGTCCTTGATAGAATTCTTGGATCACCCTATGAAATCCCGTCTGACTGCGTTTGCCTGGGTTCTCCTCGGCACAGCCTTCGCCCAACAGATCCCCCAGAATCCGGCATATGTTCTGGGACCCGACGCCCAGCCCAAGCCCGGCGTCCCCAAGGGCAAGGTAACCAAGTTCACCTACGACTCCAGCCGGGTATTTCCCGGTACATCCAGGGCTGTCTCGGTGTACATCCCAGCGCAGTACGACGGCACGAAGCCGGCCGCCGTCATGGTGTATCAGGACGGCAGCGGCTACGTGGCGGAAACGGGCAACGGTGCCCGAGCCCCCATCGTGATGGACAATCTGATCGCCGATGGTTCCATGCCTGTCACAATCGGTATTTTCACCGATCCCGGCGTCACTCCGGCACTCAACGACGCCCAAATGGCTCGGTACCACCGAAGCTTGGAGTATGACGGACTGGGTCCGGCCTATGCCCGCTTCCTGATCGAGGATCTGATCCCCGAAGTCGAGAAGCGGATGAACGTCAAGATCTCAACGAATCCGGATGACCGGGGCCTGATCGGCGGCAGTTCCGGCGGGATCGCCTCGTTTGTCGCCGCATGGGAACGGCCCGATTCGTTCCACAGGGTGATCAGCTACATCGGCAGCTTTGCCAACCTGCGCGGCGGCGACCAGCTCGCCAACATGATCCGCAAGGTGGAGCCCAAGCCGATCCGCATTTTCATGCAGGATGGCGCGAACGATCAAAGCATCTACGGCGGCTCCTGGTTCCAGGCGAATCAGCTGGTTTACAGTTCGCTCGAATACGCCGGGTACGACGCGAAATTTGTCATTGGTACCGAGGGCCACAGCGGGCGGCATGGCAATGCGATTCTGCCCGAAGCCTTGCGCTGGGTCTGGCGGGACTATCCCAAGCCGATCACGGCGTCCAAGGCCGGTCCCGGCATCCGGCACTACATCACGGATTTCCTCGACCCCGATTCCGACTGGGAGGTTGTGGGGCAGGGGTACGGTGCCGCAACGGCATCCTCTGTGAACAAGGACGGCACGTTGTTTTTTGCTGACTCCAAGGGCGGCAAGATCTACAAGCTCGGCACCGACGGCAAGCCGGTGGTATTCCAGGACAACGTGTTCGGGGTTAGCGGGATGATGTTCGGGCCGGACGGCCGCTTGTACGTGGCCGCGAAGAAGGCCCTTCTGGCGTTTACCCCGGAGGGCACGCAGTCGGTCATCGCATCGGGAGTCGATGCGCACGATGTTGCAGTGACCAGCAAGGGGCGGATCTACTACACCGAACCCGCCTCGCAGCGCGTCTGGCTGATTGACGGCGACAAGAAACGAAAAGTGGTCTTCCAGAGCACTCCGGGGGCAACGATTGCCGTGCCGTCGGGCAGCCATCGTTCGCCTGACGCGCACCTTTTGGCCGTCTCCGACCGCCACGGCCGCTGGGTCTGGTCTTTCCAGATCGACGCCGACGGCAGCTTGAAAAATGGCATGCCCTTCCACCATTTGGAGGCCACCGATGACGCACTGACCTCGATGGACTCCGCTGGCATGACCATCGACGACACCGGACATCTATTTGTCGCAACATCGCTCGGGATCCAGATCTGCGACCAGCCCGGCCGTGTAGTCGGCATTGTGCGCAATCCCCAGGCTGGCAGGGTGGCGTCGGTGGCGTTTGGCGGACCCGGTCTGCACACACTGTACGCGACCGCAGGCGACAAAGTCTTCGCCCGCAAGATGCGCCGTACAGGCGTGCTGACCTTCGTCCCCGCGAAATTGCCGAGGCCAGGGCTGTAATGCGCTGCCTGATTCTCCTCCTGACGGCCCTGCCCGCGCTTGCCCAGTACGATCTGGTGATCGCCAACGGGCGGGCGATGGATCCCGAAACGGGACTCGATGCCGTCCGCAACATCGGTGTGTCCGGCGGAAAAATCAAAGCCATTTCGACGAAGCCCCTGAAGGGGCGCGACACCATTGACGCGAAGGGCTTGGTGGTGGCACCCGGATTCATCGATCTGCATTCCCACGGCCAGGACGATGAAAACTACCGCTACAAGGCCCGCGACGGTGTGACGACTGCGCTGGAGATGGAAGTCGGCGTCTGGCCCGTCGATCCTTGGTACAAGGCGAGGGAAGGGAAGGCACTGATCAATTTCGGGGCCACATCCGGCCATATTCCTGCCCGGATGGCCGCCATGAAGGACACGGGCACGTTCCTGCCGAGGGACAATTCCGTAAACCGCAGTTCCACCGCGGTCGAGGAGCGCGAAATTCTGGCCCACGTGCGCGAAGGTCTCGACCAGGGCGCATTGGGGGTGGGCATGGGTATCGCCTATTTTCCCAAGGTGACCCGCGAGGAGATCCTGGGTCTTTTCGGACTCGCTGGCGAGCGCAAGACGCCGGTCTACGTCCACATGCGCAATCCGGGTCCAGTGGAGCCGGGCGTCGTGGACTCCATGCAGGAGGTGATTGCCGACGCCGCCAGCTCGGGCGCGCCGCTCCACATTGTCCACATTACTTCGATGGCCTTCCGGCAGACGGAACTGGCGCTGGGAATGGTCGACGGTGCGCGACGCCGCAATCTGGACGTCACCACCGAGTGCTACCCGTATACGGCCGGCATGACGCAGCTGGAATCGGCAATTTTCGACAAGGGCTGGCAGGAGCGCATTGGTGTGAACTACGGTGATCTCCAGTGGGTGGCTACGGGCGAACGCCTCACCGAGGCGACATTCCAGAAATACCGGGCACAGGGCGGGCCAGTAGTGATCCACAGCATCCCCGAGGAAATGGTGAAAATGGCGCTGACCCATCCCGGCGTCATGGTGGCGAGCGATGGTTGGTTGGTGGATGGCAAGGGCCACCCCCGTGCAGCAGGCACCTATTCCCGCGTTTTGGGCCGTTACGTGCGCGACCAAAACGCGTTGCCACTGATGGAGGCGCTTCGCCGCATGACCCTGCTGCCGGCACAGAGATTGGGCGTGGCGTCGAAGGGGCGTCTGAAAGTGGGTGCCGACGCGGACATCACGGTTTTCGATCCGGCGAAGGTCGCGGACCAAGCCACGTACGACAACCCATCCAAATATGCGGAAGGGATCCCGTACGTGGTCGTCAATGGAGTTGCGGTCGTTTCGGGCGGCCAGTTGCGCACCGGAGTGTTCCCTGGCCGAGGGGTTCGACGCTAGTTCCCGGACTACTGGATCAGCACTTTCACCGCGTTGGTCGGCGGCTGCGCCACTCCGTTGAGGGACAGCGAGCACGTAATCGACGTGAATCCGCTACCCCCGAGGATCGGCGGCAGCAGGATGTTGATTTGGTTGAGTCCGGCGATTGTCCCCTGCGGTCCGACGTACATTGCAGGCAGGGCACGTCCGGCCACCGAGCAGGTGGAACCAGCCGTGGACGCCAGAGTGAAACCGGTGCCGTATAGGCTCAGGTAAACCGGCGCGCCAGCCAGATTGATCGGAACCGACGTGCAGTTGACACCGACACAATTGGTGACGGGCATATCGAGACGACCGGCTGCGGTATCGCGGAACGCAGTGGCGGCTGCCACACCGTTGCCGACCGAAAATAGGCCTGCGGCAATATAGCGGATCGGCACGCCCATTCCTTGCGCGACGTAAGGGCTCCCGACGCGTTCGATGGTGACCCATGCGAAGTTGTCGTACGATTCCAGTACATAGTTGACTTGGGTCGGCGACACGTAATAGAGTTGCGCGAGGCGGTCGCCAGGATGGCTGCGGTCCCGTACATGGACGCGGATTCCGCCGAGTGTGGTGGTTGTCGCCGCCACAGGCGCAAACGCGGTCTGGGTGGCCAGGTTCACGCCGAAGGCTGCTACCAGCGAGCCCGGTCCAACAGGCCAAGTCCAGTTCGCGGCGGATACCCCGGCTGCGGTGAACCCGTTGCCCGCGCCGCTGTTGAGCATCACGGAAATGGATGCCTGCTTGTTGTTGTCCGCGCTGCCGACCACGTAACCGGAGACAAGGTCCATCTTGCCGTCGCCATTGAAATCGCCAATTGCGGAGGCAGTGTGGCTGTAGTCGCAGGCTAGACTGTCAACCTTGGCTGCGTCGATATTGCAGGGCTCCGTGGCCACGCCGACGAAGACCGGGAACCGGAATGTGCCGTCGCCATTGCCCGCGATCACGCCGTCACCGGCGATCAGCCCGATGAAGCCATCGTGGTTGAAGTCGGCCATGGCATTGATTTGACTGGGCACTACCGAGCCGAACAGGCCAAACGTGGCAACCGGCGTTCCAAAGGTGCCGTCGCCGCGTCCCGGCAACACTACCAGCGTTGTGCCATCGCGGGAGGCTCCCAGCAGGTCCACAAATCCGTCATTGTTGAAATCGGCCGAGCGGACTGCGGTGTAGTATTCGCCAGGATTCGGTGTCTTGAATCCAAAGGGATTGTTGATCGCCAAGCCAGCGGCGAACGTGCCGTCGCCCTTGCCGAGCGCGAGCGTGAAAATTCCCTGCGAGGAAATCATCAGCACATCCGGTATTCCGTCGCGATTCATATCGGCTGCCAGAAGCGCGTCGGCGGGCAGGGTGGTTCCTGCGGTGAACGAACCGTCTCCGGCACTAAGGAAGACCAAGGGGCCGCAGATCAGATCCTGCCTGCCGTCACGATTGAGGTCCGCCACTGAGACGACGCTCACGTAGTCGGCGCTGCCGTCCCCGCGGTTCAGGAAGTTCCTGCAGCCGGGGACGTTGAACGGTCCGCTGAAGGTGCCGTCGCCGTTGCCAAGGTAAACTTTGGCGGTGTTGCCTAGAAAGATTAGATCGGGTTTGCCGTCCCCGTTGAAGTCTCCCACTGTTACAGGGAGGGTGGGGTCGAAGAACCCGGTGGCGAAGGTGACACCGTTGCGGAAAGTGCCGTCGCCGTTACCCAGCAGGATGCCGGCAATTGGACTCAGGACGCGACCTGTGTACACAATATCCATCTTTCCGTCGCCGTTGAAGTCCGCGACCGCGAGACAGGAACCACATAGATCTGAGCCGCGAGAGGCCCCGCCGAGGAATGCGCCAACCGGTGGCAGAAATGAGATGGTCTGGCCGGATAGAAATGCGGGCAGGCAGAGAATGGAAGCCCGGAGGAGGAATTGTTTGGGTGACATTGCACCTTGTCCGGTGCACGCCTTCCGCCAAGGCCAATTGAGCCCTAGTATGCGCGCCTGGATGCTTCCGCGTCGATCTTTGCCGTTTGCGAATGTGACGGAATTGTACGGATCGGCAATCTGCGGTCACAAACGACGGTCAACGCTTCAGGTATTCCACGAACTGGTCCAGCCGGTCCACCAGCACGTCCGGCGGAACTAGCTGCAAACTCTCGGGCTGGAATCCCCAAGTGATGCCGCACGACGCAACCCCGGCGTTGCGCGCCGTCTCGATGTCGACCGAGCTGTCGCCGATCATCCACGTATTCTCGCGGCTGGTACCCGATTCGTCGAGCAAGGTATGGATGCCGATCGGGTCCGGCTTCTTCTGTTCAAAGCTGTTGCCGCCGTAGATGCGGAACAGCGATGCGGAAAGTCCGAAGTGGTCGAGAATCAGACGGCTGATTCCGACTGGCTTGTTGGTCAGGATCGCCAGCTTTGCCCCGGAATCGCCGAGTTGTTGCAGCGATTCGCGGACGCCGGGGTACAGTTCCGTATAGTCGACCGCGTGGTGCCGGTAGTAGTCAAGGAAGAAGGCCAGTGCGGCATCCACTTCCTCCTGCGGTGCTTCGGGGCCAAGCGAGCGGCGGACCAGGACCGGGGCCCCGTTGCCGACGTACGAAAAAATCGTCGGGTGGTCGAGATCGGGCCTCCCCGTGTGGCGGCGGGTGGCGTTCACGGCATGCGCCAAATCCAGCCGGGAATCGATCAGGGTGCCGTCGAGGTCGAAGATCAGGAGAAGTGGAGACAAATGGGGCCTGAAACTAGTTTCCCATTGGGCTTTCCGGCCAAGCGTGCCTGGGATACCGGCGTCCAAGTTCCTTCCGCACTTGCGGGTAGAGCCGCTGCCAGAATCCGGCGAGGTCGTTGGTGGTCTGCACCGGGCGCTGGTTGGGGGCAAGCAGGTGCACGGTCAAAGGCACAGTTCCACCGGCGACACGGGGGCTTTCCAGCATCCCGAAGAAATCCTGCAACCGCGAGGCCACCCACGGGGCCTTGCCCGCTTCATAATTCACCTTGACCTGCCTGCCACCCGCTAGACGCAGCCGGGCCGGTGCCACGCGCTCCAGCATTGCGGAGTCCAGTTTTCTTTCCAAGGCCGGGATGATCCTGGATGCTGCCTTTTCCACATCCGCGAAGCTGCGCAGTCCGTAGCAGAGTTCCGTGAGCGCGTTTGCCACGTCGGCTTCCGAAAGAGGCCGGATGGCGGAATGCGCCGACGCGAATTCAACCCTCGCGAGAAATGCTTCGAGCTCCTCGGCATCGGCAAATCTTGCGATGCCCGATTCCGCGACCTTCGCCGCCAACAATGTGGCCGCAGCCTCGTCGTCGATCCGACCGCCGCGGCTTTCCTCGATCACGAGTTCCCCGTAGCACAGCGAACTGACAGCCTCCACCCGTTCCGCCTTCTTATTCCACTCGACGGCATCGCGACCGACCACGGCTTCGGGGAAAAGGTCCAGCAGGTCCTCGGGTTCGATGGCGCAGGCGATGCGGATAATGGGTGCGACCCGTTCCTCCACATCCACGGCGACCAGGAACTCGCCCGGGGCCCGTTCCATCGTCGCCGATCCGCCGCCGGAGAGCAGTACCGTTCCTCCGGTGCGCCAGCGGCCGACCCGGTCAGGGAATGCGGCCAACAGCGCCCGTGCCACGGCCCGGTCGGAGTTCGCGCTGCGTCCCGATTTCACCAAACGCCTGAGTTGGTCACGGACTTGTTTGGTGCGCTGGTCCGGCTCATCGTCCAAGCTGCGGATGCGCTGGCCGGAACTAAGCAGCGCGGCAACCCGGCAGCCATCGTCCCCGGCTCCTGCCTGCTCGGCATCCAGGAGGAGGCGGGCCAAGCGCGGTGCCACAGGCAGTTTCGACATGCGGCGGGCTTCCGGTCCCCGGGCCCGGAGTCGCGTGAGCAGCGTTTCCGCAGCGACCAGTGCGTTGAAGGGCGGCGGGTCGAGCCATTCCATCTCCAGCGGATCGCTGATGCCGGCGGCTTCCAGTTGCAGGCACATTTGGGACAGCTCCCGGCGTAGGATTTCCGGCTCGTCCTGGTCGGGGCGCCGATGGAAGTCCTCGGCGGTGAACAGCCGGATCACGTGGCCGGGTCCTGTGCGTCCTGCGCGTCCTGCGCGTTGACGTGCGGACGCCTTGCTGATGCGCTTGACTTCGAGCCGGGGGATTCCTGTCCATGGCGAATCACTGGCAATGCGGGCCAATCCCGAATCCACTACGGCACGGACGCCCTCGATGGTGATCGAGCTTTCAGCGAGATTGGTCGCGAGGACAATCTTGCGTTTCGGTCCCGGCTGGACCGCGAGATCCTGCTCGGCCGGGGAGAGGTCGCCATAGAGCGGCGCGATGACGAGATCCCTGCGGCGGGCGAGCGCATCACAACTTCGGGCCGCGCGCTGGATTTCGGCGGCACCCGGGAGGAAGACCAGTACATCGCCCCTGTCGACCACCCGCTCGACCGCAGCTGCCACCTGTTCCTCAAGTGGGGCCGCGGAATAGGGCGTGTGTTCCACGGTGAGTTCGAACATGCGGCCTTCGGATTTCAGCGAAGGGCACCCGCCCAGGAATCCAGCCACGGGCAGAGCGTCCAAAGTGGCGGACATGACTATGATGCGGAGCTCTGGGCGCTTGGTGATCTGGAGTCTTCGGAGGAGCGCGAGTGCGAGGTCCGTTTCGAGGTGCCGCTCGTGGAACTCGTCCAGAATCACCGTGCCCACACCCTTGAGTTCGGGGTCGGACATCATGCGCCGGGTCAGGACACCTTCCGTCAGGAATCGGAGTCGGGTGTTTGCACCGGCGGATTCCTCGAAGCGGACTTGGTAGCCGACGGTGCCGCCGACCTGTTCGCCCATCTCCTGTGCGACCCGCCGTGCCGCCATGCGTGCGGCGATCCTGCGGGGTTCCAGAACAAGGACATCACCGGGCAAACGGAGCAGCGCCGGGGGGACTCGGGTAGTTTTTCCCGCTCCGGGAGCAGCTTCGATCACCAAGTTCGGACATTTTTTCAGGCTGGCCAGGATTTCGGGCAGCAGGGCGTCAATCGGAAGCACTGGAATACAGGTTAGCGCCTGGGACAAAATGCCACGTGGGACTGGCACGTGATAATGTTTTCAGTAGTCGCACGGAGTTTCCACATGTCCATTACACGCCGCAATTTCCTGGCAGCCTCCACCTTGGCACCCTTTGCCATCGGAACCGCCGCCGCACAGAAGAAGATCCCGGTCGGGCTGGAGCTGTACTCCGTCCGCAAGGCGCTGGCCACCGACCTGATGGGTACGGTCCGGGCGGTTGCCAAGATGGGCTACGAGGATGTGGAGTTCTACGCCCCGTACTATTCCTGGAGCCTCGAACAGGTCAAGGATGTGCGGAAACTGATGGACGACCTCGGCATCAAGTGCCTCTCCACCCACAACGCCTTGACGAACTACAAGCCCGAAAACGTCCAGAAGGCGATTGACTACAACAAGATTCTGGGGTCGAAGTTCGTGGTTGTTGCCAGCGCCGGCCGTCCCACCACCTTGGACGGATGGAAGACCGTGGCCGATGCGCTCGCCGAAGGACACGGAAAACTGGCGGCTGCCGGACTTCGCGGCGGCTACCACAACCACCAGGCCGAATTTACGCCGGTCGAAGGCAAGCGTCCCGTGGAAGTGCTTGCCAAGGGTACGCCGCGCGAGTTCATGATGCAGTTCGATGTCGGCACATGCCTCGAAATGGGGTCCGACCCGATCCAGTGGATCAAGGACAATCCGGGCCGCATCAATGCCATGCACTTGAAGGACTGGAACAAGGAGAAGGGATACAGGATCCTGTTCGGCGAAAGTGCCGCTCCATGGAAGCAGATCATCGACCAGGCCGCGAAGACGGGCGGCTTGGAGTTCGTGTTGATCGAGCAGGAAGGCA
>CAIYDY010000228.1 GCA_903925015.1 uncultured Acidobacteriia bacterium
GGTGGCGGCAATCTCCCCCTATCGCGCGGCACGCGAGGAGGTTCGGGCCCGCGTGACGAACTTCGTCGAGGTCCACGTCGATTGCCCCATCGAAGTGTTGGCAAAACGCGACGTCAAGGGTCTTTACAAGAAGGCACTAGCAGGCGAGGTGGCCAATTTCACAGGGATTTCCGACCCCTACGAACCACCTGTCAACCCTGAAGTCCAGGTTCGCACGGATCTGGAAACACTGGATGAAAGTGTGGCCAAGGTCTGGTCCGAGTTGACCCGGAAAGGTCTGATAGCCCCCAATGATTGATCTGCACAGCCACACGGACCAGTCCGACGGAACTTTTACCCCGGCCGAGTTGGTGTCTGAAGCGTGTCGGATTGGTCTGCAGGCGCTGGCGATCACAGACCACGATAGTTTCCGCGGTTATGACAAAGCTGTGCCGGTCGCCGCCGAAGCCGGTCTGGAACTGATTTGCGGCATAGAGCTCTCCACGAAATACAGCGGGCTCTCGGTGCATCTGCTGGCGTACTTTCCCGGTCCGGCACCTACGGCGGAGTTTCGGGAATGGCTGGAATTCGTGCTCGAAGGCCGGCGTGACCGGAATCGCAGGCTGATCGCGAAGTTGCGTTCGCTCGGGATCGATATCACGCTCGAGGAAGTGGAGGGCAGGGGCCGTACCTTGACGGCACGGCCGCATTTCGCCGGAGTCTTGGTTGAAAAGGGCTACGCCACGGATCTTCAGGACGCTTTCGACAAGTACTTGGATGAATCGGCCCTGGGCTATGTGCAGCGTCAGGAAGTTCCCATCGAAGAGGGTATCGGGCGGGTTCTGAAAGCGGGCGGCATTCCGTCCTTGGCGCATCCGGTCCGAATCGCGAAGGGCGATCCTGAAAAGCTGAAGCCTTGCGTTGCGGATCTGGTGGAAATGGGATTGAAGGCCATTGAGGTCCTTCACAGCGACCATTCCCCGGAGAATGTGGGTTTCTACAGTGAGCTGGCCGAAAAGTATGGGTTGGCCAAAACGGGTGGCTCTGACTTCCACGGTCTCAATAAGCCCAAGATTTCACTGGGAACCGGTCTTGCCAATAACTTGAACGTTCCCTATGCCCTGCTTGAAGGGTTGAAATCGCTCGTAGTTTAAGTTCTGGTGGGCACGGGCAGATTCGAACCGCCGACCTTCCGCTTAGGAGGCGAACGCTCTATCCAGCTGAGCTACGTGCCCAATCACCTCAAGTATACCTTTTCAGCCCCTTTGCGCCAATGTCTTTCCGGTACTGCATGCCGTTGAAGGATATTTTGGAGACTGCGGCGTAGGCGTTGTCGATGCTTTCCCGCAACGTGGGGCCAGTGGCGGCGACGCCGAGGACCCGTCCACCCGCGGTGACGACATCATCCCCCTGCGCTTTCGTTCCGGCATGGAACACAACAGCGTTCTCCACATTTTCAATACCACTGATGATTTGCCCGGATTCCGATGAAGCCGGATACCCCTTGGATGCTAGAACGACGCAAGTTGCCGGATAGGGCGACCACTGCAGATGGTTTTCGGCCAAACTCCCGGTTGCGGCGGCTAGAAGTGCCTCCCCCCAGTCGCTGGTGAGCCGCAGCATCAGTGGCTGCGTCTCGGGGTCGCCCATTCGGACGTTGAACTCCAAGGTACTGGGCCCATCTGGAGTCATCATCAATCCGGCATACAGGAATCCGGTGTACTGGCAGGCGTGGACAACGGGGTTGATGATTGTTTCGAGGATTCGGGAGCGCTGGTCGGGAGTCAAGAGGCGCGAATCGGAGTAGGCACCCATGCCGCCGGTGTTCGGCCCTTCGTCATTGTCGAAGATGCGCTTGTGATCCTGCGATGGTTCCAGTGGGACTGCGGTCTTGCCGTCGCATAGGACGATGAAGCTGACTTCCTCGCCTTCTAGAAATTCCTCAATCACGAGGGGGCATGGGAGGGTGGTGATCGCGCTCTCTGCTTCGTGCGGGGTTTGGGCGATGACGACACCCTTGCCAGCCGCCAAACCGTCGGTCTTGAGGACGACCGGATAACGGAAGTCCTTCAGCGCCGTTCGTGCTTCTTCTGGGGTGGTAGCAGTATGGAATCGGGCTGTGGGGACTCCCAACCGCTGCATGAACCGCTTGGAATGTACTTTGCTACCTTCGAGGGCGGCGTTTTCGGCGGTGGGACCGACGATTGGTATGCCGATGGAGCGAAATTTATCGACGACGCCTTGCACAAGGGGAGCTTCGGGTCCTACAACAGCAAGATCGATTCCGAGGGATTGTGCCAATTGGACATAATCCTGGGTTGCATGCATCTTGGCAATGCTGGACATGCCAACATTCCCCTGTGCGACGTGCAACTCCGTCACAGACTCCGATTTCCGCAGCCGCCAAGCTAGCGCATGTTCGCGGCCGCCGCCGCCGATGAGAAGAACTTTCAATTTCCGCAACCCGGTTACAATGGTAACAATGGCTCTTTCCATCTCATACGATGCCATCGTCGTGGGCGGCGGTCACGCAGGCTGCGAGGCGGCGCGTGCGTGTGCGCGCATGGGCCTCAAAGTCGGTCTTGTCACGATGAATGCGGACCTGATTGCGCAGATGTCGTGCAACCCAGCTATTGGAGGGATCGCCAAAGGGCATTTGGTGCGTGAGATTGATGCTTTGGGCGGCGTGATGGGGGAAGTAGCCGATGCCGTCGGAATCCAGTTTCGCTTATTGAATACCAGCCGTGGCCCGGCCGTCTGGTCTCCGCGTGCCCAGTGCGATAAGAAGCAGTATCGCGTCCACATGAAGACCGTGCTGGAACGCGAAGTCAATATTCGAATCGTTCAAGCCGAAGTAGCGGCCCTCAAAATTGAGGATGGACGCGTTCGGGGCGTTCGTTTGGTAGATGGGCGTACGTTGGCCTGTGGAGCCGTTATAATTACCACGGGTACGTTTCTGAAGGGCTTGGCGCACATCGGGGAGGAGCGTTTTGCGTGCGGACGGAATGGCGAGCCGGGCTCCGAGGTACTAGCGGAACAGATTCGGGCACTTGGTTTGCGGTGGAAACGTCTGAAGACCGGTACCCCGCCCCGTTTGGATGCCCGCAGTATCGATTTCTCGAAGTTTGAGCGGCAACCCGGTGATCCGGTACCTGTTCCCTTCTCGTTCATGACTGCGGGCATTGACCGTCCACAGATTGATTGCTTCATGGGCCGCACCACTGCCGAGACTCGTAGAATCTTTCAGGAGAGCGTCGCCCGATCGCCCTTGTACAGCGGTCAGATTGAAGGTATCGGGCCGCGCTACTGTCCGTCCATTGAGGACAAGTTCGTGAAATTCCCGGACCGCGAGGCACACCAGATCTTTCTGGAGCCGGAGGGTCTCGACACCAACGAAATCTATGTCAATGGGATGTCCACCAGCATGCCGATTGATGTTCAAGCGGCTGCGATTGCTTCGATTCCTGGTTTGGAAGATGCGGAGATGATTCGTCCGGGCTATGCCATTGAATACGATGCTATCGATGCCCGAGAATTGGACCACCGGTTGGAAGTGAAAAAATTGCCGGGGCTGTTCCTTGCCGGGCAGATCAATGGCACCTCGGGATATGAAGAGGCGGCTGCGCAGGGTCTTATGGCTGGTATCAACGCAGCATTGGCGGTTCAGGGTCGGGAGCCTGTGATATTGCCCCGGAGTTCCAGTTACATCGGGATCATGATCGACGATCTGATTACCAAGGGTGCCGACGAGCCGTACCGGATGTTCACATCCCGCGCAGAGTATCGGTTGCAGCTCCGGATTGACAATTCTGATGCGCGCCTGACGCCGATCGGCGAATCTGTCGGGTTGGCGATGGCCGATCGGATGGCAGCGTTCGCTCGTAAGCAGGAGCAGGTCGTAAAATTGACCGCGGCACTGTTGGCTGGCCCCAAGGCGGCGTGGGTTCGGCGTCCCGAGTCCCGTTTGGAGGAGTTGGGCCCTTGGATTGAAGGTGTTCTTGGCGCTATGCCCGAACGTGGTGTCTTGATGACTGTCGAGACGGAGGTGAAGTATGCGGGATACATTGACCAGCAGCGTCGCCAAGCAGATCGGCTTCTGGGGTCCGATTCCCGTGGAATCCCTGCAGGGATGAGTTTTGAAGGTATTCCTGGCATGTCGCGCGAGGTGTCGGAAAAGTTAACTGTTGTCCGGCCAGCGACTCTGGGGCAGGCAGCCCGGATTCCGGGGGTGACTCCGGCGGCTATTGCTGTGTTGGACCTCCATTTGACGTTGAATGTTTCACGTGAAACATTGGCAGTAGGATAGCCACCGGTCGGATGTTTCACGTGAAACATCGCCATCGAGACATCCCCTGTTTTCCGTGTTAGAGTGATCCTGTCGGCAGGAAGCGGTTCCAATCTAAAATGATCAAAGCTCCATCAAAAACCATCGCCATCACGAACCAGAAAGGCGGCGTCGGCAAAACCACCACCGCGATCAACCTCGGTGCGGCCCTCGCGGCCAACGACGTCCGCGTGCTCCTTATCGACTCAGACCCACAGGGAAATTCCACAACCGGCCTTGGAATTCAAAAAACCGAAGGACTCGCCACCACGTGGGATGTCCTTGTGGATGGAAAGGAACTCCGGGATGCCATCCAGCACACTGAGATGGAGGGTTTGGATATCGTTCCGGCAGACAAGAATCTGATCGGTGCCAATTTCGAGCTGGCGGCACTGGAGAACCGGGAAACCATCCTCCGGACCCGGATCGCCTCCCTTGGAAATGAGTACGACTACATCCTGATCGACTGTCCCCCTGCCCTCGATCTCCTAACGTTGAATGCGCTCATGGCGGCCAACTCGGCGTTGGTTCCCATCCAGTGCGAGTTTTTTGCCCTCGAAGGTGTTTCAGAACTTATGGATACCATCGAGCGCGTCCGGGAGTCCTTCGACCACCCAGTGGAAATCGAAGGTATTCTGTTGACCATGTACGACGAGCGCACCAATCTCGCCAAACAGGTCGCGGCCGATCTGCGTGAATTCTTTGGAGACAAGGTGCTCCAAGCCGTCATCCCGCGCAATATCCGGCTTGCCGAAGCTCCCAGCCACGGAAAACCGATTCTCCTGTATGATCCGGGTTCCCGCGGATCCGAGGCCTACATCCAATTGGCAAAGGAGGTCCTCTCAAATGAGCAAAAGCGATCCACGCAAAGCGCTCGGTAAGGGTCTCCATTCCCTGCTCCCACAGAGGCCCGCACCGGCTCCAGAGCCTGTGGCTGCCCCGGCACCCCAATCCCCATCCGAGGGCTCTGTATTTATTGTGCCCATCGGACAGGTTGCTCCGAATCCAAATCAGCCGCGCCGGGAGTTTGATCAGGCAGCATTGTTGGAATTGGCCCAATCCATTGAGCGCGAAGGGGTTATCCAGCCAATTCTGGTCCGCCGCGACGGCCCGGAACACTACATGATCATTGCCGGGGAGCGCCGGTGGCGTGCCGCCGGTGTTGCCGGTCTTAAGGAAGTGCCGGTCATCCCCAGGGATGCCACCGACGAACAGGTTCTGGAGTTGGCCATCGTTGAAAACATCCAGCGTGAGGACCTCAATCCGATTGAACTGGCGCAGGCATTCCAACGAATGGCTTCCGAGTTGTCTTTGAGCCACGAGCAGATCGGCGAACGAACCGGCAAGGATAGGGCGACCGTAACCAACACGCTAAGGCTTCTACAACTTCCGGACAAGGTCCGCGACATGGTTGTGGCGAAAAAGTTGACACAGGGCCATGCGCGGGCACTCCTCAAGCTTCCAACTGCCGAAATTCAAGGACTCCTCGCTGATCAAATCGTCCGTCAGGGTTGGTCGGTCCGGCAAATCGAGAACTACACCAAGTTTGCCGATGACAAACCAGCGGGTCCGGTTAAAACCCCCGCTCCTCCGCCTCCGGTCGACCCGAACGTGAAGGCTGCCGTGGTTCAGATGGAACAGGCACTGGGAACTCGGGTACGGATTGTGGAGAAACCCCGCGGCACACCTGGAAAAGGCGGGGGCCACATCGAGATTGAATATTACACAGAGGACGATTTGGAACGCATCTACGACATCATCGTCGGTGGGCAATCCGAGTAAATAGGACAACCATGTCGTTGAAAACAAAGCAGGAAGAACGCATCTTCCGAGCACTTGACGCCTTCGCCATCGAACTACCATCATGGGCGTTCGCGAATACCGGTACCCGCTTCGGCAAGTTCTTGGACCCTTCAGCCGCTTCCAATATTGGGGAGAAACTGGCTGACGCCGCCGAAGTCAATAAAGTCACCAGATGTTGCCCGTCCATGGCTGTGCACGTGGAGTGGGACTTTCCCGATGGTGTTGCCAGTGCTGGACTGGCAGCGCAACTGGCTAGGAACCACGGCGTCCAGATCGGATCAGTTAGTCCCAACGTATTCCAGGACCAGCAGTACAAGTATGGATCGTTGGCGAATCCCGACATCGCCGTACGCACGAAGGCGCTGGACCACATTCTGGATTCCATTTCAATGGCGCAGGCGGCAGGAAGCCGAGATGTGACACCGTGGTTTACGGATGGTTCGAACTACCCCGGTACCGCCAACATGCGGCAGCACAAACGCTGGTTTGAGGAAGGTCTGGCGGTAGCGCATGGCGCCCTGGCCCCCAACCAACGCTTGCTGATCGAATACAAACCCTTCGAACCAGCCTTTTATCACACGGATATCGCGGATTGGGGCATGGCCCTCCGTCTGGCGAAGGCGGCGGGACCGCAGGCCAGAGTTTTGGTCGATACCGGCCACCACTACCAGACGCAAAACATCGAGCAGATTGTGGCTTGGCTATTGGATGACGGCATGTTGGGCGGCTTCCACCTCAACGACCGAAGATACGCCGACGACGACCTGACACTGGGTTCCATCGATCCCTACCAAGTCTTCCGTATCTTCAATGAAATCAATCACTTCGAGTGGGAGACAGGGGCTACGGCCGATATCGCGTACATGGTGGACCAGAGCCACAACCTAAAGCCCAAGGCTGAGGAGATGATCCAGACCGTCATGATGGCGCAGGAAATCCAAGCCAAAGCCGCGATTGTGGACCGTCAGAATCTCGCCATCCACCAAGCCTCCTGCAGTTTGATTGACGCCGAGGAGTGCCTCAAATCAGCGTTCTACACCGATGTACGCGCCACACTTGTAGAATGGCGGCGATGGAAAGGACTCGCCCCGAATCCCCTCAAGGCATTCCGTGGAAGTGGCTATTTGGAGCGCGTCTCCAAGGAAAGATCGGGTCGGGCCCAAGCGGTGAGTTCCTATGCCTAACAAGAGAGTTTGCTTCCTGCTGAAAGTCAAGCAGGACCGCTTGGCCGAATACAAGCAGCGCCATGAATCAGTATGGCCGGACATGCAAGCCGCCCTCACGGAAACCGGGTGGCACAACTATTCCCTGTTTCTGCGGGAGGACGGCTTGCTGGTTGGCTACTTGGAAACGCCGGATTTCGCACAAGCCCTAGCCGGGATGGCCACCAAGGAGGTAAACTCCCGGTGGCAGGCCAGCATGGGTGAATTTTTCGAAGCTTTGGATGGACGAAGGCCGGACGAAGGCATGTTCCAGTTGGAAGAAATCTACCACCTGGCATAGCCCACAGAAAACTAGAACGGGATGTCGTCTTCGGTGATGCCTTGGCCGTAATCGTCGTTCTGCGGAGCTGCTGCTGGCTGTTGGCGTTGCGCTGAACGCGGCATGGAAACGGGTTGTTGCGAATACTCGTCCCCACCACGTCCGCCGCCACCACCCTGGCCGCTCAAAAGGATCACTTCGTCGGCCACAACCTCGGTCGCATACACCTTCTTGCCGTCCTTGTCCTCATAGCTGCGGGTCTGGAGGCGTCCTTCGACGTATACCTGCTTGCCTTTGGTGAGGTATTGCCCGACAGTCTCCTGGCGCCACAGGGTAACATTCGACCAGTCGGTTTCTTCCTTCCATTCGCCCGACTGTTGGTCCTTCCAACGTCGGCTTGTGGCCACGGAGAAACGGGTGACAGCCGCTCCACCGGGAGTGAATTTGGTTTCCGCGTCCCTGCCGAGATGCCCGATCAGGATTACCTTGTTGACGCTGCGAGATGCCATAAATCGAACTGTATCACGCCCAACCCCTACTCGGGCGGAGGGCCTTCCCCGAAGCGGTCGAAATATTTCATCCCGTCCTTCGGAACAAAGAACGTTCGGATTGTGCCGTCGGCGTCGAAGGCAACGAACCACTTCACCCTGACGTCAAATTTGGCCCCGCCACCGTCGAGCCGCCTCTTCAACAGCACATCCTTGCTTGGGCGGGCGTCACGGAGTTGCTGGGCCATTTTCAAATACTGGGCTTTGGTGGGGTGTCCAAAGTCCCGCCCGTACCTCGAAAAGTGGTCGTCGAGTTGGTGCTCGTTGCGGAACCCCTTGCTGGCGGCGCACAGTAGCAAGGGGATGGCGGACAGCATTCCGGCCACTACGATCCTGCGAACGATCCTTGGCACCACAATTGCAGTGAGCACGGTCCTTGGTTTATGATTCTCCCACATTTTCAAACCCAGCGCACGCGGTCCTATTTTCTGAGACAATGGAAAGTTATGAGCAGCACCACGTTCTCCGCGACCCTGCGCCTAATGGTGGCCATTGCCGTCGCCCTAGCCGTCACCAATTCTTGCCCTTCCCTGTTTGCCGCGGCGGCCGACCGCCCTGTCACCGCAATCAAGGTGGTGGAGGAGATCGCCGCCAAGGTCAACGGTGAGATTATCACCCGAGGCGAGTTGGACCGTCAGCGCGCGGGCATCCGCGCCGCCGCGGAAAAGCAGGGCATTAAAGGCCAGGCGCTTGAAGATGCCGTAGCCAAGGCCGCAGCCGACGCATTGCGCGACCAGATTGACCAGTTGCTCCTCGTCCAAAAAGGCAAGGAGATGAGCATCAACGTGGATGCCGAGGTGAACCGACGCGTCGCCGACATCCAGCGCCAGAGCGGTATTGCCGATCCCGACAAGTTCCACGACTGGGTTCGCGAACAGACCGGCGAAAGCTACGAGGATCTCCGGCTCGCTTTTAAGAACCAGCTGCTTACCCAGCGCGTCATAGGAGACTTGGTCTACCGCAACGTCACGATCCCCAAGGCGGACATGGAAAAGTACTACGAGGAGCACAAGAAGGAGTTCGTCCGCCAGGAAACAGTCTCCCTGCGCGAAATTCTTGTTGCCACTCCGGACGCCAATCCAGCCAAAGTTGCCGCCGCCGAGAAGAAAGCAAAGGACTTGGTGGATCGCGCCCGCAAGAATGAAAAATTCAGCGACCTTGCCCGCCAGTCATCGGACGCCGAAACCGCCAAGGAAGAGGGCATGCTCGGCACCTTCACCAAGGGCCAACTCAACAAGCTGATCGAAGACGCCGTCTTCACGCAGAAGAAGGGCTACGTAACCGACCCAATCCGCATCGCGGCCGGATTCGAGATCCTGCGAGTGGAGGAAAGAACGGCGGAAGGACAGGCGACGTTCGACGAGGTCTCCAACGAAATCAACAACCGTCTTTCCGAGCCGAAGGTTCAGCCGAAGCTGCGCGAAACGTTGACGAATCTACGGGCCAATGCATTCCTTCAAATCAAGCCAGGCTATGTGGACAGCGGTGCCGCCCCGAACAAGGACACCGCTTGGAAGGATCCGGCGCAGCTGAAGCCGCAAACGACCACCAAGGAGGCGGTCGCCAACGCCCGCCACTGGAAGAAATTCATGAAGGTGGTACCGTACGGACGCACCGGCATCAAGGATCGTGATGCCGCCGCTCCCCCTGAGGTGACGCCGGTGTCGAATACGCCCGTCAAAAACGCCGACGGATCGCCCAGCAAATGAAGACTCCCTTCGTCCGGGACTTAAAACCGAACGAAACAGTCACGGCCGTATTTTTGGTCCAGTCGAAAGAGGTCCGTCAAAAGCGGACCGGTGAACCGTATCTGTCCCTACAGTTGGGGGATAAGACCGGTGATCTCGACGCCAAAATGTGGGACAACGTGACCGAGGCGATGGACACGTTCGAAAAGGACGATTTCGTCAAGGTCCGCGGTCTCTTCCAGCTCTACAACGGCAGGCCCCAGTTCACCATCCACAAGATTCGTCCGGTACCAGATGCCGAGGTCGAGTTTGGGGATTTCTTCCCCGCGTCCGAGCGCGATCCGGAGGAAATGTGGGCCGAACTCCAAGGCATTGTGACGGCGATGTCCAACATCCACCTGCGGAAGCTGATGGAAGCGTTCCTTGACGATCCGGAAATTTCAGAGTCCTATAAAGTTGCGCCAGCGGCAAAGTCCATCCACCATGCTTTTCGTGGTGGACTTCTGGAGCACGTTCTATCCGTCTGCACCCTGGCACGATTGGTCGCCAGCCACTACAAGACGCTCGATTTGGATCTATTGATGGTAGGGGTAATCCTACATGATATAGGAAAAATACGGGAGTTGAGCTATGGGCGCGGGACATCCTATACAGCGGAAGGCCAGCTTATCGGGCACATCGTAATTGCAGTCAAGATGCTCTCGGATAAGCTCCGCGCATTCCCTGAATTCCCCGATGAACTTCGCAACTTGGTGGAACACTTAGTCCTGAGCCATCATGGTAGACTCGAATTCGGGTCGCCTAAAACTCCGATATTTCCCGAAGCTCTGGTGCTACATTATCTGGACGACATGGACTCCAAAATGGAGGGCATGCGGGCCTTGATGGAAAAAGACGCCCAGACTGGAGGACTGTTTACTCCATACAGTCCGACTCTGGAGCGCGTTGTACTGCGCAAGCAACGTTACTTGGATCCAAAGCCCGCCAACCCAGCTGGACAGGATGCAAAACCGGAACCTCCGCTGACCCCAAAGCAGTCGACTGCCAGCAACTCCATCTTCGGAGACAGGTTGCGGGCCGCCATACAGCACGAGGACAGGAAACCGGAATGAACGCGTCGAACTTGTCGGCAGATACCAAGATGCCACCGCCGCTTGAAATGCAGTGTCTCAATATACTGTGGCAACTTGGCTCGGCAAGTGTCCCGGAAGTACGTGGCTTGATTCCCAGGGATCCGCCGCTCGCATACACAACCGTCCTCACCCTGCTGGACCGATTGGTGAGGAGGGGAGCGGCGACTCGTGAGAAATCTGGCCGGGGATACCGCTATACCCCCACTGTGGACCGTGCAAAAGTCCGTTTGACCGCCCTGCAAACTTTGGCCGACCAGCATTTCGATAGCTCCCTGCTCGAATTGCGCAACTACTTGGACCAAATCACTCCAGCACCGCCTCCGAAAGCCTTCGCCGCCGCCGCCGGGCACACTGCCTCGTGAAAATTCTAGTCAGGGCAACCAATTGGATCGGCGACGCTGTTTTATCCCTGCCCGCGATCCGATTGCTTCGCACCCAATACCCCGATGCTGAGATTGTTGTCCTGGCACGGCCCTGGGTAGCCGCGCTATACGAAGGCGAAAGCAGTATCAACCGCGTGATTCCCCTGCTCGGCACGCCGGGACTCAAAGCATGGTCTGAAAAGCGGCGTGTGGTTTCAGAGCTGCGCCGTGAGCACTTCGATCTAGCGATCTTGCTACCAAATTCGTTCGAGAGCGCACTGCTCGTGTATTTGGCAGGGATTCCGCGTCGGATCGGCTACGTGCGCGACGGTCGATCGGCACTACTAACAGAACCAATTACATTGCCGAAGCGGGGGGAAATCCCCAGGCACGAGCGCTATTACTACCCGGAAATGCTCCGGCGGGCGGGAATCGTGGCGGAGTTGCCCCTTTTTGACGAGATCCGGTTTGACGGGATACCGTCATCGCAGGCCCGTGGTTCTGCTCTGCTCCAAGCAAGGGGATTTGCCGGACCCGTGGTCGGAGTGAGTCCGGGTGCGGCATTCGGTAGTGCCAAGCGCTGGTCCAGCGATTCGTTCTCTGAAGCTGCCCGAAGCCTTGCGGCAAAAACGGGTGCCTCGGTCGCGGTATTCGGTTCCGCCTCGGAACGTGCCCTGTGCGAGGACGTTACCTTTGCGACAGGCGGCATCAACCTTGCGGGCCTGACAACGCTCCGCGAATTCATCGACATGGTCGCTGCCTGCAAAGTCTTCCTTGCGAACGATTCCGGGGCAATGCACGTCGCTGCAGCTCTCGGAACTCCCTGCGTTACGGTGTTCGGTCCCACAGATGAGACAGGTACCGGCCCGGTCGGAAATACCGCTCGGATCGTTCGCGAACCGGTCGGCTGTGCACCCTGCAAGCTGAGGGAGTGCCCGTTGGAACACCAATGTATGGCGGGCGTTCCAGCCACACGTGTGGTCGCCGTGGCCCTGTCACTTCTCGACCCTGCCTCCCGGTGGTAGACTACGGGGTTGAAAAGCATTCTGATCGTGCGGCTTGGTGCGATGGGTGACATTATCCATTGCCTGCCGGGAGCCACGTCTTTGAAGCACAGCTTTCCGAAGGCCAAAATCACATGGGTCGTGGAACCTCATTGGGAACCGCTGCTCAAGGGGAATCCGTTTGTGGACCAATTGGTCTTCCTGAGACGGAACCAGCCCCGCACTTGGGCGGATACGCGGCGCGAGCTTCTCACTCAACACTACGATTTGGCGGTGGATTTTCAAGGGCTGGTGAAATCGGCCCTTGTCGCGACCTTGGCGCGCCCTGAGCGCATTGCTGGATTTGCCACCGGCGTGGTCCGGGAACGTGCAGCGGGATTCTTCTATTCCACACGCGTTCCAAGTTCCGCAATCCATGTTGTTGACCAAGCCTTGGATTTGGCGGCTGGCGCAGGCGCGGCGAATTTGGTGCGAACGTTCCCAATACCGTTGGGGAAACCCGAGGGGCGTTTGCCGGACGGTCCATTCGTCTTCGCGAGTCCGATGGCGGGTTGGACCTCGAAGCAGTGGCCGATCGAATACTACGCCCAATTGGCCCGGATGACTGCGGAGCGACTCGGAATGCCCTTGGTCTTGAATGGCGCACCGGGCACCATACCCGACATTCCGGGCACTCACGCACACGAAAGCGGAATAGCGGGATTGATTGACGCCACCAGAAGGGCCACATTGGTCGTTGGAGTGGATAGTGGTCCGTTGCACATGGCTGCGGCATTGAATAAATCGGGTGTGGCCATTTTTGGACCCACCGACCCAATCCGCAATGGTCCCTACAGCGGCGATTTCCAAGTTTTCCGTGCTCCCGGCGCGCCGACAACCCATCGACGGGGCACCACGATCGATCCCTCCATGCATTCGATCACCCCGGAACAGGTTTTCGGGGGACTGGCGACGCGGGTTCCGTGCCAAGTCTGACACCAGCATTCAACTAATGAGACGTCACCGGTTTCCAAAATCCTACGCCGACCGAGTCGCGCGCCTGCGGGTGCCAGCTGGATTCGTGATGCTTGCCGCATTTGCGGCCTTTTCGTACCCATCTGAAGGATCTTTGATTGTGGGGCTGGGAGCATCGTTGCTGGGGCTTGCCATCCGCGCCTGGGCTGCGGGGCACTTGGCCAAGAACCAGCGCTTGGCTGTATCGGGGCCCTACGCCTTCACCCGCAACCCTCTGTATTTGGGAACTTTACTTACAGCGATGGGATTTGCGGCGGCTGGTCGGTCCGTCGGTCTGGCTGTATTGTTTGCGACCCTTTTTGCATTGGTGTACCTGCCGGCGATCGAACTTGAAGAACAACATCTCACCAAGATCTTGCCCGGCTATTCGGAATTTGCGGCACGGGTTCCGCTTCTGGTGCCGAGTTGGCCGAAGTCGGGACTTGGCCCGGATGACTTCTCGTTCGCGCTGTATGTGAAAAACCGGGAATACCAAGCGGGCTTGGGTTGGGTGATTGGGGCGGCTTGGCTGGCCATCCGGACGTATTGGTTGCAGTAGAAGAATCTAAGTCCGGACCACGCGCATCACTGGTAGGAGAATGCCTTATCCTGAAATGCTTTTGATCCCCATGCGCGAAGACCTGACGCGCCACGGTGTGGAGGAAGCCCGTACGCCTGCGGATGTCGACCGTCTGGTGGCGGAATCCGGCACTGTTTTGATGGTCACGAATTCGGTTTGTGGCTGCGCGGCCGGAAAGGCGCGCCCGGCCATCGGGATGGCGCTGCAACACGCGAACCGGCCCGACAAGGCCGCGACGGTCTTCGCTGGTGGCGATGTGGCAGCAGTCGCCCGTTTGCGCGAAATTTTGTCCGATGTTCCACCGTCATCGCCGTCGTTGGCATTGTTCCAGAACGGAAAGCCGGTCTACATCATGCACCGCCGGGACATTGAACAGCGCGATGCGTTCCAAATCGCAACCATGTTGACGGCAGCGTTCGACCAATACTGCGCGAAGTAGATGCCGGGCAAATCCATACCTCCAGCCGAGTGCGCGAACTTGGACGAAATCCGGTCCGGGATGGACGCGATTGACCGTGAGATCGTCGCGCTCATCGCGGAACGGGTTGCTTATGTCCGGGCAGCCGCAAAGTTCAAAACGAGTTCCGCGAATGTGGCGGCTCCGGAACGGGTGGCCGCCGTTTTGAAGACTCGGCGCGACTGGGCCGAGGCTGCGGGCTTGGACGGTGCCGTTGTGGAGGGGTTGTACCGGGATCTGGTGGCGTATTGCGAGATCGGAAGAGCACACGTCTGAACTCCAGTCAC